>NZ_KV821816.1:0-13353 GCF_001815745.1 Corynebacterium sp. HMSC064E07 | reverse complement strand
ACCGAGCGGACACACTTTTTGTCACTTAACCCCACTTTTCTTTACTTAACCCCCAAACCCCAACCCTAGAAACAAAAAATCCTCGGAAGCTTTTACACTTCCGAGGATCTTCGCTGTGGGCGAAGGGGGACTTGAACCCCCACGTCCGTAAAGGACACTGGCACCTGAAGCCAGCGCGTCTGCCATTCCGCCACTCGCCCGTGGGAACGAATAGAACTATAACACCCCGCGCTAATACACCACCAAATCCCCAGGCCAGCGCACGTTTTCCACCACTTTTCAGCACTTAGCAATAGCAACTTCCCCCCCACAACCGTCGTCACTATTTGATAAACCTCAGCAGTTCCTAGCCCTTAACTGAAGGTGTAGGGCTCTATACTGTTGCTTAAGTATCGATAATTTTTGTGCACATTTTTTTCACGTAACCCGCCGCGGTTTGGCGGGAGAAGGCGAATTTCTTTAGTCAGATGGATTTCCTAGGACGCATCCGCAAGCTCGATAGCTCGCTTCAGCGCGGGCTCGACAACAGCTTTGCGCGCGTGTTCGGCGGCAAGGTTGTCCCGAATGAGTTAGAAGAATGCCTGAAGCAGGAAATTGAAGACTTCCTGATGCAGGACGCCAACGGTCAGTACTTGGCACCCAATGATTTCCGCATTGGCATCAGCGCTGCCGACTACAAGAACCTTTCTGCGTCCGAGCCCAACCTGCCGAATCAGTTGGCTGACCGCATGACACGCTACTGCCGTAACAACGGCTGGGGCTTCACCGGTTCCATTAGCGTCCACCTGCAGGCAGTGGAGTCTCTCCACACCGGCCAGTTGAAGACGGCCAGCACTTTCACCGAGGACACCGTGGGCACCTCGGAGTTCGTCCCATTCGAGGACAGTGCAGATGATGCCAACACTGACGCAGCCCCGTCGCAAAGCGATGATGAACCCCAAACTGCAGAGACCTCTGCCGCCTACCACCCGCAGCCGGAAGCTGAGCAGTTCCCCACCGCTTCCCGCCCCATCCCCGCGGTCGACCCGGAACCGGCAACTGAGCTGAGCAGCGCGGCCGTGGGCGAAGACCAGTCCCAGGAAAAGACCGTCACCCTGCTGTTGCAGGACGGCTCCTCGCGCGTATTTGAGGTGCGCCATGGTTCGAACATCATCGGCCGCGGCACCGCTTCCGACTTCCGCCTCCCGGATACTGGTGTTTCCCGCCAGCATGCCGAAATCACGTGGGATGGCCAGGACGCTGTGCTCGTCGATTTGCATTCGACCAACGGCACCATTGTCAATGGCGAACCCATTGAGAACTGGCTGCTGGCTGACGGCGACGAAATCTCGCTAGGACATTCTGTTCTCGAAGTTCAGATTCGCTGATTCAGATTCGCTAAGTAGTGAGGTTCACCAGGTTCACATGCCACTGCCCTAGGTTTGCCGACACATTCCTGGAATAATTACGTCCGTGTGTTCGGTTTGCGGACCCACCAGCTCTACATAAGGAGGTTCCTCGGACGTGGAAGCTATCGTTTTTCTGCTTTCGCGCATCGGCGTGCTGGTCGTCCTGTGGTTTTTCATTTGGATGACGCTTCGCACCCTGCGTACAGAAACAACAGGCTCGGCTCCGCTGCGCCCACTTCGGCAGGCCAGCAGTGCTCCGGCCAAGCGTTTCCAGCGCTCGCAGACTCCACATCAGCTCCTTGTCACCTCCGGGCCGCTGGCGGGTTCGCGCATGAACCTAAACAACCAACGCGACATCACTATTGGCCGTTCAGAGTCGAATGCCTTCGTCCTCAACGATGACTTCGCCTCGGGCCAGCACGCTCGCGTCATCAACCGCGACGGCATCTGGTACCTGGAGGACCTGGACTCCCGCAATGGCACATTCCTCAATGGCCAGCGCGTGGAACAGCCGGAACGCCTGGCTTCGGGTATGGAATTTCGTATTGGCCGTACAACTTTGAGGTTGCAACCATGAGTCTTGCTCTGAATTACACGGCCCGCTCTGACCGCGGCCTCATCCGACAGAACAACGAGGACTCCGCCTATGCGGGTTCGCGTCTGCTCGCGCTTGCCGACGGCATGGGTGGCCACGCCGCCGGAGAAATCGCATCTCAGCTGATGATTGCGGCCGTCTCTCGGCTGGACAATGATCAGCCCGGCCCCGATTTGCTCGAGTCCCTGCGCAGCGCCTGCATGGAGGGCAATAACTCCATCGCGGATGAAATTGAGCAGAACCCCTCTACGCAAGGCATGGGCACTACGCTGACTGCTCTGCTTTTCGACGGTACCCGCCTGGGCATGTGCCATGTCGGTGACTCGCGTGGCTATCTGCTGCGCGACGGGGAGCTCATCCGCATTACCCGGGATGACACCTATGTGCAGTCCCTGGTGGATGAGGGCAATCTCACCGAAGAAGAAGCGGCAATTCACCCTCAGCGCTCACTGATTTTGAAGGCTCTCACCGGTCGCCCGGTGGAGCCTACTTTGTCTTATCGCGATGTTCACGAGGGCGATCGCTACCTGCTGTGCTCGGATGGTCTATCCGATCCAGTGTCCGCGGACACCATCAAGGATGTGCTCTCGGAGGGCACTCCGGACGAGGCCGCTACCAAGCTCATTGACTACGCGTTGAAGTCCGGTGGTCCGGATAACATCACCGTGGTGGTTGCCGATGTTGTCGATTCGTCGGCACGCACGCCTTACGAGCCCGCCCTGGCCGGTGCCCTACAGAGTGCGGAGGAGGAACTCCCCCGCCCCAATACGTCAGCGGGACGCGCGGCGGCACTCCGCCCGCGGAAGTCGCAGGAAATTGCAGTGACTTCGGCGCCGGAGAAGAAAGCTTCCAAGGGCAAGTGGCTAGTTATTTCTGTGGTGCTGGTGCTGGTGGCCGGGTTGGTCGGCCTTGGTATTTGGGGCTGGCAGAAGAAGGAGTCGATGTACCATCTCGCGGTGGTCGACGGGCAGGTGCAGCTGATGCACGGCGTGCCCGGCAGTTTGCTGGGCTTCGATCTGCAAGAGCCACATCAGTTCATCTGTTTGACCGATGACAATAAAGTTCAGCTTCCTCCGGCTGGGACGCCGAAGGAGAAGGTCGACTGCCACATCATGACGCCGGAAGATCTCTCACCGGCGGCACGCAATTCGCTGGAAGGTCTGCCGGCTGATTCCTACGACGGTGTCAGCGACCAGATTGGCCGTTTGGCGGAGTCGGCACTGCCGGTATGTCTGTCCGTTTCCGACGATGACAAGAAGGATGAAAAGCTGGGCTCGAAGCCAGGAGTCAACTGTAGGCAGGTGCGAAAATGAGTGAAACTACCACGAAGCGACAGCTTCGGATGAAGGAAATGCTCCTGCTGCTGCTGTCGGCAGGATTGTTGCTTTTGGCACTAATTTCACTGGAACTGGCTCAGGGCAACTCTCTGACCGCAGATGTCTTTTACATCATTGGCGGATTCTTTGTGATCTTTGCAGTGGCGCATATCGCGCTGACCTTTGTGGCGCCCAACGCCGATCAGGTGATGCTGCCGGTTGCAGCAACGCTCAATGCCTTGGGGCTGGTGATGATTCACCGCCTCGACCTGGCCAATGACACCTCGTTGGTGCGCAACCAGATCATGTGGACCGTACTCAGTGTCGCACTGTTTATCGGCGTGATCGTCCTGCTGCGCAACCATCACTCGCTGTCGCAGTACTCGTATCTGCTGGGTCTCGGCGGCTTGATTCTGTTGGCGCTACCGCTGGTGTGGCCGTCGTCGATTAATGCTGATGCCCGCATCTGGATTTCCATCGGCCCGTTTTCCATGCAGCCGGGTGAGTTTGCCAAGGTCATGCTGCTGATCTTCTTTGCTCAGCTGCTGGTGAATAAGCGCTCGCTGTTCAATGTGGCGGGCAAGCGTTTCCTGGGCATTGATTTCCCGCGTGTTCGCGACCTGGGTCCGATTCTGCTGATCTGGGGCATCGCTACCGTCATCATGGCTCTGCAGAATGACTTTGGCCCGGCGCTGGTGCTCTTCGGCACTGTGCTGGCAATGCTCTACGCTGCCACCGGTCGTGGTTCCTGGCTGATCATCGGCATGGTGCTGGTGACCGTCGGCGTTGTCGGTGTCTACATGGTTTCGGACAAGATTCAGGCGCGAGTCACGCATTTCCTGGATCCGTTGGGCTCCTACGACGAGGGCGGCTATCAGCTCTCCCAGGGTCTGTTCGGCATGAGCTGGGGTGGCATCGGTGGCACCGGTCTGGGCCAGGGCTACCCACAGAACATTCCGGTGGCACACTCTGACTTCATCCTCTCGGCCTTTGGTGAAGAGCTAGGTTTTACCGGTCTGAGTGCCATCATCCTGCTGTTCGCGATTCTGATTTCCCGCGGTATTTCGGCGAGCTTGGCGGTACGTGATTCCTTTGGCAAGCTGCTGGCGGCCGGTGTCGCATTCTCGATGGCCATTCAGCTGTTCGTGGTTGCAGCCGGTGTTTCCAAGCTGATGCCGCTGACAGGTCTGACTACTCCGTTCATGTCAGCCGGTGGTTCCTCACTGCTGGCCAGCTACATCATGTTGGCCATCGTGCTGCGCGTCTCTGACGAGGCCAACCGCCCCTGGGGCATTCAAAGCAGCCCTTCGGGCCTCAACGACAATGCCAACGCATCTCAGGAGGTGAACCAGTAGATGAATAAAACCATTCGCCAAATCTTTGTTGTCGTTCTCGGACTCTTCGTTCTTCTACTGGCGAACCTGACCTACATCCAGGGCTTCCAGCAGGATAAGTACGCCCACAATCCGCTGAATAGCCGCCAGTTCCTGGAGGAAAAGTCCAAACCTCGCGGCCAAATCACCACTGACGGCGACATTCTGGCCCACTCGGTCAAGGGCGAGAGCGGCTTCTATGACCGCAGCTACGACACCGACCCGGAGGCATATGCCGCGGTGGTCGGATACCTGTCGGACATCTACGGCTCGGCCGGTATCGAACGCTCTCAGAACGAGATCTTGAACGGCAGCGACCCTTCGCTGTTTACCTCCCGCGCCCTCGACATGGTCACGGGCAAGGAACCCTCTGGGGCCTCCACGGAGCTGACGCTGTTGCCGAACGCTCAGCGGACTGCGTACCAACAACTCGCTGAACGCGGCTACGTCGGCTCCGCCGTCGCCATTCGCCCATCGACGGGTGAAATTCTCGCGATGGCCTCCACACCGTCGTTCAACCCGAATGACATCGCCGCCGGCGACGAGAGTACCTGGCAGTCCCTCAATAACAATGAGGGCGCACCGCTGCTCAACCACGCCACTCAGCGTCCGCTGCCGCCGGGTTCCACTTTCAAGGTGTTGACCACGGTCACGGCACTGGAGCAAGGCGCTTCCCCGGACACCTCGGTCACTGGCGCACCGCAGATTACGCTGCCGGATACCACCACTACGTTGGAGAACTACGGTGGCTCGACCTGTGGTGGGGCTACTACAACTCTCCGCCAGGCTTTCGCGCAGTCCTGTAATACGGCATTCGCTGAGCTCGGTATGCAGTACGGGGCCGATGCGCTCAAGGACGTCGCTAAGCGATTCGGCATCGGTGAGACCCACGATGACGCGGGCCTGCCGATTCAGCCCTCCGCTGTCGGTGATATTCCGGATCAGTCCTCGCTGGGTCAGACCTCCATTGGTCAGCGCGACGTGTCTTTCACGCCGCTGGACAACGCCATCATCGCCGCCACGATTGCCAACGGCGGCGTGCGCATGGAACCCCAGATCATCAAATCGGTGCGCGGTGCCGACCTCTCCGAAATCAAGTCCTTTAAGCCGATTGAAGCCGGCGAGGCGATTTCGCCGGAGGTCGCGGAGACCGTAACTGAGCTGATGCGCGGCTCCGAGTCGCACTCGGGCGGTAACGGTTCGCGTATTGCCTCCAAGACCGGTACCGCGGAACACGGTGCTGTCCGCGGCGAGTACGCACCGCACGTCTGGTACATCGCCTTCGCGCCGGACTCCGATGTCGCCGTGGCTGTCGTCGTGGAAAACGGTGGCGGCCAGGGCCAGGGCGCTACCGGCGCCTCCGTTGCTGCCCCGATTGGCCGTGCACTCATTGACGCGGTCGAACAGGCGGGTCGATAAGCATGGATGCCCACCAAGTTCAAGACATCGTTGGCGACCGATATCACGTTCGCCGTCTGCTCGGCCGTGGCGGCATGTCCACCGTCTGGCTTGCCGACGACGCCACCAGCGGCGAACTGGTTGCAATCAAACTTCTGAACCAGGAGTACTCGGACAACTACGAGTTCCGGCAGCGTTTCCAGAACGAAGCCGCCGCTGCGCGCAGCGTCAACAGCCCAAACGTGGTGAAGATTGTCACCTACGAGGAAGGCGACATCGGCAGCCACGGCGCGTGTTACATCGTCATGGAGTACATCCGTGGCGAATCTCTGTCGCAGGTGCTGCAGCGGCGTCGCACCCTGCCAGAGCACCTGATGCTCGACGTTCTGGAGCAGACTGCACACGGCCTGTCGGCAATTCACGCTGCGAACCTTGTCCACCGCGACATTAAGCCAGGCAACCTCCTGGTGACGCCGGAGGGCACGGTGAAAATTACCGACTTTGGCATTGCCAAAGCCGCTGAAGCGGTGCCTCTGACGCGTACCGGCATGGTCGTCGGTACCGCGCAGTATGTCTCACCGGAGCAGGCGCAGGGCAAACAGGTGAGTCCGGCGACAGACATCTACTCGCTTGGCTGTGTCGCCTACGAAATGGTGGCCGGCGCCCGGCCCTTCCAGGGCGACTCCACCGTCGCGGTTGCCGTGGCACACATCAACGAGGCACCACCTGCGTTGGCGCCGACGGTCAATCCGCATATCCGCGAACTTATCGGCATTATGCTGCGCAAGGATCCGCAGCGTCGCTATGCCGATGGCCGTGAGCTGGCACAGGCTGTTTTGCGAGTGCGCGCGGGGCACCGCCCACCGCAGCCGCGTGGTGTGACCCCAACGGTGCACCGTCAATCCAACGCTGCCAACCCGGCGACCACCGAACTCGGTGCCATGACGCGACCGCCCATGCCGGTGTCGCAGCCACCGCAGCAGCCACAGCGGCCACCGCAGCAACCCGCCCGACAGCGTAAGCCGGCAAAGAAGCGCAGTGGCTGCGGTTGTGGCTGCGGCAGCATTGTGCTGTTGGTGCTGCTAGTGTTGCTGGCCGGTGCTATCGCGGTCGTCTATTCGCTGTCGACTACCGGTTCACTGCCAACCATTCCGAACTTGGAGCAGTACATTCCGAACCAGTCACAGCAGCAAACCACAGAGGAAAACACCGACCCCAACGACGGTTCTGGTTACGGTTGGTCGGGAGACAATTCCGGTAACTGGGGAAATAACGACGGCGGCAACTCTGGGGAAAACTACGGCGGCAACAATGACGGTGCCTCTGACAGCTCCACTGAGCAGGACACCAGCGAGACCGCTCCGGATACGTCCGAACCGACTCAGGATTCGGGCAACGACAATGGCAACGACAGTGGCGACGACTCCAGCGGCGGTGGTCTGCCCGGTATTCAATTGCCCCTGGGAAATGACTCCGGTAATACCTTGGGGACTCCAGATGCACAGTAATATTCAGGTACAAGATGTTTTGGTGGAAATCCTTCCGAAGGGACTGACGAACAATGTCTGGCAATGACGATCTCCTCTCCGGCCGTTATCGGCTCGGCGAGCTCATTGGCGTTGGCGGCATGTCCGATGTCTACCGCGCTGAAGATACTGTTCTCGGTCGCTCTGTCGCGGTCAAGATGATGAGGGCCGACCTTGCCAGGGATGAGAACTTCCTCGCAAGGTTCCGTCGTGAAGCGAAAAATTCAGCGCTGCTGAATCACCCGTCGATCGTGTCGGTGTACGACACCGGCGAGACGGATAGCCCGATGGGGCGCGTGCCTTTCATTGTCATGGAGCTGATTCAGGGCGAGACCCTGCGTGATCTTGTTCGTCGTGAGGGGCGGCTCGACCCGAAGAAGGCCGCATCGATCATGGCATCGGTGTGTGATGCGCTGACGGCATCCCACCATGCGGGCATTATTCACCGTGACATCAAGCCAGCGAACATCATGCTGACCAACACCGGCAAGGTGAAGGTGATGGACTTCGGCATCGCTCGCGCGCTCGGTGATTCCACCACGATGACGCAGACTGCGGCGGTGCTGGGTACCGCGCAATACCTCTCGCCGGAGCAGGCGCGCGGTAAGACCGCCGACGCCCGTTCCGATATCTACGCTGTCGGCTGCGTACTTTTCGAGGCCGTCACGGGCGCCCCGCCGTTCACCGGCGAAACCCCTCTTTCTGTCGCTTACCAGCACGTTCAGGACCAGCCGCCGCGGCCTTCGGGGAAGCTCAACACCGGCCCGAACACGGCTCAGGCCCTCGACGCGGTGTTGTTGACCGCGATGGCCAAGGATCCGATGGAGCGCTACGACTCTGCAGAGGACTTCGCCCAGGATTTGCGTCGTCTTGCACGCGGCGAGGATCCGTTGGCGCTGGCGCACCACGGCGCGCATGACGACGACGCGAAGACCACCGAATTCCTTCCGGCAACTCCGTCGGATGCTGAGACCCGGGTGACCCCTGCGCAGCAGGCAACTCCGGCCGCTGTCCCTGCTCCGGCTCCGGCTCCGGAACCGGAGAGAGTGGCTGCCCAGCCGGAAGCCCCTGCTCAGATCGCTAACACTGACGAGCCTGAGAAAAAGAAGGGTGGCGCAGGAAAGACTGTCGCACTGGCGGCTGCTGCGCTGGTCGCTCTCGGCGGTGTCGGCTACGGTGCCTACCAGCTTTTCAACTCGTCCACCGAGGTCGAGACCGTTGCCATTCCGCAGGTCGAGGGTCTAAATGTCAATGAGGCAACGCAGGTTCTCGAGCAGGCTGGTTTCGTGGTCAACCGCGTCGACGAGCCGAACCCAGATGTGCCCCGAGACACGGTGATTGCCACCGAACCGGGCGTCGGATCGGGGTTGCCGCAGGGATCTCGTATCAAGCTGCGCGTATCTTCGGGCCCAGAGTTGACCAATGTGCCGGATGTACGCGACAAACAGGCAGAGGAAGCTCGCCGCCTACTCGAGGAGGCGGGGCTTGTCGTCAATCCGAAGCTGCAAGAGGAACCGAGTGAGGACGTTCCGCGCGGCAATGTCATCGAGCAGTCTCCAGCTGCCGGTTCTCAGGTGTCGAAGGGAACCCGTGTAACTTTGACTGTCTCCTCCGGTATCGAGACCAAGACTGTTCCGGATGTCACTGGTCAGAGGTTGGATTCCGCCCGCACGACCCTCGAGTCCGCTGGTTTCGTTGTCGAGGTGGTGGAGGTTGACTCCACTGAGGAACAGGGAACCGTTGTTGAGGTTCCCCAGAAGGGCACGGAGCTCACCGTCGGAACGACTGTCGAGCTGCACGTTTCGCGCGGCAACCAAATTAAGATGCCACGAGTTGAGAGCCAGACTCTCCGCGATGCGGAGAAGGCACTCACCGATGCCGGCTTCGAGGGAACTATCCGCACCGAGGAAGTCACCACGTTGGATCTGTCCAAGGTCGACCACGTGGAGAAGGCCGACCCGTCGGCCGGCTCCAAGGTCAACAAGGACGGCGAGGTCACCCTGCGTGTCTACCGGCTGGGGGTCGCCCCGGAGAGCTCTTCAGAGGAACGGCCTGCTCCGGAACCTCCCATAAGGCTGCCGGATCTGCTGCCTAACTAGCGGCTAGTGTGCCAGCACGTCTGAGAAGGCGCGCTGGTACACGGCCTGCTGCTCTTCCAACTCCGCCAGGAGTTCCTCGGTGTACTCACCGCCGGCCAGCCGCAGCCAATTGACCAGCATGCGGTGCCCGTACTGGGTGAGTACCGACTCCGGGTGGTACTGCACGCCGTGAATCGGCAGGTCGCGGTGGCGCATCGCCATCAGCATGCCCGAATCCGTGAATGCCGTGGCAATGAGTTCCTCCGGCAACGTCTTCGGATCCACCGTCAACGAGTGGTAGCGCGTGGCAATAAAAGGACTGGGCACATCGGCCAGAACACCCGTGCCGTCATGAGTGACCGGGGAGGTCTTGCCGTGCAACAGCTCGTCGGCACGCACGACCTGCGCACCAAAGACCTCACCAATCGCCTGGTGACCCAAGCACACACCCAACACCGGTGTCGGCTCGTCCTGCCTGCTCACCGCGCGAATAATGTCCTCTGTCCACCCCGCATTAGACGGCTCACCGGGACCGGGCGACAGTAGGATTGCATCAAATTGCTTTACGACGTCGTCAACATCGCGGAGACGCGCATCATCATTGCGCCAGACAGTAACCGTTTCGCCGAGCTGGCCTATGTACTGGACCAGATTGAATACGAAGCTGTCATAGTTATCGACGACGAGAATCTGCATAACTGGGAATTCTACTGCCTGCGAACTTCACTGGTAAGTTCGGATGCAAAGTTTACAATTATGCATATACCGCGGGAGTGTAGATACCGCGCTGATCGCAACCTGCTGACCACAACCTAAGGAGTTTAAAGCGCTATGCCTAAGGCAAAGATCGAAAGCACTAATTCACCACAATCCGGTGGCTCCTCCGTCAGCCGTACCCCGGTCAAAATCAACAGCACTCAGACGCCGGTGTGGTACAAGGTGCTGATGTTCGGGTTCATGCTGATTGGTTTGGGCTGGCTGCTGGTCAACTACATCGCGGGTCCGCATATTCCGTTCATGGTGACTTTGAACGCATGGAACTACGTCATCGGCTTTGGTCTTTTCATTGTTGGTCTGCTGATGACTATGGGTTGGCGTTAGTCAGCTCTAATACATCGCACCCCCTCAGGCGCATCCACTTTTGGATGCGCCTTTTTTTCATACCTAAAAACCCAGGTCAATTCACCCCCGTCAGTACACCCGTTTCCCACACGTTTTTCGACGAATGAGGATTTCCCTCCTACTGATCGCGCAAAAAAGTTATCCACAGAAACCTGTGTAACAATCATGTAATTTGTGGATAACTGTGGAGAGATTTCGTCCCAAATTTCTCACGGGTTACGTGACAGAAACCGTAAAGCATGACAACTTTGGTTCTATCCCCTGTGTCCACAGTATCCACAGCCTGTGGATAACTCTGTGAACAAGTAACATAGTTGCAAGTTAAGTTGTGCGTAACTCCAATATTCTGCGGAGTTCGACCACTTTCGAACGCTGGTTCGTAAATTACAAGAATGGAATTATCCACACATGTGCACAAGTCTGTGGACAACTGTGAATTGTTGTAATTTGTGAAAATTGGAACCCGTAACGTGCTTCTTGGCCCGTGTTCACCTAGGTGAACAGTGGAGTATTTTTTCCACAGGGCTGTGGACATGTGGAGAATCAACACGATGTGCTACTACCCCCACTACCCCTAAACACAACATTGAAGTTACGGGCCGTCGTAAAGCGAAAATGGGCATGAAAAAACCCGCCCGGAACAACCGGACGGGTTAAAGAGCGTAGAAGCTAGCGGATTACTTCTCGATGTCGATGGAGGTAATCACGACCGGCTCCAGCGGGCGATCCCAGTGATCGGTAGCCACACGAGCGATCTCGTCGACAACCTTCTTCGAGGCATCATCAGCGACCTCACCGAAGATGGTGTGAGCGCCATTGAGGTGCGGGGTCGGAACAACGGTGATGAAGAACTGGGAACCGTTGGTACCACGGCCGCCGCGCTTGCCGGCGTTTGCCATAGCGAGCAGGTACGGACGATCGAACTGGAGCTCCGGGTGAATCTCATCGTCGAACATGTAGCCCGGGCCGCCGGTGCCGGTGCCCAGCGGGTCACCACCCTGAATCATGAATCCAGCGATGATGCGGTGGAAGATGGCCTCATCGTAGAACGGGCCGGACTCGGTGCCAGAGGCGTTCTGCCCCTTGTACTCCTTGGTGCCTTCTGCCAGGCCGATGAAGTTGTCGACGGTATTCGGCGCGTGGTTGCCGAACAGGTCAATCACGATATCGCCATGGTTGGTGTGCACAGTTGCAGTAGCAGTCTTAATAGTCACGTTCCTTAGGATACCGACCTTGGTGGCCAATTGCTCCTACTGGTGAGTTTCTCCGTGGCAGAAACCAGCGAAAATGTTTCTCAAGATAAGGAAAAGAGTTCTTCGTTGACCCCCATGGAGGCCAAATAGTGCCTAAGCTGGAATGTGAGCCTGCTGCAAATATTTCGGCGCTAGGCCTAACTGGGCCCTAGCTCTTGGACTTAGAAGCATCTTGGTCTCAGAGGCACTGGCGCCGCAGCAGTATTAATCATTGATTGAGAATTAAAGGCGATGCCTGTTGGCGACGCACTAATAAAGGAGAGTCATGAACCCCAACGCAATCTCGCTGGCTGTCAAGGGACTGAAGTCCGCTTACGACAGCTACTCGGATTACCGGGACAAGAAGGCTGCAGAGCTCTACGACACGATGCAGGAGGCTAAGAAGGTGGCAGCTGCACAGAACGAGGCAGCAAAGGACGCAGCAACCAATTGGGCGGAAGACGTTAAGGAAAAGGTTTCCGACGCCCGCGATCAGCTCGCTGAGCAGGCCGAAGAACTGACCGGCAAGGTTGAGAAGAAGTCCAAGGAGACCAAGAAGCAGGCTAAGAAGGCTGCGAAGCAGGCCGAGAAGGACGCTAAGCGCAAGGGCAAGAAGACCCGTTGCAAGGCTCGCTGCGAGGCTAAGAAGGCTGAAAAGAAGGCCAAGAAGGCTCGCAAGGACCTCGAGGTGCGTACCCAGAAGGCTATCGACAAGGTAACCGGTAAGGAAGAGCAGCGCGCCAAGAACGGTCGCATCGCAACCGCTTCCCTGGTCTTCGCTGTTGTTGCAGCAATCGTCGGTGTCATCGTTTGGAAGCTGCGCAAGGACGACAAGCTCCCGGTTGACCCAGCTCCGTACCAGCAGAAGGCCCAGGAAGTTAAGCACAAGGTCGAAGAGAAGGCCGCAGAGGTCAAGGAGACCGTTGAAGAGAAGGCTTCTGAGGCTAAGGACAAGGCTGAAGAGGTAAAGGGCAAGGCAGCCGACAAGGCCGACGAGGCCAAGGACAAGGCTGCTAAGGCCAAGGAGACCACTGAGGAGAAGGCCGCAGAGGCTTCCAAGCAGGCTCAAATCAAGGTCGACGAGGTCAAGACCGAGAAGAAGAACGCTGACGACGCTAAGAAGATCTCTTCCAAGCCGTCCAAGCCGGCTCCGAAGCCGGGTCAGGCTCGCAAGAAGTAAATAGGCGGCTAGATAGCCAAAAGCCTTTTCACGCCCGATTGTTCTGTGCAGTTGATGCGCAGGCGGTCGGGCGTTTTTTGGTTAAGCAGCAAACCTGACAACTTCAGAAAGACGGGCTGCAAATGTGAAACTGTGCGAGTTTATG
>NZ_KV821815.1:0-159899 GCF_001815745.1 Corynebacterium sp. HMSC064E07 | reverse complement strand
CCCCATTATCGGGGACACTCACAAGGTAACGGGCGGGGCTAAACAGCAGCCGAGTCGCCGCTGGCGCTGTCGCCGTCGTCAAGCGCGGCAACCAAATCGCGGTGCGCACGAGTTCCGATCGTGGTCGGCATTAACACACCGCTGAAACGTGGAATCTCGCTGTAAGTTGCCACTCGTTATACAAAGTTGTCGAATTTGTTAGCAAACGGCTGGCACGTGGGGTTCGTTCGTGATGCCAGAACGGGAAATGAGAGGTCATATCCTGCCGTCAAGCAGGGATAATCTAGAAATTACAGAGCTCTCCGTGATGCCGGGGAAGAAGGGTACATCAAGTCTGTAATCCAGTTTTCTAAGAGCCTTTCATAACGAAATCCCTGCTGGAGGGGCTCTCTCGCAGTCATGTATTCCTAGCCGCACTGCAGATTGCCTGTGGCGGCTATAGCATCGGCATTGTCCAGACATTTCGTCTACAACACTGAGAACAGGAACGGCACATCATGGCTGACAATGCAAAGAACACTGCTAAGAACACCCCGGCAACTCAGGCTGGCTCGGACTCCGCGAATAAGGGAACCGGCCACGGCCACACTTCTATCGACGACAGCGTCGTCTCCAAGATTGCCGGTATCGCTACCCGCGAGGTCTCCGGTGTCTATGACCTTGGCGGCGGCATGGATCGCTTCGCTGGCTCCGTCCGTGAGTTTGTTTCCGGCGGCAGCGCCAACGTATCCCAGGGAATTGCTGTTGAGGTCGGCGAGCGCCAGGCTGCAGTCGACGTCACCATCATTGCCGAGTACGGCGTTGCCATCCATGAACTGGCTGAGGCTATCCGTCAGAACGTCATTAGCTCCGTTGAGCGTATGACCGGCCTCGAGGTCACTGAAGTCAATGTCGATGTTTCCGATGTTCACACCGACTACCAGACCCCGCAGGAGCGCGAAGAAGAGGCCGCTAAGCAGCGCGAAGAGCAGCGCAAGGCCATCGCGGCTGCTAACGAGCCCAAGGAACAGCCACGCGTCCAGTAGTTGACAACTATTGCGCGTCGGAGCAGGGCAGGATGGGTAGTTAGGCCCGTATAAAGGGGAATTTCATGTTCGATAATTACACAAAGACCTTCGCGACGATTGCCGTTGTCCTGTGCTTCGCCGCAATGATTGGTGGTTTCACGGGTTTTCTTGCGGTTATTGCCTTCGGAGTTCTGGCCGGTGCAGCCGGTGCGGTACTCGATGGCAAAATCGATGCGCCCGAACTCAACCGTAAGTTCAACCGAGGAGGCCGCCGACGGTGACTATCCACGTTCCAGCAACGCGTGGCACCACCGTCGTAAGCGAAAAGGCAATCCGCCGCATCGTAGAGATGGCCGTGCGCGCGGTTCCCGGCACCCTCGACCAATCCCGTGTGCTAGGGCGCGACTATCCAATTGTCTCTATCGATAGTGCGATTGCCCCTAGTTCTGCCACGACCAATGCCGTTAGTGCAGTTCGAGTCGCAGTTCGCGCCGTTGCATCATGGCCGGCGCCGACAGCGGAAATTGCGGTGCGCATTCGTTCAAGCGTCGCCGCCTGGCTCGCTGATATGGCCGGTCTTGAAAATGTCACCGTCGATGTTGACATCGACAGCGTCGAACCCGGGCACGTGCGTGTCACCCGACAGGACTTAGCGTACTTTTCAGATCACCCGCAGTTGACACCTGTCCGGGTGAACCAGCAGGTAGTAACCGCACCGCAGGTGCGGCGGGTCCCAGAAGTGCGGTCTATCGCCGTGCCGACGCCGCAGCCAGTGCGCAGTATTTCAGTACCGCAGCCACAGTCAGTGCGTAGCATTCAGCCGGTGACACCGCAGCTGGTACGCAGCGTTACTCCGCCGCGTCCAGAACGAGTACGCAGTGTCCCAGCACCTGCTCCACAACCGATGCGCTTTGTCATGCAGCCGAAGCCGCAACCAGCTGTGGCTATTAAGGCACCAAAGCCGCAACCGGCCCGTCGCGTTGTTGCGCCACCGCCGTTACCAGTGACTCGCACCTCGGCGCCGAAGCCGGTACAGGTGCGTCGCACACCAACTCCACGGCCAATACAGCTGCGAAAAGTCGCAGCACCAAAGCCGAAGTCCTTGGTGCAGGTGAGTGTCCCCCGGCAACCAAAGCTGCGTCCGGTACGAGTGCCGTCGCCACGCACAATTAACGTTAAGACGCCACGACCAGCACTACTACGGCCGGTTAAAGTGCCGCGTCCAACCCGGTTGAAACAGGTTCGCGCACCACGACAGGAGCAGCTGCGCCCGGTATCCGTGCCACAACCACGTACCGTGGTGGTAAGCACGCCAGAGCCGCGCCCACTGAAAAAGATTGAGGTGACACCCTATGACGCCGACTGAGAGGTCATCGGCCGCGGTGGTCTCGGACGAGTCAGTCGAAACTCGCCAGGGACGTGACCCGCGTCAATCACCAAAGGTCCGCGGGCTGGGAGTTTTCGCCGGTCTGTTGATGATTGCAGCGGCCATTGTCGCAGGTAGAGAAGCAATCATTAGCGCCAATAGCTCAGGTGACACCTCATGGTTACAACCGGTATTCGACTGGTTCAGCAACCCACAGGGCTCAGCCGCGTCATGGGTGTTGCTCCTCGTCGGAATCCTCGCTGCAATCTATGGGCTGGGACAGCTCATCGCGGTGTTTCTTCCCGCCCCGCGCCGGTATGTACGCGTCGATGACGATGGCAACCTGCCAGTGTGGATGCATAAGTCTGACTACCAAGAAATCCAGAATGGCACGGCACTTGCTTCCGGAACTCACGGCGGATACGAAGGTGATGACAAGTGAAAACATCAGTAAGCGTATTCGACCGAATTGTGTTGTTCCTCTTCTCAGCGCTGTTACTACTGGTAGCAACATGGGCGATTGCTAGCTACCTCGATGTCGCTCCTGCACAGTGGCTTCATGACACCGGGCGGATGGAATCCTGGGGAAAACTACCTGAGCAAAGCTGGTATGTTCCCGTCCTCGGTGTAATCACAGCGATTCTAGCGGTGGTCGGCTGCAGCCTGGTGGTCGCTAATCTGCGATCGCACCGGTTCAGCACGGTCGCCGCATCGGAATCACAGGAAAAGTTAGGAGAGGTTTCGCTGCCGGTCGCCGATGTTGCCGATGCGGTGTGCACCGATCTAGAGCGCAACGCCCACATCAACCAGGCGGATTCACGGGTCTACCGGGATAATGGAATACCCACCTTGGAAGTGACTGTGGCAATGCCACCGCAGGCGAGCCTCCCCGCCGTTGTAGCTGCCCTGAAAAACGCGGAGCGTGAAATGCGTGATGCCCTCGGCCATGCGGATATCGCCTCGACCTACAAAATCGAACTGGACCGTTAGTCAGCTTCGAGAGGCCACAACCTACAACGGCTGGCTACGTCCCCTGGCCGGAGCGGGTTTACACAGCTGCAGAGTCGCCGTTGGCGCTGTCGCCGTCGTCAAGCGCGGCAACCAAATCGCGGCGCGCACGAGCGACGCGCGAGCGAATGGTGCCCACACGACACCCTGCGATTTCCGCGGCCTCGGCGTAGGAGTAACCCAGCACCTGCGTCAAAATGAGTGCCTCGCGGCGTTCTTCCGGCAGCTGCTCCAGCAGCACGCGGGCATCAGCGAGCTCTGACCACGATTCGCCGGTCGTAAACTGCTCGGCAGCGTTTTCCACTTCCATCGCGGACTTCTTCGGGCGTGCCGAATCATGGCGGACCGAATCCACCCACACGCGCCGGGCCAGCGACAACAGCCAGGTGCGGGCAGAAGAACGCGCCGCAAAGCGGGGAAGTGCCCCCATCACGCGCAGGTACGTCTCCTGCGTTAAATCATCCGCAGCATCAACGCCGCCCAGATGTGCGACCAGACGCCACACGTCCTTCTGGGTCAGCCGCACGAACTCCGTCAGCGCAGCCTGATCACCGCGGCCGGCTTTCAGCGCCAGCTGCGTGATGTATTCGTCATTAGAGACGAGGCGTGCGGGAGTCATGGACATAGCTTAGCAACTTAAAACCTAAAGATAATTCGCCTGGCTGTACGTGGCCTCACCTGCAAAAAGCAGGCGGCGACGCAGCCAGGCGAACTAGGGCCTGAAATGCTAGAAGCGGATGGCGTCGATGGGCTTGACGCGAACGGCAATAGTGGCGGGGATGATGCCCGCCAGTGCGCCCACGAATGTCGCGACCAGCACGCCGATGACAGCGGCCGTGACGGGGTAGGCCACGGCACCGGTCTCCAGCGGCAACGCCAGCATCTTATCCAGTGGCAACTGCTTGACCGTGATGATCGAGGCAATCACGCCAACCACACCCGCCACCGTCGTGGCGACAATCGACTCCAGGAACACAGAGATAAAAATCCTGCCTGCCGACGCGCCCATTGCGCGACGAATACCAATCTCACGGACGCGGTGGCCAATGGTGACAATCGAGACCGTGAGCAGCCCCAATGCGCCAAGCGCAATCACAATGCCACCGATAATGCCCAGCGCAGTGGTGATGGTGTTATTCATCTCCTGGGAAATCTGCGTGTCCTTCTCCGACAGGGAGGTATTCACCTTCCAGCTGGGGCCGAGCTCCGCCTGGAAAATGTTGTGCAGCGCCTTCTGGTTCTCCTTTGCGGATTCTTCAGGCGTTGCGACGAGAAGCTGCGGCTCACCCACCTGTCCCTCGTAGCCGGCGTTGAGGAAGGAATCGTAGTGCGTGACGATGCTCGGGGCGTCCCACGATCCGAGGGACTTATACACTCCCACCACGGTGAACGTGGTGTTGCCCGTTTCCTTCAACCTGAAGGTTGGATGGTCGGCTAGTGCTGGGTTGCCCAGACTTTCGTAGAACTGGTCGTTGATCACGACGGGGTTCATCAAGCGCTGGCCATCGGCATCCTCTAAACGGCGTCCCTGCACGATGGTGCGGGCGTAGATGTCGAACCATCCCGGGTCAGCGGCGATCAGCTCGGGAGTACCTGGCGAAAAACACTCGTAATCATCCGGGGCGCAGTCATCCATATTTTGCTCGGGAGTCGCTGGCTGCATTCGAACTCGCGACCACAAGTTGGCGTGAGTGGTCTCCACCAGGCGGTGGGTGGCAGCGGAAAAGGCGTCGTTGATAGACCCGTCTGGGTTGATGACGCTCAAATCGTCCGGGCCGTTTCCGCCGGTGCCCTCGCCGCCGAAGCTTCCAAAGCTATCGGCCATTGTGCCGGCGCTGCCGTCACCGCTGAAGCCACCGTCGCCGAAGTTACCGCCTTCCTCGGAATCGGAATTACCCGCTCCGGCCGTCAACGTGACCGTTCCGGCGACACCCGTGCTCTGTGCGGTGACCGCATCCTGAGAGCTGGTGAGAATATTGCCAAGTGCGATAACCGTAGTCATCGCCCACACTGCGGCGGCCACACTGACCAGCGACAGCATGATGCGGCCACGGTTAATGCGCAGCTCATGCCACGCTTCCAGCAGAGCGCCGAGATAAGGCGTTGCTGCATAGAGGAAGGAAGGCCGTGACTTCGATTCGGTTTCATTATTCGTCGTCATCAGCAACCTCCTCGGAGCCGTGCATGACGTTGGCAGCAGATAGCAGGACGGAGTCGGCGTGCAACTGACCGTCGCGAAGCTCAAGCACACGATCGCCGCGCTCGGCGACCTCTAAATCGTGTGTGATCAGAATCAATGCGGCGTTGTTTTCCGCCGCGACTTCTTCGAGCAAATTCATGACGATCTTGCCGGTGTCGACATCGAGCGCACCGGTGGGCTCATCGGCAAGAATGAGTTGCGGTTGGCGCACGAGCGCGCGGGCAATAGCCACACGCTGCTGTTCACCACCGGAAAGCTGGGAAGGCGTGGCCTCTAGGCGATCGCCCAGGCCGACGCGCTCCAGCATCGCGGCGGCGAGCTCGGTGCGATTCCAAAACTTCTCGCCCCGGTCGTACATCAGCGGAACCTCGACGTTTTCCAGCGTGGTGCGGGAGGGGAAGAGGTTGAATTGCTGGAAGACGAATCCCAAATTATCGCCCCGGAGAGCAGCGCGTTTCCTGTCCGACAAAGTGGAAATATCAGTGCCGTCGAACGTGTACGTGCCGGAATCCGGCAAATCGAGCATGCCAATGATGTTCAGTAGCGTTGACTTACCCGAACCGGACTGGCCGACAATGCTGAGGTGCTCGCCGCGTGGCACGTCGAGGTCGATGCCTTTCAAAATAGGCAGCTCCTCGCCGTTGGGGAGCGTCACTGTTCGAGTGACTGCGGTCAAACTAAGCATGGCGCGGGCCTACTTTTCAGAGCCAGCGTCATCGCCGGACTCATCGAAGCCAGTGTCGCTGCCATCACCAGTGCCGTCGCCGGCGGACTCGTCCTTGTAGGAAGGCACGTACTCCAAGACCTGCTGGCCTTCCTTCAGGCCGCGCTTGATCTCAATGAAAGTGCCATCGTTGGCGCCCAGCTCAACCTTGATCTTTGTGGGCTTGCCGCCATCCTTAGCTGGAGCGTAGACGACACCTTCGCGGAAGCGTCCCTCCACTGCGGTCACCGGTAGTGCCGGGACCTCCGAGGTGGTGCCACTGCCAAGAATCAGCGTGGCAGGAACACCTTCGTAGACGGTCTGATCTGCGGGAATATCGCAGCGTAGCTGTGGGCCGCCCGAGGAATTTCCAGCAGCGGCGGCGCCCATGCCAGCGCCATCCCCGGCGCCAGTGTTCTGCGAGCCCGCGCTACTTCCCGTGACGGTCTTCACCGAATCGCACAAAAACGGTGCCGGGCCATCGGTGATAGCGAGGCGGCCATTGTTAATCGAGTCTCCCAGCGTGTACAGCTGGCTCGGCTTAATAGGTGCTACGGCGTGGAAGCTGTTCGGCGAAATCGTGCCAATCTCCTGGCCGATCTCAACCGTCTGGCCGATGACGATATCCCACTGCACAGTGCCAGAAGCCTTAGCGGTGATGTTTCCCCAAGTCACGGTAGTTTCGGGTGCGGCGGCTGCGGCGTTTTCTTCATCGGAATCCGCGCCGCCGGAGGTGCTGGCAGTCTCAGATACCGAGGTCTTCTTCACCTGAAGCAGGTTTTGCCCCTCTACGGCGTTGCCGCCGCTGTTGACATAGGCGTCAGTGATTTCACCGGAAGCGTTGGCGCGGATCACGGTGGGCTCGTCCGGGACGATGGTGGCAGACAGCTTCTGCGTGTTATTGATCCGCTGAGGGGATAGCTCCGTGGTGGGCTGGGAGAAATCACCGGTTGCTTGCGCATAGTCCTCGTCGTTAGCGGGGAAGAATGCGATCTTGAGAAGCGCAACGGTCGCCAGCAACGCCAGCGTGTACTTGAAGACTGTGAGCGCTTTTGCGCCCCTCCCTTGTTTTTTCATGTCTGCAGAAGTATCCGATCAGAATCCAAATTGACAGCGTGGTACGCGTGAAATCCTACCCTTAACCCCCGTGGGCAGTGGTAGTGCTGGCTATACCTTTTATTCAGTGCTGATAGGTATTGCATGAAAGCGCGGTAAGTGCTTTTCGACGGCCATCGCGTGTGGTTTTCGCGGAGGGAATTTTGCCCTTTTTAGGGCCGAGTGTTTGCGGCTGATACAGCGAACCTAATCGGACTAATAATTAAGGCCACATATCAATCGCGGGAGACTAATAGGAAAAATATGAAACTTCGTGTAGGGTGGAAAACGTCAGGGCATGTTGTGACTGCCATCTAGCCCCTGTCTTTAGGAGGAAATCCCCATGTCCAATCTCTATGAAGGTTCCAATGGTCCGACCACTCGCCTCAACGGTGCGCCGGTTCCTACAGAGCAGCACTCGCTAACCAATGGCCCACAGGGAGGTATTAACCTCCACGACATCCACCTGCTGGAGAAGCTCGCGCACTTCAACCGCGAGCGCATTCCGGAGCGCGTTGTTCACGCTAAGGGTGCAGGTGCTTTCGGTGAACTGACCATCACCGAGGATGTCTCCAAGTACACCAAGGCTGCAGTATTCCAGCCGAACACGGTCACGCCGATGCTGGCGCGATTCTCCACTGTCGCAGGTGAGCAGGGCTCCCCGGATGGCTGGCGTGACGTGCGCGGCTTTGCACTGAAGTTCTACACCGAAGAGGGCAACCTCGATATCGTGGGCAACAACACGCCAGTGTTCTTCATCCGCGATGGCATTAAGTTCCCGGACTTCATCCACTCTCAGAAGCGCCTGCCGGACACAGGTTTGCGCGACGCCAATATGCAGTGGGATTTCTGGACTGCCTCTCCGGAGTCCGCTCACCAGGTCACTTACTTGATGGGTGACCGCGGTATTCCGAAGGACTTCCGTCATATGGATGGCTTCGGTTCTCACACCTATCAGTGGATTAACGCTGAAGGGGAGCGTTTTTGGGTTAAGTACCACTTTAAGACTCGCCAGGGCTGGGAGTTCCTGACGGATGATGAAGCCGCCGAGCTGGTTGGCGAAAACACCGACCACGCTCGCCAGGATCTCTTCGAGGCGATTGAGCGCGGCGACTACCCAACCTGGGACGTCAAGGTGCAGATCATGCCTTACGACGAGGCCGCCAGCTACAAGGTGAACCCGTTCGACCTGACCAAGACCTGGTCTCAGAAGGACTACCCGCTGATTCCGGTCGGCCACTTCACTCTGAACCGCAATCCGGGCAACTTCTTTGCTGAGGTTGAGCAGGCCGCTTTCGCACCGTCGAATACGGTCCCGGGTGTCGGCTTCTCGCCGGACAAGATGCTGCTGGCGCGTGTGTTCTCCTACGCTGATGCGCACCGCTACCGTCTTGGCGTCAACAGCGATCAGCTGCCGGTGAACCAGTCTCGCTGCCCAGTGAATTCCTTCTCGCAGGATGGTGCGGCCACGTACTACTACTCGGATCCGAAGTTGCCGGTTCACGGCTCCAACGCCACTGCTCGCGGTCCGGAGGCCGATACTGCGGCTGCAGCTAAGGCTGCTGGTTGCCCAGTGCGCTCCGGTCACGCCGGCCAGGTCGATGCTGGTGCCTTTGGTCAGTGGGAGAGCGTGGGCGAAGAGTTCTACGCTGGCGCCTACGTGCAGCACCCTGAGGATGATGACTTCTCGCAGCCAGGCGACCTTGTTCGCAACGTGATGGACGATACCGAGCGCGATCGCTTGGCAAACAACATCGTCGGTGCCATGCAGGGTGTCTCCCCAGAGGTGGAGCAGCGTGTCTATCAGTACTGGGCCAACGTTGATTCCTGGCTCGGTGCCGAGGTGGAAAAGCGCTTTAAGGCAACGAAGTAAAGCAACCGCGTAGGGCTGTGCAGTAAAACCGCAGAGTAGAGCTGCACAGTCACGCGGTAGATCAAAGTAAATAGAAAAGCGTTAGCCCTGCAAATGGTTGAACCATCTGCAGGGCTAACGCTTTATTTAAAACTTCTGTCTGTGCATGACAGCCACGGCTTTGTGGTTGCCTGCACGCCGGCCCGGTTTGGGCGGCTAAGGAACAACCCTAAGTGTGAGCTGTTTTAGGCACCGATGCCCGGCAGGCTCGGGGAGCCGTTGAAAAGCGACTTCGGAGCAGCTGCAGCCTCGTCGGCTTCTTCGGCGGACTCGGACACCTCTCGACCCTGTTCGGCAGCGTCGGAGACACTATCAGCCTCAACGCCGGAGACGTGGGTGGAGTTGTCGTTGTGGGTGGACTGATCGTTCGTGATGTTGATGTCCATGAAGTCGCGGCCGAACGGAGCGTTCCAGTCACCGGTTTCCAGGAGGGTCAGGTCACCATCGATGGTCGGGTTAATCTCGAAGGTGACGTTGACGGTCGGGCCGGAAGGCATTGCTTCCAGAACCTCAACGATAGGAGTGACGTCCATTTTTGGTGTTCCTTTTAGACAGTAACGAAATGAAGAATATCGGTTTTAACTGAACAATAAACCGCAGTCTTTATTAGAGACTGGCGGTTTATTGTGTCAAGGATTGGCGGAGCTATTGTCCTGCCATGAAGCCCAGGAGCTTACTTGGCGCCGATGCCAGAGATGCTCGGGTTCAGGAAGTCGAACTTACGCTGGTCGGACTTGTCGACGGTGGTCTCCGGGTTCAGGAAGTCGGAAACCTCGACGTCGTGGGAGTCGTGGGTGGAGTGGTCGTCGGTGACGGAGATGTCCAGGAAGTCGTTACCGAACGGCAGGTTCAGGTCGCCACCGACGTTAGCGAAGTTGACGTCGTTGCCAGCCAGCTGCTCGAAAGCCGGCAGCGGGCTCTCGACGGTGACGGCCGGAAGGGCTTCGAGGATGGTTGCGATATCTTCTGCGGAGCAGGACATGAGAAAATCCTTAGGTTCTCGGGGGTAAAGATTTTGAGTCGCTCTTGGCTGACTCACAGAAATTAAGTTAACCGATGGGGCAAGGGGCTGCAATGAAAAAATAAGTGCCTCGATCCGCTTTCGGTCGGTTGCGTCCCTCAAAGCTCGCTCAAATTCGCCTAAAAACATTGGAAAGAGGGCGGTTTTGTGGTGTCTGTGACGACTCCGGCCTCTGCCTGAATATCGGATGACAAAAGCGTTGTTTTCTTAAAATTTACCGGGATTGCATTGATTGTTTTGTTCTTGGTGTCACAAAGGTGCAGGCAAACGGCAAATTCATCACAAATGATAACTAAGGGTTCCCTAAGTAAGGGAAACCAAAGTTTAGTAAATGGCAAAAACTGCCACTCAATTTAGGGGCATAAGCGGGGTTAACGAGCGGGCCATAGCCCATGAGAGGTACATCACATTGTGGGAGGCCAAAAGTGTGGGGAAATATACCCCCTTTTGGGTAGGCCGGGTGGCCTAAAGGGGGTGTCGGAGCGCGCTGAGGGGTCGCTGTGAAACTGGCCGCTAACGGTGTGTTCAGGACGTTTCCCGCGCCGCTAGCTACCGCTCCGGGACGTAGTCCTCAGCGGAGCCGTCACGGGCACCCAGCACCGCGCGTCCAAGTACTTCGGAGGCGACGGTAGCGACGACCAGGACAGCAACAATGGCCAGAATGGCGGTGAGGGTTTTGCCCCACGTCAGATCGCCCTGGTCGGCCTCTAAGACCAAGTTGGCAATCACCAGCGCGGGGATGCCCACCATGATTCCGGCGGAAAGTTGGTTCAACCGGCTCAGGGCATCTTTAGAGCGCCACATGGCCACGCCCGCCAGGAGCAGGTACAGAGATCCGCCAATGACCAGCACGGCAAACAAGATAGTTACAAGGATTGAAGCGATACTCATAGTGCGATTCGTCCTTAATCGGTCTTAGCGGCGGCCACGGGAAATAACTCGGGCCAGGCCCACGGTCGACAAAATGCCAAGCAAGCCCGCCAGCATTGCAATATCGAAAGTAATGGCTGTAGTCCGCAGCATGGCAGTTGTGAGGAACACTCCCACCATGGGGTAGAAGGCGGCGTCGGAAAGCACTGCGCGTGAGACATTGCCCTTGACCCGGAAGATCAGCACCACGCCCACAAGCAGCGCCACTGAACACAGAGCAATGCCAATGCCGCTAATTACCTGTACTGCGGTGGGATCGATCAATGTGTCATTCATGAGCGTGCTCCTTTGTCTTCGCCATTGGAGGCAATGCCATCCGGCAGTGGCAGACCATGGTCGACCTCAGCGGCAACACCGACGACGGCATCCGGGTCAATGAACTGGTCTGCGTTGTATTCCTCGAAGACAAATGCCTTCGGGCGGGGGACATCGCGGAGGCGGGGGACGAGGTGCTCCTCCATGTCGTAGAGGGAGTCGTACAGCGCGTCCAGGTCGGCACCGAAGATCGCGTGGATGATAAACAACCGTCCCGCATCGGTTTCACGGACGCCGCAGACCAGCGTGCCCGGGGTCATGGTGATGGACTCGGCAAAGAGAGTGACCTCAAGGTCAGACTTCACACGCAGCGGCAGTCCAATGAGCACCGGCTGCTGCTTCTGGTTCGGGCGCAGAGTATCGAGCACCACGTCCGTCGCAGCTACAACAACCTGCCAGACCAGCCAGAGGGAATAGCGGATAACGTGTAGAAACTTCATCAGTAAATACCTCCGATGGCGTTTTCAACTCCGCCGAGTGTGGCCTCGCGGTAGCCATCAATATTCAGCAGCGCATCGGCCGCGCCGGTGGTCGCCCAAGTGACGGCGCCGACCGCGACGAACATGGCCACGGAAACAATTGCCAGCATGGCGGACGGCGCAACCAGCGTTCCCGGAACACGAACCGAATCATCCACGCCCTGCATGGGTCGGCCCCAGAAGACCGCGCGCCACAGGCGAATCATGGCCAGCAGCGAGCCCAGTGAGGCAACGATGATTGCGGTGATCGCAACAATCGAGCGAGCATCGCCAGTGGCGGCAGAGGCAAAGACAATGCCCACCTTGCCCCACACGCCGGAAAACGGTGGGAAGCCCACAATGGAGAAGCTCATTGCCGCCATCACCCAGGCAACCGCTTGGTCGCGGCGAGCAAGCCCCGAAAGCCTAGAGAGCGTACCCGTACCGTAGGTCTCTTCCACCGCGCCGGAGCCCAGAATGAGGGCGCCGACAGTCACCATGTGGTGGATTGCGTAGAAAATACCCGCAGCCAGGGCAGCCTTGGCGCTGCCCCCGTCGTTAGCGTCCGTGAACGCCAACACGATCAGAATGAACGGCATACCCGTGACCATCTGGTAGGCCAGCACCTCACGCATGGTGTTCTCCGCGAGACCAGCAAACGCGCCGACCAGCATCGAGATCGCCATGATGATAATGATCGGCCAGTGCCAGGAGGGATTCATGCCCACAATCACGACGTAAATGCGGAAGAGCATGTACACCGCAACCTTCGTGTGCACCGCAGAGAACAGTGCCATCACCGCAGGGCTTGTCGACGGGTACGTCCTCGGCAGCCATGTGTGCGCCGGAACCAAACCAGCCTTCACACACAGCGCAATGATGACAATGCCCAGCGCGACCACACCCGTGCCGCCGGGGCCGCCCTCGCTGGCCATGTCGGCCAGCATTGCGATGTTCACATTGCCCGCCGAGCCGTAAATCAGCGCGACACCAATCAGCAGCACCGTGGAGGTCAAGAGGTTGACCAGCACGAAGTTACGGCCAGCAGCCAGGCGGTGCCAGGTACCGGTTACCGCGATCAGGCCATAGGACGGCAGCAGCATGACCTCCATGAACACGAAGAAGTTGAACAAATCGGCAGTCAGGAAAGCACCCGACATACCGGACAACATCATCAGCGTCAGGGAGGGGAAGAACCGCGAAGTGTTTTCGCCCGCGACGTGGGCGAACCAGTTACCGATGGCAACCACAGCCGCGGCCACACCCAGCATCAGCATGGAGAACGTGTCCGCCAAGAAAGGAATCGAGATACCACCGGGGAACGCGCCCACACCGTGGCCGACCGGGCCGTTGTCAGCGACGTAGAACATCACCCAAAACGCAGCCAGCGACGACAGTGCCGGAACGGCGATGCCCATCGTCGCGCGCATCCACAGCTTCGGCAGGATGGCTGTGACTGCCGACAAAATCAGCGGCAGTGCCGCAAACAGTGGCAGTAGTGAAGACAGAGTTGAAGGAGACATTGCAGAGGTCATTGCAGAGGCTTCTACCATTTCTCGTCACCGCCGAAAGGAGTCTCGCGCGGGAACTTGTTCGGAGCCGAAGAGACCCCTGGGGTACCGGTGACCGTGGAGTCCGAGTCCGCCGGAACATTCTTACCCGCACGACGACCAGCCGTCGACAGCTGCCGCATAGCCTCGCGGTCCTCATGGATACGAGTGTCGTCATCGCGGCCCAAACCAGCCAGTGCCAGCATGAAGGCGGTCACAGCCATGGTGATCACGATGGCCGTCAGCACGAATGCCTGCGGCAACGGGTCAGCCATCTGCTCGGCAGCGCCAGCGCCCGCAGTGGCTTCGTTGCCCAGCAGCGGCTCGCCGCGCCAGGCACCGACGCCCGTGGACAAAATAATCAGGTTGGCGGCATGCGAAATCAGAGTCATACCGATAATGGTGCGTAGCATGCCGCGCTGTAGCACCAGATACGTGCCACCGCCTGCGAGGACGGCAGCCATGATGGCGATAATCACTTCTTGGCCTCCTCAACGGTGGCATGAGCTGGGGCGGGGGCGGAGGTGCTCTCCGTTTCTGAGGCGAACACGCCCATCTCCGGCGGCACCCGCAAGCTCGAGCGGTCTGAGTAGAGATCCTGCAGCACATCGTCCGACCCAGTCACACCAGGACGGTTCGGGCCGCCCAGGAGATTCAGCGCGGTTGCCACAATGCCGATGACGGCCAGGTACACGCCGACGTCGAAAAGCAATGCCGTGGTGAGGTGCTGACCCAGGAACTCGCCGTACAGCGGTGCCAAGAACGACCCCTTGGCGAAACCGATGAAGCCCGTGCCGATAGCCGTGATGACACCCGCAGCGCTGAGCACTGCCGGGATCTTCTCGCCAAAGACCAGCTCGTCGCGGTCCTTGGACAGGTAAATCAGCATGACGGCAGCGGCGCCAATCAGCGCCGCGTTGAAGCCGCCGCCCGGAGCGGTACCGCCGCGGTAGAGAACCACAGCGGACAGGGCGAACAGAAGCGGAGCCAACCAGCGGACCAGCCAACGCATCATGATGGAGTTCAGAGCGGGCTCCGCAAGCGGGGAAGGCTGATCGAGCAGGTGCGGGAAGCGAGGCATAGACGTGACAACCGCCGCCATCGCGACACCCGCCATACCGAGAACCGCCAGCTCACCCATGGTATCGAAAGCACGGAACTCAACCAGGATCACGTTGACAATGTTGGTCTCGCCCGTGACCTTCTCAGTGTTATCGATGTACCACTGCGCGACCTCAGGCATCTGACGACGGCCAGTGAGGAACCACACCGCGCCGAACGTAGCCAAGCCCACGGCAACTGCCACAACCGCCGCCGAGGCACGGCGGTTCTGCGAGGTCTCAGAGAACGCACGTGGCTGGAAGCGCAGCACCAGCATCATCAGCACGACAGTCAGGATTTCCACCATGAACTGCGTCAATGCCACATCCGGTGCGCCCAGCAGGAGAATCTGCAACGTGACACCAACACCGGTGACGCTGAGCAGCACAGCCGCCTGTAGACGGTTCTTTGCCCGAAGCGTGGCCCACACACCAATCAGGACAACGACCAGCGGAATCATATCGGTCAGGTGGTCGATGTCGTCGATCTTCGGTAGCACCGGAGCACCGCCGACACCCGGAGCGATTGCAATGACCAGGGCGTACACCGCGAGCAGACCAAGCAGCGGCAACAGGTGACGCGACGGCTGATGCGAACGCGCCATCTTCGCCAGCGCGCGACCCACGCGCTGCGAGACGCTCAGCGACGCATTGATTGCCTCCACGCCAGTGAACGGGAAGAGCTTGCGGTCTGCCATGACGGCGCCTACGCGGGCACGAGTGAAGATGAAGCCCACGCCGACAGCCAGCACAACCACAGAGATGATCAGTGGCACATTCACGCCGTGCCACAGGCTCAAGTGCGATTCCTGAGTCGTGCCAGCCGGAAGCTGACCGACCGTATCGGCCACGCGGTCCAGCGGGCGGTTCAAAATAGCGCCGGCAGCGAAGGCGGCTGGAAGGCTAAGCACGCCAGGGATGGCAGCCGGAAGCCACAGCGAAATCGGGGCCTCAGTGATGTGGTCAACGTTGCGCGGACCATCCACGAACGCACCGAACACCAAACGTGCCGAGTACGCGAAAGTACCAATCGCACCAATTGCCGCCACTGTCAGCAGGATGACCACGCCGGTGTTGGTCAAAGGTGCGCCCTCGAATGCGGTCAGCATGCCCTCCTTCGACATGAAGCCGAAAAACGGCGGAATTGCCGCCATCGATGCCGCACCGAAAATCATCGAGCCAAAGCTCCACGGCATCTGCTTCCACAGCGGACCCAAGCGACGAATGTCGCGCGTGCCCGCCTGGTGATCAACCACGCCAGCCATCATGAACAGCGAAGACTTAAACATCGCATGCGCAATGGTGTGCACAACCGCAGCCATAATGGCGAACTTCGTGCCCACACCAATCGTGGCGACAATCCAACCCAACTGCGAGACCGTCGAGTACGCAATCAGCTTCTTCAAGTCAGTCTGCTGCAACGCAAAGTAGGCCGTGGCAACAGCCGTCCACATACCCATGACAATCAGCAGCAACTGCCACACGCGCACGTCCGCGAAGACCGTGGAAAAACGCATCAGCAGGTAAACGCCCGCCTTGACGACGGCCGCTGCGTGCAAGAAAGCCGAGACGGGAGTTGCTGCCGCCATGGCCTCTGGAAGCCAGGCGTGGAAAGGGAACTGAGCTGCCTTCGTGAAAGCACCCAGGGCCACCAGCGCGGCAATGAGACTGCGTGCTGCCGGGTTGGCCTCCCACTCAGGCGAAGCCAAAACCTCGGTGAGGTTCGTGGAACCGGTCAGCCACACAGCACCGCCGAGGGCGGCCAGAAGCAGCAGGCCGCCGGTGAAGGTCAGCAGGAGTGTGCGCAACGAGCCCAACTCGCCCGATGAGCCCGACCTTGCAATGAGCAGGAACGACGCCATCGAGACCAGCTCCCACCCAATGAAGAGGAGCATGATGTCGTCGGCAAGCACGAGGAGCAAAACCGCCAGCATGAACGCCGTCATCAGGACGTAGAAGCTCATCGCGGATTTCTTCGGCGGCAAATATGCGGTGGAGTAGATGAAGACTATCGAGCCCACCAACAGCGCCAAGAAGCTGAACACCATGGAGAGGGGATCGAGCTTCAGCGCAAACGCCGCGTTCAGTTCCGGGGACCAGACGCGGGACCAGGTGAAGGTGGTGCCGTCGAGAATATCGCCCGTTACACGCGAAAGCTGGACCACCGACGCGAGAAAAAACGCGACGATGGGCCAGCCTGCGTGACGACCAAGAAGCTTCACAAACAGCGGGGTCAGCGCCAGGGCAACCGCGACCAACAGCGAAACCGAAAGGAGGGTCAGGCTGTTGGCGGAAGTTTGGGCTGCTTGGGTGGCTTGAACTGCTTGAGCTGCTTGAGCTGCGAGCGTTGTTGCGTGCTCTGCGGAGCTGCTTGCTTGGGGGGTAATCGTTGCCGGGGCAGAAAGAACGGAATCTAAAGAATTCAATGTTGCCGATACGCCGCCGGACGCAAACTCAGAAGCCAATGTCTGGTCTGGTGGTGCGGTCGCCGACGGCGGACTGGCTGTAAAGGAGCTGGCTGATGCCAGAGCTGTTGCCAGGTGCGTCACTTGGGGGCTACTTTCACATTGCTGTTAAAAAGGTTCGTACTTCTACAGACTAACAGCCACGAAAATGCTCCACGCGGGGTGAAAGGGGCATTTGGGGGAGCGGGGAAAGTCTCTGTGGATCCAGTAGTGAAAATACATAGGAACGAGTGATGAACGGGGCGTCGGTGGGAGTTACTGACTGCGTTTATGTCTGGTGACGTTGGATTGATCCGAGTTACTGACTAGGTTTATGACAAAAATGGCCCGAAAAATGGCTTGAAAGTGTCATAAACTCACACAGTTTCACATTTGCAGCCCCGGAGTTTTCGGGTTGACAGTTTTGCCACGTAACTCCGGGCTGTGGTGCTGCCGCAGTTGGGGCCTGACTAGTCGCTACCTTGAGAACTGGACGCACTCTTTGGCTATCAACCCTGAACCGCGGCAAAAAGTAGGGTTCAGCAGCCAACGACGAAACCCTCCCTCGCCCGGATAACTCCAGGTGAGAGAGGGTTTCTACTTGGTCGGGGTAGCGGGATTTGAACCCACGGCCTCTTCGTCCCGAACGAAGCGCGCTACCAAGCTGCGCCATACCCCGAGGCCGCAGACACGAACTGGGAACATACGTCTCAGTGCTGTGCTTGCGAGGACTTACTTTAGCCCGACGCTGAGTCAGAATGCAAAACGCCTGCTTAACGGGCTGTGGGAACAAGCCGCGGTCTCCGCCGCGCCCTTACAAACTACGAACTGCACCCCGACGGACTACGAACTACGAATCCCGCTCCACAACCTCAATCAAGGTCGCGGATGGGCGGCAGAACAAGCGCACCGGAGCGTAAGGGGAAGTGCCAAGGCCATTGGAGACATGCAGCCATGTCTTCTCGGTCCAGCGCGACAACCCCGAGGCCCGCGAGCGGTCGATACCGCAGTTGGTCACAATGGCCTTCCCGCCGGGCAGGCACACCTGGCCACCGTGTGTGTGACCAGAAAGCACCAGGTCGTAGCCGTCTTCCGCAAAAGCATCCAACACGTGGGGCTCTGGCGAGTGCGACAGGCCGATAGCGATGTCGGCATCCGCATTCGGAGCACCGGCGATCTGCGAATAATCCTCCAACTCGTGATGAGGGTCATCTACACCGGACAGCGCCACCTTCACGCCACCCGCCACAAACTCCAGCCGGGCATGGGTGGCATCCTGCCAACCGTGCTCGATAAACGCAGCGCGCATGCCGCGCCACGGCAGCTCTACGCGCGAGGGCTTGCGCTTCTTGCCCGTCAGGTACTTCAACGGGTTGACAGGCCGCGGCGCGAAGTAGTCATTCGTGCCGAACACGAAGGCACCCGGACGGTTCAGCAGGGGGCCGAGCGCTGCGAGGACACTGGGGACGGCCTTGTCGCTGCCCAGGTTGTCGCCGGTATTAATCACCAGGTCAGGGTTCAGAGCATCGAGGCTGGCAACCCACTTCTGCTTCAACTTCTGGTCGGGGAGCATGTGGAAGTCGGAGACATGCAGAATCCGGAAAGGCTCACCCTCGCGCTTTCCCACCCGGGCGAGCGTGCCGGGTGCCAGCACGGGAACTTGCACACGGTGGAGTTTAAATGCACGCAATTCGATTTGGTTCGCGTAGAGGAACGTCGTCAAGCCGAGCGTGGCGAGAGCTGCGGCAGACCGCAGAATTTGGTTGGAAAAAGCGCGCGATGTCATGACAGAGACACTATCAACTACAGCGGTAATCTAGGGCGTATGAGTGAACTGAAGAACACAATTGTCTCCGATATGACCGCCGCGATGAAGGCCCGCGACAAGGAAACCGTTGCGGCGCTGCGCATGCTGAAGGCCGCCATCCAGACCGAGGAGGTTTCCGGCTCCAAGCACGAGCTCACCGATGACGAGGTGCTGCGTGTGATTGAGCGGGAGGTCAAGAAGCGTCGCGAGTCCGCTGAGATGTACGCCGAGAACGGCCGCCAGGAACTTGCCAACGCCGAGCTCGCCGAAGCAGAGGTTTTCGCCCGCTACCAGCCGGAACAGCTTGACGACGACGCCGTGAAGAACCTCGTCGCAGAATCCGTGGCCGAGGTTGCTGGCGATGACGCGCCGAGCATGAAGATTATGGGCCAGGTTATGAAGGTGGCTAAGGAAAAGGCCGCTGGCCAGGTCGATGGCAAGCGGCTTTCCGAGGCCGTTAAGGCTGCCCTGCAGGGCTAACCACGACCCTTCGGGGTTCTTTCCAGTGCCGCGGTGACTTTTAGCAAGTTGCCGCGGCCATTTTTTTAAACCGGCAGCTTCTAGAACGGCAGCAGCGGAATCAGATCCCGCAAACTCGGCGCCGGCGGAGTGTTTGGCCGAGGGAACTGCGGTAGCGGATCCGGTCGGGGCGTCGTCGACTCCGGTCGCGGCGACGGCGCTGGTGGCGGGGTCGGACGACGCGTGCCATCGGCCACGCGGATTGTGACGGTGCCACCCTTGAGAAGCAGCGGTGGCTGATCCAGTCCGACCACGATTCCGCGCGACTCACCCGTGTGGGACACTGTACGTTCCTCTACCTTGTAGCCAGCCTTCTTAAGGGTCTCCCGAGCCTCGGCCTTCTGCATGCCCACCACATTCGGCATTTGGGTGATAGAGGTGCCCAGGCCGTAGTCCGAATCCAATGGGGGGAGATTCTTTCCGCCGTAGTCCTCGATAATTGGGCCGACTGCGCCGAACCATGTCCGCGCGGGCTCACGACCACCAAAGAGGTTGCCGCTCGGGCACTGGCGCAGCGGTGACGTGCACAGCTCCGTGACAGTCGGGGTGTCATTGTAGGCGTACACCGATCCGGCCAGACCGCCGGTGAAGCCCAGGAATGCCGCGGACTGGTTCGACTCGGTGGTACCGGTCTTAGCCGCGACTGGGCCGCCCCAATTCAGCTCTTTCGCGGCATCCTTCGCCGTGCCATCGGTGGCGTCATTGCTGAGCGCATTAGCAATCGCGTGCGCGACCCCCGGCTCCACTGCCTGCTCGCACGGTGGCACATTCAGCTTGACCGCATTGCCCTTGGAGTCCGTAATCGACTCAATTGGAGAGGGCTCGCACCAGCGGCCATTGCTGGCCAAGGTGGCAGCGACATTGGACAGCTCAAGGTTATTCACTGACGTCGGCCCCAGCACGAACGAGCCGAGCTTGTGCTCCGAGACATAGTCCGCCACCGAGGACTCACCATCAAAACTGCCCGGCTCCGTGTATGAGCGCATGCCCAGGCGTACCGCCATGTCCATCACGCCATCAACGCCGACCAGCTCCGAAATCTGAATAAAAGGAGTATTCGGCGATCGCGCGAGCGTCTCACGCAGTGACATCGACGGCGGGAAACTGCCTACGTTCTCCACGCAGTACAGGCCCGGCGGGCAGCCCTCTGCGCCACCGGTGCCCAGCCCGGAGGCCTCATAACGACGTGGCACCGGGAAGTGGGTGTCAATACCCAGCCCCTTTTCCACTGCCGACGTCGCCGCGAAAATCTTAAAAATCGAGCCTGCGCCATTGCCTACCGGCGTAAATGGCTGCGGCTGCACGGTCTGCATTTGCTCCGCATCGAGGCCGTATACGCGTGACGACGCCATCGCGAGCAACTTCCTGGAGTCATCCCCAGGCTCAAGCAAACTCATAACCTCAGCTGCGCCATCCGCCGTCGGTGACGCCTGCTGACGCAGAGACTCCTGCACGCTGTCCTGCACACGCGGGTCCAGTGTGGTCTTCACATGGAAGCTACCGCGCTTCAGCTTTTCGGCATCAATACCGTGGTTCTCCAGGTAAGAGACCACATAGTCACAGAAGAAACCGCGATCGCCCGCCGCGATGCAACCCTGCGGCAGGCGCTGAGGCTCCGGAAGAATACCGAGATCAGCTGCCTTGGCGTCCTGAGCCTCCTGCGGGCCAATTGCCCCCGTGGATTCCATAGCCGCAAGCACGTCGTTACGCCGTGCATGCGCACCTTCCGGATTTGTATACGGATCGAGCCCGGAAGATTGCTGAACCATGCCCGCGAGCAGAGCGGCCTGCGGGACATTCAGATCGGACGCGGGAATGCCGAAGTAGGTCTGAGCTGCAGCTTCCACACCGAAAGCGCCATTGCCGAAGGGGACCAAGTTCAGGTACTTAGTCAGAATTTCGTCTTTCGTCAGCTCATCTTCCAGATCCAACGCGATGCGAATCTCGCGGATCTTGCGGCCATAATCCGTGGCAGTAGCAGCGCGGCGCTCCGACTCCGACTGCGCGTCCACGAGCAGCGTGTGGTTCTTAATCAACTGCTGCTCAATCGTGGAGGCGCCTTCCTGCACCGACTGAGACATGAAGTTCTTTACCGCCGCACGAGCAGTACCCTTCCAGTCCACACCAGAGTGCTCATAAAAGCGCCTATCCTCCACGCTGACCAGCGCGTCCTTCATAGCTGGCGAGATGCGTTCCGACGGCACATTAAACCGCCTCTGATCATAGAGCCACGCAATTGGCTGATCATTACGATCCGTAATAGTGGTGACCCCCGGTGCGTCCTTAGAAATCACCGACCGCGACGCCGACGCGAATTCATCAGCCGTGCGCGCAACGAGGTAGGCCGAGCCGCCCACAAGAGGAAAGAGGGCGCTGGCCATAATCAACGCTGCCAACACAGTGGCAACGGAGAGCTTGAACAGCGTCGAACCTTTATTCACAGCAATCAGACTACAAGGTAGGGCGGATTGAGCCGAAGTGGGTTTTCGAAAATCCACCTAGTGACATGCCAGGCGAGCCCAGAAAAACGCCTGGCGAGCGGGGGAGGGGTGCTACGAATGCCCTTACAACACCGCGCAACTCGTCGTGTGGTGGTTTCTGGAAAAAGATTTTCATAGTGACGCAAATCACCCCCGTGCTTTTGTTGGAAAAAGTTGCCCCACCTGCATCGTTATATTTAGAGCTGCGCCACGTCCACCCTTCTAGTGTGACCCAATCGACATTATTTGGGTGGTGTGAATAGACTTACAACAAAATTTCAGCACTATTTAGTTGAAACTATTTCGAAATAACGAAAATCGCAGGCACGAGGAGGCTACAATGACCGCCACGATTCCAGATCGCAACCGCACTGCTACTACGCCAGAATACGAGCTCGGTGTAGAGAGCTTCCGCGATCGCCAGGAGTGGGTCCCGCGCGCTAAGTGCCGCGATATTGACCCGGATAAGTTGTTCGTTCGCGGCGCCGCACAGCGCGAAGCCGCAGTTATCTGCCGCCACTGCCCAGTGGTTCTGCAGTGCCGTGCCGACGCTCTGGATAACCGCGTCGAGTTCGGCGTCTGGGGTGGCCTGACCGAGCGTCAGCGCCGCGCAATGCTGCGTGAGCACCCGGAAATTACTTCGTGGGCCGACTTCTACGCTGAGCAGTACGCAGCTCAGCGCAAGGCAAAGCTGGCTAAGTAAAAAAACCGAACTTAGGCCGAAGTAAAACTGAACCCCCAGCGCGCGAGGCTGGGGGACAGATAAAGTAGCTCCCATGACTACTAAATGGGAATACTTCACCGCACCGCTGCTCATTCACAACACCAAGGCCATCCTGGACAACTTTGGTGAGGACGGCTGGGAACTCGTCACCGTTCTCCCAGGCCCGACCGGCGAAAACCACGTTGGTTACTTCAAGCGCCCAAAGGCTGACTAATTACCTCGGTGTCTAGCACCTAACTAGCAACGGCGGTTGTGCTTTCGATTGGCAGCTGACTCACGGTTGGCTGCCATCTTTCTTTGGCCGGCTTTATTCGCCGGGCCCTAGCCGCCGTGGAAAGGCTTAACTTAAATGAGCAACTCTGAATCTCGCACTCCTTCCCAAGCCCTCGAGGACCTCGGGTTTACCCTGCCTGCCGTTGCCGCGCCAGTTGCGGCCTACGTACCCGCAACGCGCACGGGCAACCTTGTTTTCACTTCCGGTCAGCTCCCATTCGTAAACGGTGAGCTCACCCACGTCGGCCACGTCGGCGCGGAAGTCACTGCTGAGGAGGCCAAGGAGGCCGCCCGCACCTGCGCTCTCAACGCTTTGGCCGCAGTCGATGCCGAGGTCGGTCTCGATAATGTCACCCGCATCGTGAAGGTCGTCGGCTTCGTCAATTCCGCCGCCGGATTCACTGGTCAGCCGGGCGTTATCAATGGAGCCTCGGAACTCTTCGGCGACGTCTTCGGCGAACGCGGCCAGCACGCCCGCTCCGCAGTGGGTGTGAATCAGCTTCCGCTGGACGCACCCGTGGAAGTCGAGATCATCGTTGAAGTAACCCAGTAGATGCTGTATTTGCTGTCGTGACCAGTGGGGATGTTGCGTTCTCCGGGACGTCGTGAAGCGTGCTTACACCCAAATGAGCCGAATTGGAGGGCGTAGCCCGCTCCCCGGATTGCACAACCACGTAGGATAGAGGACATGGAGCATCCTGCGTATAGCCAACTGCGTCAGATTTCTCAGTCCGTGGGCGTCGTTCTGTGCCCGAACCCCAGCTACTCTTCGCTGGAGGGTACGAACTCCTACGTTATTAAGGCTGAGGGGGATAGCCGCAGCATTGTCATCGATCCGGGTCCGGAGGACGAGGGACACCTGAACGTCCTCCAGCGCTATGCCGGCGACGTTGCGTTGATTCTGCTGACGCACCGTCATGGCGACCATGCTGATGGCGCCGCACGTTTCCGTCAGCTCACCGGCGCGCCGATTCGTGAGCTGGAGTCTCAGTACTGCGCGGGAGGTCAGGATCCGCTTGTCGACGGCGAACGTATCGTCCTCGACGGAGTGACTCCGCAGATTGAGGTCGTGGCAACCCCTGGTCACACCGCTGATTCTGTCTGCTACTTCATCCACACTGGTGATGGCGAGGATGATGTTGAAGGCATCGTTACCGGTGACACGATCGCTGGCCGCCACACCACTATGATTTCGGAGACCGACGGCGACCTGGGTAAGTACATGGAAACCCTGAAAATGCTGGATTCGCGCGGCAAGGGTGTTCGTCTGCTGCCTGGTCATGGTGCTGACCTGCCGGACATCACTGTAATGACGCAGAAGTACATTGAGCGTCGTAAGCTGCGCCTGCAGCAGGTGAAGGATGCCGTTGCCAAGCTGGGCGACGAAGCTACGGTCGACCAGATTGTGGATGAGATTTACACGGATGTCGATCCGGTGCTGCGTCATGCTGCTGAGCAGTCGACTCGTGTGACCCTGCGCTACCTGCGCGATCACGGGGAGTAATTGCTGGGCTTCGGCTTTGGCTTCGGCTTGGGCTTCGGCCGGTTGCTGGGCTGGTCTGGGCTGGGCTTAATTGAGACTGGGCTGAAGCCGAGCTTGAGTGAAGCTGAGCTTGACTCACCGCATGAAAAGAGCGTGTGACCTGCAATTTTGCGGGTTGCGCGCTTTTTGTTTGGGCTAGTGCCGGTTGGGGTGGGCTAGTGCCGGTTGGGTGGGTTGGCCTCGTCGGGGCCAGCTCAATCACTTATCGATGAGGTATCCACTTGTCGATGAGCTATAGCGCGCGCACAAGTGAACAGCGCATCGATAAGTGATTGATGCAAGGAGAAATCGGTGAATGGTGCATCGATAGGTGCCGGGAAAGCATCGATAAGTGGCAGAAAAGCATCGATAAGTGCGCCAAACTTGGCCGGCATGCCAGGTCAGCATGGCAGGCCGGCATACCAGGTCAGCATGCCAGGCCAGCGGGGGAAGACAACAAAAATCCCGCGAGCCTCATGCGTTTCATGTGCTCCTACGGGAACCGAGGATCCAAAAGCAGAGGCTGCGGGATGTGAGTCGTTTGGGCAGCGCCGCAAGCGCCACAAGCTAACGTGCGCCACAAGCTAACGTGCGCAACAAGCTAACGTGCGCGGCGGGCCAAACGCTCCGTATCGGAGATGAGCACGGACTTGCCCTCAAGGCGAATCCAGCCGCGGTGGGCGAACTCTGCCAGAGCCTTGTTAACGGTTTCCCGGGAGGCACCGACGAGCTGTGCGATTTCCTCCTGAGTCAGGTCGTGGTTCACGCGGAGAGCAGAACCTTCCTGAACACCGAAGCGATTGGCCAGCTGAAGCAGGGACTTAGCAACGCGACCTGGGACGTCGGTGAAAATGAGGTCAGCCAGTGAATTGTTGGTGCGGCGCAGACGGCGGGCCAGCATGCGCAGCAGCTGAGCTGGAACATCAGGGTGTGAACCAACCCATTCCTGCAGCTGATCGGCACTCATGGACGCGGCGGAAACTTCGGTGACGCAGACCGCCGAAGAGGTGCGCGGGCCCGGGTCGAAGATGGAGAGCTCGCCGAACATGTCGGACGGGCCCATGATGGTCAACAGGTTTTCACGACCGTCGGCTGAGCGACGAGCCAGCTTCACCTTGCCATCAATAATGATGTAGAGCCGATCGCCCGGCTCACCCTCATTGAAGATGGTGGTTCCACGCGGGAAGCGAACCGTCTCGAGCTCGCCGAGCAAGGCCTGCACAGCCTCCTGGTCGACTCCCTGAAATACACCGGCCCGGGAGAGAATCTCCTTGACGTCATCCACGGTAAAAATCTCCTGTCTTTGGCCACTAACCACCGTAAATACAGGCCAGCAGCCGCCAAATTAGCACTCGACTACAGATTGCAGTGGCCAAACAGGAAGAGAAACTACCCCGTCCCACTAGTCCCACTACTTTCGGTCTTTCCCGGTAACGCCGCTGCCAGCTTTCAAGGCAGGTTCATCCCTGGGCGAATTTCACGACAAATCGCCTCTACAGATGCATCCCAAAACTACGCCGTCACCAAGATGTGATAAGCACCACTGTAGCAAAAGAGCCACTGCGCCTGTGGGGAATTCTGGTGAAAAGCCGCTGAACTGTGTATTTATAACTAATAATTCGCTAACGGTGTTCCAAGATGTGGTGGGGCATGACTTCTTTGGTTTTTGACCGAATATGCCCGAGCTGCTACCGGTTCCATCCGCATCCCGGACGAATCGAAGGATTCGGCCCGCGAAAGGTGCGCACGCGAATTGCAATCCGGGGTAGCCGATACACTACGACCATGGATACGACCGGCAAGGCATCGTCGATAAGCAAGCACCAGGCGACGAGCAAACCCCAACCCACGCACCCGCAGGGATCCCTGACGTCGAAGAAGCGTCGGGCGGTGGGGGCGCATCCGGCGGCGCGGGGGAAGGAGACGCGCCTGGGCATGGTGCGGCGTGCGCGGCGGATTAACCGCACGCTGGCGGTGGCGTACCCGAATGCGCACTGTGAGCTGGACTTTCGTAATCCGTATGAGCTCGCGGTGGCGACGATTCTGTCGGCGCAGTGTACGGACGCGCGGGTGAATATGACTACGCCGGCGCTGTTCACTAGGTACCCCAGTCCAGCCGATTTGGCGGTTGCGAACCAGGAGGAGGTTGAAGAGCTCGTTCGGCCGACGGGTTTCTATAGGAATAAGGCTGCGAACATCATCGGTTTTGCGCAGGGGCTGATGGAGCAGCACGGCGGCGAGGTGCCGGGCACGTTGGAGGAGCTGGTGAAGCTGCCGGGCGTAGGGCGAAAAACAGCGAATGTGGTGCTGGGGAATGCTTTTGGGGTGCCGGGGTTGACGGTCGATACGCATTTTGGACGTCTGGTGCGGCGCATGGGTCTCACGGAGCAGGAAGATCCGGTGCGCGTGGAGCACGAGATGATGGAGGTGCTGCCGCGCGCAGAGTGGACGTGGTTTTCGCATCGCCTGATTTTCCACGGGCGCCGGGTGTGCCATTCGCGCCGGGCGGCGTGCGGGGCGTGCTTCTTGGCGGCGGATTGCCCGTCGTATGGCGTCGCGGGTCCGGCGGAGCCGGAGACGGCGGAGAAGTTGATTAAGTCAGACGACAGGGAATGGCTTCTCTACCTGGCCGGTCTTAATGACGGCTACAGTGGGGAGGAACTTTCCGCGCTTGACGACGGGGATAGCGCACGCAACACCACAGCGACACAGGACTAGTCGAGGAGCACTTTTCGTGAATGAGCAGGGCGGTCGTAGTCACAATGGTGGCCACATTGGGGATCGGCAGGCGGACGTTAACCGTTCGGCATCGCTGATTACACTGCTCATCGCGGGAATTAGCATTGTGGGGCTGGTGGTTTTCGCGATTGTGAATACCACTGGTGGCAATGACGAGGCCGATGATGGTGGGGCCGGAGCTGGTGTGAGTGCCGGTGTGGATGGCGCTGGCAGTGATGGCACCGGCAGTGATGATGAGGTGGATGGTGCATCGGCGGCGCCAGCGATGTCGAAGGACGAGATCGCGGCGGTAGCGGGTAGTGGCTCGCTGGCCGGTGTGCGCTTGCCGCTGTTGGCGGAGTCGGGAGGCTCAGCGGATCAGAGCAACGAGGCTGGCCGAACGGAACTGGTAGACATGGGCCAGGTCGTCGAGGGCAAGCCAACCGTGCTTAATGTCTGGGCGTGGAACTGTGGGCCGTGTCGCCAAGAGCTGCCGCTTATCGCGCAATGGGGCAAGGACAACCCAGATGTGCAGGTGGTGACGGTGCATGCGGCTCGCGAGGCGGGGCGTGGCCAGGCCTTCCTGCAGGAAATCGGAGTGAATCTACCGACCTACTCGGACACGGTCGATGTGGTCGGACCAGCGTTGAATCTACCGCGAGTTGTGCCCATTACCGTGGTGTTTAAGGCAGATGGCACAGTGGCGACCATTCATCCCGGTGAATTCACCGATGCGCAGCAGATTACTGATCTCGTGCGAGGTGCGTTGAAGTGACTAAGGGACAGTCGTGGAATCGCGACGCAAGCTCGGGGCTGTATCTGCCGAAGTGGTTGACCAATAGTTTGCCGCCGCACCTGGTCAGCGCTGATCATGGCGCGGCAGGGCTCGACGCAACAGGCCACGCCAGCAGCGCTAGCCACGACGCAACAGATCACTCGGAGCAGAAGGTGGCCGGTCGCTCCGATTCGTCGTCAAGCGTGAAGCGCGCGTTTGCGAAGTTGCGGCGAGACTCCTCGACGCAGGAGAAACCGTTGCGGAATCCTGCGCGGTCGGCGGTGTTGGTGCTGCTCAGCGGTGATGCGGAGGCGCATCAGCGGCCGGAGGATGCCAGTGTGGTGCTTATTCACAGGGCGACAACGCTGCGTAAGCATGCAGGTCAGATGGCGTTTCCGGGCGGTCACATCGACCCCGGGGACGTGGACGAGGTCGATACCGCGCTGCGTGAAGCAGAGGAAGAAACCGGGCTGGACCGAAAGACGGTGACGCCGGTGCGGGTGCTGGACTCGATTGATATTTCGCGAACGGGCTTCGCGGTCAATCCGGTATTGGCGTATTGGCACGCACCGCATCCGCTGCGTGTAGTCGACCCGGGGGAGACGGAATCGGTGCTCAATGTGCCAATTAGCCACCTGACAAATCCGGACAACCGCATGATGCTGGGGTATCACGGCTGGACAGGGCCGGCATTTAAGGTTGGTGACTTCGTCGTTTGGGGCTTTACCGGCGGCGTGCTGTCCTACTTGCTGGATGTGGCCGGCTGGTCGGAACCGTGGGACGACACCAACGTGCAGAAACTTTTGCCGGTACTCGCGCGTTCCGCTAATGGTGAAAAACTGTCCGTACTGAAGGGAGGCCGACGATGATGCCTGCAATCGCTGTGTTTGACGTTGTGCTGCTGGCGGTTTTCATTTTCGCGCTCGTCGTTGGCTGGCAGCAGGGCGCCGTCTCGTCGATTATGGCCATTTTGGGCGTTGTCCTGGGCTTGGTTATTGGTGTGCCCTTGGCGCCGCTAGCTATGGCGCAGGTCGAGAACCAGTCGGGAAAGGTTCTTCTGGGCCTCGGCACGGTGATTCTGTTCGCCCTGATTGGTCATGCGGTGGGAACAGTGGCGGGGCAGTCGCTGCGGAATACCATTCGCTCGCCGTTGGCAGTCGGCCTGGATTCGAGCCTTGGTGCCATCGTGCAGTCCGTGACTGCGCTGGTAGTGACATGGATGATCGCCGTACCCCTGGCCACCGCCGTGCCCGGGCAGTTCGCCGACTGGGTGCGTGAGTCCAAGGGCATGAACCTCATTGACCAGGTCGCGCCCGACGAATGGAGTGACGGCTTCAGTGGCATCCTCCGTCAGCTCCGCGACGATGGAATGCCCGCCATCGCTCCGCCATTCGGCTACAAGCAGAACGTCCCCGATGAACCCGCCGACCCCAATGTGATTTCACAAGGTGTCGTCGACAGTATTCGACCGTCCATCGTCCGCGTCTTGGGCGAGGCCCCGCAGTGCGAACGCTTGCTGCAGGGCACGGGCTTTGTCATCGCACCGGATCTGATTCTCACCAACGCGCACGTGGTCGCCGGCGCCACCACTGTTCGGCTGGAAACTGTGGTCGGCATGGCTGACGCAAACGTCGTGCACTACGATCCGCTTGACGACGTCGCCTTGCTCCGGACCACCGACCTACCCCTGGAGCCCATGCAGTGGGCGGACCAGGAAGCTCGTCCGGGTGATGACGCGGTAGTGCTGGGCTTTCCCGAGTCCGGCCCCTTTAAAGCCACGCCTGCGCGCGTGACGGAGAACATTATTATTCGAGGCCCGGATATTTATTCGTCGACTCGACACGAGCGCCAGTCCTATGTTCTGAAGGCAGATGTGCGCCACGGCAACTCGGGCGGACCACTGATTACGCCACAGGGGCAGATCCTGGGCTTGGTCTTCGGTGCCGGTGTGAACAATGACCAGACTGGTTACGCGCTGACGCACGCCGAGGTCCAGCCACACATTGATGAGGCGATGAATCACTACGGGGCCATCAGCACGCAGGAGTGCGTGGCGGGGTAAGCGGCAAGTTGTGTGTCTGTGGGCAGGGCAGCCCCTAGTCCCAGCCGCAGGAGAGTTCTGGCTGGCTTCAGCCGTGCCGGAGCCTAAGATCCCTCCGGCAACCAGTGCAGGTGATCTCTGATTGCCTGCACCACAGCCTGCGGTTTCTCTACCGGCAGGAAGTGCCCACAGCCCGGGATGACGCGCACGTGGGTGGAGCTGAGCTCCACCAGCGCAGGTGGGGTACGAGTGTCCTGCTCGCCGACGAGCAGCACCGTGTGCTCATCGTTTTTCGACGAGCCCTCCATCGCACCCAACCACTTGCGGAAAGCGACCGGAGCCGGTCGCGTCCACCAATTCATGTGAGCCAGTGCAGGGCGGAGTGCACCACTGGTCAGGCTGTCAGCCATGAGTTCCGCGGTCTGTTTCCCCTCAGGGGTCTCGGCGAACCCCTCCCCGGCGGTGGACATGGACTCGCGCACGATGCGGTCAATGAGCCGCTGCTGGCGAGCCTCAGCTGCCTGCGTGCTGAACTTATTGCGACGCAACCGCGGTACCCGTGGCCGCGAGTCCCACCACGAACGGCGCAGCAGCGGGGCAAGGCTATTGCGGAAGTCCTCCGACCACGGGCTCTTCAACTGGTTGAGCCACACCTTCGGATGTGCAGCACCACAACCAATAATTCCGGTAACAAGATTCGGCTGCCGCGAGGCCAGCGTCCATGCCACCCACGTGCCGAACCCCTGACAGACCAGCAGTGCGGTCGAGTGCCCCAACGAGCGAATCGACGAGGCGATGTCCTGGGCCGCCTCAAACGGATCGTAGCCATGCGGTGTTCGGTCGGACTGACCGTAGCCACGCATAGAAATAGCCACAGCGTGCACGGGGAGGGGGTCGCCCGAGTCGTCGTTAAGCATTGGCAAAACCTCGCGCCATTCAAACCAACCGCCAGTCGAGCCGTGAATAAACAACACGAGCGGATCGGAGGGGCGGCCGCACTCGGCGATGTGTAGGCGCTGGCCGCGGACGTGAATGAGACGATGACGCCAGGGGCCGGTAAGAGAATCGCTGAGGGAGGTCATGAGGGGAAATACCTTATCCGAAGGGCTTAAACCGGGACTGAATAAGACAAAAGGGCGAGACCAACAAGTCCCGCCCAATTTCTTTTTAAGCCTTTAGGTGTACATACCGTTCGACTGCGAAGACTTCTTCGCCGACCCCGACGGCACGACCCCCTTCAGCTCCTGCATCGACTCGATGGTCTTCTCCGGCTTGCGGATCGACTTGACCTTCTTCAGACCCAGCAGCGCCGCGACACCGGCGATGACCAGCATCAGAACGAAAACGATGAGGAATGCAGCCCAGGTCGGCAGCCAAAGATCCAGCAGCCAGCCGAGGAAGAAGAAAAAGAAGAACGAGGAGTACAGCGCGACGACGCCGGCAACCGCGAAGAAGCCACCGCCAACTGCACCCTTCTTAGCCTCGCCAGCAATTTCAGCCTTGGCCAGCTCAATCTCAGAGCGAACCAGAGCGGAAATCTGCGAAGAAGCATTAGACACGAGCTGGCCGATGCTAGCATCACCCGATGCGTTGCTATCCACATCACTCAGCGGGATAGCGGTAACACGCGGTTCGGTGCCGTCGGTAAAGAGACCCTTCGTATCGTCGTTGCTCACGTGTACTTCCTCCTACGCAGATGGTTGGAAAAGATGGTTGGAAACTTTAAAACTGCAGTTACAAACTGCCATACTACCTCTGATTGTGGGTAGGGCGCGCCATAAGGGCGAAAAAGCCAAGAACTCGTTGAAGTTTTTCTCATCTTTGACCATTTCTATATAAGTTTGTCACTTACTTAGCGGTGAAGAATTAGGGTGTGGGATATGAACAATCAGCCTGAGAACGTGCGTGGAGCCGATGGAGTTGGTGCCGGTGTCGGAAAGGGTGACGGCAATGGCGCCGGTGTCGGAAAGGGTGGCCTAGCTGGCATGAGCCTGGGTGTGTCCTCCGTGTCGGCGAAGAAGCGCGCAGAGCGTGAGGCAGCGCAGGCGAAGGCATCTGAATCGGGTGCCGGTCGCGCTGACAGTGCTCCCGCCGCTGCTATTCCGCAGCTTGACCCCAAGGACCCCCTCGCGCCCCTGTGGCAGCTCGACGGCGTTGCACACGCGGCTGATGTCGCGGCCAAGGCCATCCAGTCCGTCCATAGGCACAAAGCCAACCTGCGCAAGCACAACGTCACCGGCTCCGAGTCGGTCCTGCGTGGCGCTCGGGCATCGGCGTGGCTAGAAGGCGGCGAGCCATCGCTTCCCGACGACGGCAACATCACCGATCCCGTACTCGCAGCAGCCCTGCGGGTTGCCGACACCATTTCCCCGGAGTCAATTGGTGAGACCACCCGCGTGTGGCAGCGCGCTCCGCAGCAGGTGCTGGCCAAGTTTGCGTTGAACGCATCGCCCGCAGGTGAAACTGAAGACGGTTCCGAGGCGCGGATGAAGGCCGGCCGTCCGGTCGGTGACGACAAGCTCTCGTCTGCGATGAAGGAGCAGCGTCTGCACGTGCTCGGTGACTTCATCACTGGCCGCAGCCAGATTCATGCTGGTGTGCTCTCGGCGATTGTGCACGGTGAGCTGCTGACTCTGCGCCCCTTCGAGTATCACAACGGCATCATCGCCCGCGCCGCCTCGCGACTGACAACTGTCGCAACCGGCCTGGATCCGCGTGGCTTGGCCGTGCCCGAGGTCTACTGGACTCGCCACCGCCAGGAGTATGTCGAGGCCGCAGAGGGGTTTGCGTCGGGAAGCGCCGATGGCCTGCGTGCGTGGATTCTCCTGCACCTGGAGGGGCTGAAGGCCGGTGCCGTGGAAGCGCGCGGTATCGCCGAAGCGGTGTAGGCGGGCCGGCTGCCGGATGGTGGGTTAGTCGGCCTTTGACTCGTCGTCGTTGTTGCGCAGTGCCAACAGCGTCGCACCCGCGCCAAGCGCCAGTGTGACGCCGGCAAGAATTGCAGCATTGCGTTTCGACGGCGCGCGAAACAGCGGGACGGGATTCCGGAATTGGCGCACAGGCCACTCACGTTCCGTCGCAATCTTGCGCAGGGCGCGATCGGGATTGACCACAACGGGATGGCCGACTGCAGACAGCATGGGCTCATCAGTGATGGAATCCGAGTACGCAAAGCATTCGGCCAGGTCGAACTGGCGCTTTTCCGCTATCCGACGCATCTGCACGGCCTTGTTTTCGCCTCGGCAGAAGAACTCCGTTTCACCCGTGAAGAGCCCATCGCGGACCTCCAGCTCGGTGGCCACCACGTTGTAGACACCGAGCGCCTGCGCAATGGGCTCAACAATCTGCCGAGCCGATGCCGAGATAATGAACACCTGATGCCCCTGTGCGCGGTGTTCACGAATGAGCTCCAATGCCTCGGCGTAGATGTACGGCGTGATGTTCTGCTCTAGGGTTTCGATGGCGACCTGGCGCAGCTCCCTGGCGCTGTGACCAGCGATAAGGGCGGAAAACTGCTCGCGGGTGGCCTCCATTTGCGCCTCATCGTGTCCCTGCGACATGTATAGGGCATGGCTGAGCGCCATTTGCAGCATGTCTGTCGGCGAAATGATGCCGCGCTCGAGGAATTGCTTGTTGAACGCATATGCCGAGCTCTTGGCAATAATGGTTTTATCCAGGTCAAAGAACGCAGCGACGCGAGAGTCAGCGGTGGCGTGGAGGCCTGCAGCGATTTGGGCATTTTTAGAGCTGCTCGTGTCCGTAGAAGCGTGAGGCTGCGGCGTTGTTGACGCCTTGTTCTCGCCGGTGTTCATAGACTCCGAGCTTACCCATGGATGTCGGACCCGGGGAGAGCATTATGAGTGTTTAACTGCTGGGTGGGGGACTGGGGCGATTGGGCCGGTGGCGGTCGTGGGGGGCTTGGCGGCGATTGGGGCGCGGCATTTCCTGGGCGCGATTAATCGAGGAAACGTGACATCGAACATATTGGGCATTAAATCCTTTGTAAGGTATTTGCAGATTCCTTGGGATATGTAATACTTGGACGTGGCTGGCCCCTTCTTGTTCTTTTTAGAAACAGACTGCGAGGCCGCCCCGGCTCAATCCCCCCCCGAGCCGGTTAAAGACGCCTCGCGCCAATCCCCCCCCCGGCGCGGGGCGTCGCCCCTTTTTGGCCCAATGTTGAGGGGTACGTAGTAAAAATTGCGGGCTGCAAATGTGAAACTGTATGAGTTTATGACACTTTCAAGTCATTTTTCGTGCCATTTTTGTCATAAACACAGTCACTAACTCGCATCGACCCAACGCCACCTGACATAAACGTAGTCACTAACTTGCATTGGTCAGGCCGCGCAGTAGCCATAAGGCAAAGGCGACATGGCGTTCTGCAGTTATCCACAGTCTGAAAATTATCCACAGACAGCGAGGTTTTGGCCCCTTGCGGGCATCATTGAATCCGCCCTGTAGTGCACGCTATGGCCATGGCAATCAAGAAACTGTCCATGGCTCAGCGAACCGAGGCTTCAGCAAATCCAGTAGTCAACGCCGTCGATGATGAGGCGCTGCGTGAAGAGGTTGCGCTCATAGTCGCTGCTACCGGTCGTGACTGTGTGCAGGAGACCGTGCCACCTGTGGCTGCAGCGTCAGTGGCCGCACAAACATTTGCTTCGCCGCCAGCATCACTATCATCATCAGCCCCAGAGCCTTCCCCATCGTCAGTATCGACAGGAGCGGGAGTTTCATCGGCCCTGTGGCGTCGGGCACCAGCGGTGTTCGTCGATGCACCGGCAGCCCGAAGATTAGCCGGACGGCCTCATAGTGAGGGAGCGATCTTTCTGGTCCGCAGTGATACTGAGGCGGAAGATGCGCAGGTAGCGGAGGTTTTAGCTCCTGTTTACAGCGCCAGTTTGCCCGCGGACAACGTCGATATTGTCGAGCTGCTCGGCCGTGGCGACGTACGCCCGGATGCTCCGAAGCCCTCCGATTGCCAAAACCGCTCGAACCACCTGAACCACCATCAGAACCCAGCGTCACCTGCCTTCGCAGACGTGATTACAGCACCGGGTACAGAACCCGTACCGAACGTGCCGGCAACTACAACCGATTCCACGGCAACGTGCCTGATGTTGGTTCCTGCGGTCGGCGGTGCCGGGGCTTCCATTGCCGCGGCGGCGAGTGCATTGGTTCTTTCCCGTGAAAGGCCCATCTGTTTGGTGGACGCGGACGTGCTCGCGGGAGGCATTGATCTGGTGCTCGGGATGGAAACGGAACCGGGATTGAGGTGGCAGGACTTCTCGGCTGCTGATGGTCGTCTCGACGGAGCGGCACTCTACGAAGCACTGCCATCCTGCCCGCGATCACCCGCTCTGAAAGTGTTGACGTGGACTCGCAGTCGCACGCCCGAGACGACTTACAACCACGCCTCGGCGAACAACAAATTCGACAGCGCCGACAGAACCGACAGGCCCGACGATGTCCGGCACATTGCCAGCACCATTAGTTGCCTTATTCATGCCGGAATTACGGTCATCGTGGACTGCCCGAAGCAGGTGGAGTACGTCACCACTCTCGGCGCACTTGCCGATGACACCGTCATAGTCCTGCCCACCTCCGTTCGAGCCATCGCAGCCGCTGGGCACTTGGCGAGCATCTGTGCACAGGCGGGGTTCACCCCAAATCTTGCAGTGAGGTACCAGCAGCACCGCGATATCAGTGTCGAAGAGGTGGAATACGCTCTCGACCTGCCTATTGTTGGTGAGATTGAGTACTGCAAGAAGGTAGCTCACGAGATAGATGTGGGCGGGCTCGCTGGAACCGTCGGCAAGCTGACGCGGGGATTGGAAGCGATGTTTGCCCTTGTCGGCGGTGGTGGCGATGGATGACGTCAGGCTGTTGGCGGCGGTGCGGACGGCGCTTGCGGAGCGGCCTGGGGTGGCATCGCATAGCGAGGTCGCCGACATCATTCGAGCAGAGACCTCGGGGGTTGTCTCCGATGTGAAGGTGCTGGAGATTCTACGCACGATTCGCGAGGAAACAGTGGGCGCGGGTGTGTTGGATGCGCTGTTGCGACGCCCGGGTGTCAGCGATGTGCTGGTCACCGCGCCGGGCGAGGTCTGGGTCGACGCTGGCAACGGACTGGAGCGGGCCGAGATTTCCTTCACGGACGAGGGCGAGGTGCGCGCGTATGCGGTGCGGCTCGCGTCGCGGTGTGGACGAAGGCTTGACGACGCGCAACCCTGGGCCGACGGCCATATTCCTGGTGGTGTCGGCGGCTGTGGTGTGCGAGTTCATGCGGTGCTTTCCCCACCGTCGGCGACCGGCACTCAGATTAGCCTGCGGGTGCTGCGTCCGGCTCGTCGCGGACTTGCGGAGCTATGCGATGTCGGGCTATTTCCACCGGAGATTCTGCCGGTGCTCCGGGGAATCGTGGCGGGACAGCTTTCGTTTATTGTCGCCGGTGGCACGGGTGCGGGAAAGACCACGCTATTGGCGGCGATGCTTTCAGAAGTTAATCCTGACCAGCGCATTGTGTGTATCGAGGACACTCCGGAGTTGCAACCGCAGCACCCGCATGTGGTGAAGCTGGTGACCAGGGCCGCCAACCTGGAGGGTGCCGGTGCGATTGGGCAGCAGGAGTTGCTGAAGCAGGCGCTGCGCATGCGTCCCGACCGCATTGTCGTCGGTGAGATTCGAGGCGCCGAAGTGGTGGATCTGCTGGCAGCGTTGAATACGGGGCATCGCGGTGGGGCGGGGACAATTCACGCCAACCGGATTGGGGATGTCGTCGCGCGCTTTGAGGCCCTGGGGTTGATCGGTGGCCTTGGTCGCGCCGGGCTACATGCGCAGTTGGTCTCGGCGGTGCAGGTGGTGTTGGTGGTCGAACGCGCTGATGTTCGCAGGCTGGCACAGATCGGGCTGCTACGCGGTAACCCACCGGAGGTGGTGGAGGTCTGGACTGCTCGGGATGGGCCTGGGCCGGGTTGGGAAGCGTTGCAGAAGTTGCTGGTCGGCGGGGAATAACCGGTGGAATACCCGATGGAATGACTAGAGGAAAAGTCAGGGGATTAGACGGGGAGATTAACAGCTATGGGGGAAGGGTTTAGCGTGGCGATGCTCATTGGGGGAGCGGCTGCGGCGGTCGCTATCTGGCCGGACAGCTCGGCGGCGGTGCGCTCGCGAGCACTGGCAGGCCGTGGCCGCGAGGTGTCCGGCGGGCTGAAGTGGTTGCAGCGCATGGTTGGACTTGGTGCTGGTTCCACGGGGTCGAGTGCAGTAAGCACTGGCAGTGCGAATCGAACTGCAGGACTATCAATCCTCATCGTTGCAGGCCCAGCACTCGTGTTGCTGTGGCTCGCCGGGATTCCAGGTGTCATAGCCGGGCTGTTGCTGGGTCGCACCGCAGGGGCAGTAGTGCGCGCTGTGGGGGAGAGGCGCTGTGAACGTCGGGAAGCGGACAGCGCTGCGGTAGCGCTGGAAACTTTGACCGCGCGGCTGCGCGCAGGAGCGGCGGCTTCACGAGCGCTCAACGCGGCAGCAGCGGAATTGCGCAGGTCAGGGGATGAGACTGTGTTGGCTGATCATCTCGCGCACGCGGCGCATCGCGCGAACTTCGCCGACCCGTGGGAGGGCGAAGAATCTTCGGAGCAACTGCGCCGGATTGGGCGTATGTGGACGGTGGCGCAGCAACACGGTCTGAGTTTGGCTGGGTTGCTGGACTGCGCGCGGGGTGATCTGCAGGCTCGTCAGGCGCATCGCTCACAGACGTCTGCCGCGCTGGCGGGACCGCGCATGACGATCGCCATCTTGGCATCGCTGCCGGTGTTCGGTTTGGTCATGGGGCAAGCTTTCGGAGCGTCCCCATTCGAGTTCCTCAGTCGCGGTATCGGAGGAATTGTGCTGGTCATCGGTGTCGGGCTGGTGTGCGCGGGCATCGAATGGGCGGTCGCCATCATCGATCGTGCGGAGGCCGGACAATGATTGCCGCCGCACTTCTCATCGCCGTCTACCTCTGCTTGCCGACGTTCAATCCCGTCCGCAGCCGACTGCCCGAATTGGTAGCCGAGTCGGATGCTCGTGTGCGAGGAGGCCTACGTCGACAGGTGACCAATCGGGTGTCGCAGATTGCCGCACAGGTGCGGGAACGTGTGCGAACTCTCATTGGAGGTGAGCGCATCAGCTCGGCTGTGCTGCTCGATGCCGCAGCGGCCCTCGACATCATTGGCGCTTGTTTGAGCTCCGGTATGCCGTTGTCACAGGCCATGGCAGCAGCTGCCGATGGTGCAAACCCTGAGCTGGCCGAGCCACTTCGACAGTGTTCCGCCAGGTTGTCCGTGGGCGCGCACTCCACTTGGGAAAGCCTTGCTGCCACACCCGCGCTCGTGCCCCTGGCGACAGCTGGGCGCCGAGCAAGCGAATCCGGCACCGTTCTGGCGCAGGCCTTGGAGGACACCGCTGCCATGTACCGCAGTCAAGCGCACGATGCGGCGCAAGCCGTCGCCGAAAAGGCTGGTGTCCTCATTGCCGGGCCGCTGGCGTTGTGCTTTCTACCCGCGTTTGTGGTGCTGGGTTTGGTGCCCACCATCGCTGGGCTTGCCGACGAAATGTTTGCAGGACTGATGCCGTCATGAAGCGTGGACACTTCTGCGCCAAGCCCCGCGCGCTGGCACGCGCCGGATGCAGTGCTGGTTGCGCTCTCAGCTGTGACTTCGGTTGTGCGCGTGGTCCGCCTGCCGCGCCGCATTCCAACACGCATCAACCCGCATCAACGCGCGTCAATGCACATCACACCTCACAACTGACCTGTCACTCGACATCCACACAGGGGGAAACACTCATGACCACTCAAAACTCCAACCATCCGACCAACCTTCCAACCAACTCTTCAACCAATCCGCTGACCGCTGCGCAGTCCCAGCTGCGCTCGTATTTGCACAAGCGTCTGCACGCTCTGGCAACTGAGGAAAACGGCATGTCAACCGTGGAATATGCTCTCGGAACTATTGCGGCCGCAGCTTTCGGAGCCCTGCTCTACACCGTCGTGACCGGCGGCGATATCACCCAGGCGCTCACCGATATCATCGAAAGGGCGCTCAACACCGATGTCTAGCCGCATCCGCTCTACGCTTCATCGCCTGTGCGTCGGCGACGAAGGCCAAACCACGGTAGAAACCGCTTTCGGTCTCGCGGCACTGGTCACGGTCATGGCCACGGCTCTGTCCGGGCTGGTCACCATCGCAATGTACCTAGGGCTTACCGACGCAGCCGGAGCCATCGCACGGGCTGAGGCACGGGGCGATGCGGAGACAGTAGCCGAGCTCCGCGCCGACGCAGATGGGCAGGTCGCGATATCGGAAACCTCCGGTACCGTGCGCGTGACCATTCGGCGCTCAGCGGGGCCATTTTCGCTGGAAGCACGCGCGGTTGCACTGCGGGAGAGAGCGGCATCGTCATGAGAAACGTGACAGCCCGCCTTCTCCGCGAAGAAGAAGGTTCCACCACAGTCGCAGCCGCACTGTTCATCGCCGCTTTCGTCGTTCTGACTTTGGTCGGAGTTACGGCCGGGGTGAGGGTGGTGCAGGCGCGGCAGGCAGCGGTAGCAGCGGATCTGGCCGCGGTGGCCGGCGCCGTGGCTGCGCAAGAGAGCGACGACGCCTGCAAAGCTGCGGGGTCAATCGCAAAAGCTAATCATGCACGCATTGTGGCCTGCGAGATTGATGGGGAGGACGTGCAGGTCAGCGTCCAACGAAAGGAGAGAAAAGCCACGTCCAGGGCAGGGCCGGTAGCGGTGGAGGATGCTGCTACTGGCCGTCGTTAAGCGCGCGCGACACCCCACTGAGCACCTTGATTGCGCCGGCCTTGTCCAGCGGATCGTTGCCATTGCCGCACTTGGGCGACTGGATGCACGATGGGCAGCCGGATTCGCACTCGCAGGCGGCGACGGCATCGCGGGTTGCGCGAATCCACTGAGCGAAGGCCTCGTAGCCACGGTCGGCAAACCCCGCACCACCAGGGTGCCCGTCGTACACAAAAACGGTGGGCTGCTGGGTATCGGCGTGCATGACCGTGGAAACACCGCCGATGTCCCAGCGGTCGCAGGTGGCAATCAGTGGCAGCATGCCGATAGCCGCGTGCTCGGCTGCGTGAAGAGCCCCCGGCGCGATGTCGGAGCCCACGCCCCAGGAGCGCAGGGTGGACTCGGGCATTGTGTAGGCCACGGCGCGCGTGACCAAACGCTGCGGAGGGTAGTCAAGTTCAACACTGTCGAGAATCTCGCCGGTATCCAGGCGACGAAGATAGGAGGTGACCTGGTGAAAGACCTCGACCTGGCAGGAAGCGACCTGTAGGCCCTGGTAGTGGCGCATATCGTCAACATCGAGGATGCGGATGGTGGTGTCCATGCGTGAGCTGGTGGAATAGCGCGGCTGCTCGGGGTGGACCAGGGCGACGAGGCTGTCGAAGTCCAGCTGGTCGACAAGGTAGGACTCGCCGCGGTGCAAGTAGACGGCACCGTCGTGAACCTGCTGCATCGCACGGCCAAGATCGATGGTGCCAAGCAGTCGGCCATCGGTCTGGTCGACGATAGCCACTTCCTGACCATCGCCGCCACGGACGTTCACGGCATCGTGAGCAGTGGCGATACGCGGCCCTTCATCGCGGTCGGTTGGGTAGTAGACGGGCTCTTGTCCTTCCCAGGTGCGCTTGCGCAACCATCCCGCGGCCACCATGTCTTCGGCTACGGGCATGGTTCCCCACGCTTGAAGCTGACTGGTGGTTACGGGTTTCTCCACAGCCGCGCAGTAGAGATGTGACCACACCACATGCGGGTTGCGGGGATCGAAGACGGTCTTTTCCACCGGCCTGCCCAGCAGTGCGGACGGGTTGTGGACCAAGTACGTGTCCATGGGGTCATCGCGAGCCACCAACACCACCAGTGCGCCCTGACCACGACGACCCGCGCGGCCGGCCTGCTGCCAGAATGAAGCGACCGTGCCCGGGAAACCGGCCTGTACCACCGCGTCGAGGCCGCCGACGTCAATGCCCAGTTCCAGTGCATTGGTGGTGGCCACACCTAGCAGGGTGCCGTCATCGAGCATGCGCTCGATGTCGCGGCGCTCTTCGGCCAGGTAGCCGGCGCGGTAAGACTCGATGCGCTCGGCGATATCGCTGCGGTGGCGCTTCTCCAGGCGCTCGCGCACGCCGAGCGCTACCTTCTCAGCACTGCTTCGCGAACGGGTGAAGGTCAGGGTGCGGGCGCCCTCGACAAGCAGGTCGGCCATGATATCCGCGGCCTCGGTCGGGGCGGGGCGGCGCACGGGTGCGCCGTTCTCGCCTTGGAGGTCGGGGAGCAGGCCGGGTTCCCACAGGGCGATAGTTCGCTCGCCGACCGGGGCGCCGTCTTCGGTGATGGCCTCGACAGGCTCGCCGATGAGGCGACGAGCCTGGTCAGCGGGGTCGTTGGTCGTCGCAGAGGCAAAAATCACGGTCGGCGAGGCGCCGTACTCGCGGGATAGCCGCAGGAGGCGACGCAGAATTTGGGAGACGTTGGCGCCGAACACGCCTCGATAGGCATGGCATTCGTCGACGACGATATAGCGCAGGTTGCGCAGCATCCGCGTCCATCGAACATGGTTGCCGAGCACCGAAACATGCAGCATATCGGGGTTGGTAAACACCCAACGGGCGTGGTCGCGGATGGCGCGCCGGGCGTCTTGTGGGGTGTCGCCGTCGTAAAGCGAAATCAGCGAACTCAGTGACGCCGGTGCCATCGCGCGTGCAGTGTCCAGCTGATCGGCGCCCAGCGCCTTGGTCGGGGAGAGGTACAGCGCGGTGGCCGCGGGGGTGGCGGACAGTTCTGTGAGCACGGGCAGCAGGTAGCCGAGCGATTTACCCGACGCCGTGCCCGTCGCGACGACGCAGTGCACGCCCTCGCGGGCGAGGTTCGCGGTTGTCGCCTGATGAGTCCACAGGTTCTCAATTCCGCGATCTACCAGCACTTCTCTCAGCCAACTTAGCACCCACTCAGGCCAAGGCGCAGTCACGCCAGCGCGTGCAGGAAGATCCGCAATGTGCGTCACCGTCGCCCGCGGATGCGCACGAATAACCGGCCCCAGCAGCTCCCGCCCAAACGACTCCACCGACACCACCCTTTCCTGTAAACGCGCACTTCATATGCTTGACGACGCTTCCTATCAGCCACATTCTCGCTATTCGACACCCCAGTTTCTCCGGACTCCGAACACGGGTTTACGGGGGTGGCAAGAAGCTGTTCCTAATCGGCGCTCGCGCCCCAAACGTGGCAGACTTTTTGAGTGTATCGCCCGCCAACGGGCACCCAGCAAAAACTCGCACGAGGCGAAAGGGTGCTTTGGCCGTGTTTACCCCATCGTGTGTGGCCGGATGTGCGTGGCGAATACTTGTTTTATCGAATCCTGAAGTTGGGAAGTTTTGTAATGGCACAGGGTACTGTGAAGTGGTTCAACTCGGAGAAGGGCTTCGGGTTTATCGCCCCAGCTGACGGTGGCAACGACGTGTTCGTTCACTACTCAGAGATCCAGGGCACTGGTTTCAAGACGCTGGAAGAGAACCAGGCAGTCGAGTTCGAGATTGGTGAGGGCCAGAAGGGTCCGCAGGCTCTGGACGTGAAGCCTCTGTAAGTCAACCGTTTCCGGGTTGAACTGGGCTTTTGCCTAGTCTGTCGCGCGGAGTTTTTGGCTTTTCAAGGTCCATGTTGTGTTCATGGGGTGAGCCTTGATTCTCCCACGTGGAAAGTGATTTCTGCGTGGGATTTTTGTATTTCTGGGGGCAGTGGGTCAATCCGAGTTACTGACTACGTTTATGACAAAAATGGCCCGAAAAATGGCTTGAAAGTGTCATAAACTCATACAGTTTCACATTTGCAGCCCGCAATCACGCGGCCGCTGCGGCGGCTGCGCCCGCTGTGGCCTGTCGTGGCCAGCCACTGACAGCCACTGGGATAATCATGGCCAGCCGCACAGCAGTCGTCGGGTCGGCAACTGCCGGCCACCGGGGATCCCCCACAGCAGCCCCTTCAGTCACACCCAAAATCCGCCCGATACTTGAGGAATCCACGCGACAAACTAGATTGTGTGTACGGTATTCCTTATATTCTTCATATTCTTTCCAGATAATCTTCCGGGGAGAACGCGGCCGGGAACTGATTTGCACTGATCGGAACCGGTTGGAACCGATTGCGGGCCTCTCACAGCTGAAGCCCAGCCAGAGTCCGGCCAAGAACCCCAAGATTTAAACGAAAACAAGAATCTAAACAGTCAAAAACATTCAACGTTGCAGGATAGAAAAACTTCTATGGCGAATTCAGACGGCCTCAAGCGCCTTGTAATTGTCGAGTCGGCGACGAAAGCTCGCAAGATTCAGCCGTATCTCGGCGATGATTACATCGTGGAGGCGTCGGTGGGCCACATTCGCGACTTGCCCCGTGGCGCAGCCGACGTTCCGGCTCGTTACAAGAAGGAACCCTGGGCTCGTCTGGGTGTGAATGTCGACAACGGATTCGCTCCGTTATATGTCGTCAGCGCTGATAAGAAGAAGAAAGTCGCCGACCTGAAGGCCAAGCTCAAGGAGGTCGACGAACTCTATCTCGCAACGGACCCCGACCGTGAGGGCGAGGCGATTGCCTGGCACTTGCTGGAGGTTCTGAAGCCCAAGGTGCCGGTGCGCCGCATGGTGTTCCATGAGATCACCAAGCAGGCCATCTTGGAGGCCGCTGCCAACACCCGTGAGCTGGACCAGAACCTGGTCGATGCCCAGGAAGGTCGCCGTATCCTCGACCGTCTTTACGGCTACGAGGTCTCCCCGGTGCTGTGGAAGAAGGTCATGCCGCGCCTGTCGGCAGGTCGTGTGCAGTCGGTGGCAACGCGGGTCATCGTCGAGCGTGAGCGCGAGCGCATGGCGTTTATCTCCGCTGAGTACTGGGATGTCGCCGCAACTTTGGACACCGGCTCGGCTTCTGCTGATGCCAACCAGCCGAAGGAATTTGTCGCAACCCTGACCAGCGTTGATGGTCAGCGCGTAGCGCAGGGCCGCGACTTCGATGACCGTGGCCAGCTGAAGAAGTCTGAGGGCATTCGGGTCGTCGATAAGCAGCTCGCCGAAACTCTGGCGGCGGACCTCGTGGGCTCCGAGCTCAAGGTCGCGTCGGTGGAGGAGAAGCCGTACACCCGCCGGCCGTACCCGCCGTTTATGACGTCCACGCTGCAGCAGGAGGCCGGCCGCAAGCTGCATTACACCTCTGAGCGCACGATGCGTGTGGCGCAGCGTCTGTACGAAAACGGTCATATTACCTACATGCGTACTGACTCCACGACGCTGTCCAAGGCCGGTATCGACGCCGCGCGTAAGCAGGCGTTGGAGCTTTACGGCTCGGAGTACGTCGCCGATGCGCCGCGCCAGTACTCGCGCAAGGTGAAGAACTCGCAGGAAGCGCACGAGGCGATTCGCCCGGCGGGCGAGACGTTCGCAACACCGGGGCAGCTGGCTGGCTCGCTGGATGCCGAGGAGTTCAAACTCTACGAACTAATCTGGCAGCGCACCGTCGCCTCGCAGATGGCCGACGCACGCGGCACGTCCATGAAGGTCACCATCGCCGGTGCTACCGACACGCACGCCGTCGAGTTCGCCTCCACTGGACGCACGATTCGTTTCCCGGGCTTCCTCAAGGCATACGTCGAGGTCTCCGCGCTTTCCGACGGCCGCAAGGTCGCCGACAACGCCGAGAAGCGTCTGCCACAGTTGACGGAAGGCCAGGGCCTGACGGCCACGGACTTCAGTGCCGACAGTCACTCCACTAACCCGCCTGCGCGCTTCACTGAAGCCAGCTTGGTGAAGAAGATGGAGGACCTGGGAATTGGTCGTCCGTCGACCTACGCGTCGATTATCAAGACCATTCAGGATCGCGGCTACGTCTACTCCCGCGGTAACGCTCTGGTGCCCTCGTGGGTGGCCTTTGCCGTGGTGGGGCTGATGGAGGAAGCGTTCTCCGATTTGGTCAACTACGACTTCACCTCCGAGCTGGAGGATGAGCTCGACGGCATTGCTGCGGGCAATAAGGATCGCACGACCTGGCTGACCGGTTTCTACTTCGGCGATGACAAGGATCACCGCCACAAGGGAGCCGACGCTATTGCGACCCACGGTGGTCTGAAGAACATCATCGATGTGAACTTGGAATCGATTGATGCTCGGAAGGTCAATTCTCTCCACCTTTTCGACGATGCCGAGGGTAACCCAATCATCGTTCGCGTTGGCCGCTATGGGCCGTACCTGGAGCGCACTCGCCCGGGTACCGGTGAAAACGGTGCCGACGAGGTGCAGCGCGCCAACATCCCGGAGGCCATGACTCCGGACGAGCTGGACCTGGCCGCCGCCGAGAAGCTGCTGGCCATGCCGCAGGGTGGCCGTGAACTGGGCATTAACCCGGCCAATGGTCGCATGATTGTCGCTCGCGATGGCCGCTACGGCCCCTACGTCACCGAGCTGGTCACCGATGAAGAGCGCGAAGGTGTCGTAGCCAAGGCTGAGGAGATCATCGCAGCTGAGCGCGCCGAAGAGGACGCTCAGCGCGCTGCCGAGGGCAAGCGAAAGAAGAACTGGGAAACCAAGACCGCTGCCAAGCAGAAGGAAAAGCGCACCGCGGAAATCATCGAGGAAACTCTGAAGCCGAAGACGGCCTCGCTGTTTTCCTCCATGGAGCCGTCGACTGTCACGTTGGAAGAGGCTCTGAAGCTGATGAGCCTGCCGCGTGAGGTCGGTGTCGACCCGGTCGATAACGAGGTTATTACTGCTCAGAATGGTCGTTACGGTCCGTACCTGAAGAAGGGCACGGACTCGCGTTCACTTGCTAACGAAGAGCAGATTTTCACCGTGACATTGGACGAGGCGCGTCGTATCTACGCTGAGCCGAAGCGCCGCGGTCGCGCTGCTGCGAAGCCGCCGCTGAAGCAGCTGGGCGACAACGATGTCTCCGGTCGCCCGATGTCGGTGAAAGATGGACGCTTCGGTCCGTACGTCACCGATGGCGTCACCAATGCTTCGCTGCGCAAGGGGGATACGCCTGAGACTCTGACCGATGCCCGCGCCTGCGAGCTGCTGTCTGAGCGCCGCGCGAAGGAAGCCGCCGATGGTGGCACTAAGAAGGCTGCGAAGAAGTCGACTCGCAAGACCACGAAGAAGGCTGCGAAGAAGACCACCAGGAAGGCAGTCAAGCGCACCACCAAGCGAGTGGTGAAGGCAACGCGTAAGGGCAAGTAGCGCATTGACCGTTAGCCGCGGCAGGGGCGAAATGGGTGCAGAGCACTTAAGCGCCCGGCGCCCCCTGCGGAGCTGGTGCGCCCGGCGCCTCCTGCGGAGTTGGCTTGGGGCCACCGACCCCGGCCACCTCCGCCCGCATCGTCGGCCCGTACGACAGCCGGCGATGCACCTTCTCAAACGGCCCCTGCATGCCGCGACGCTCCATCGCCCACGCGGCCAACAGTGTCACCAACCAGACGCCTACAGCGATGAGCGTTTGCACGAACGCGCCCATGTCGCGCGGGATATCCAGCATAAACGGGTACACCAGCACAAAGAAGATCACCGACTGCATCAGGTAGCCGGTCATCGAACGCTTGCCGAGCGCCACAATCGGCACCAGCCAACCTGGTACAGCGGCGCCCTCGTTCAGGCGTCGCTGGAGCGGCTGCAGCGCCAACGCCAGCCCGGCTAGGATGCCAGGACCGGCGAACACTCCGGCAAAGTTATTAATTACCAAGAAGGCCATGTGCTGTCCGGCTGGAAGAACTCCAATCGCTGCCAACCCCATAGGGATACCGACACCGAAGGCGACAATCACGGCCACCACGAGCCACCGAATAAGCAGGGGACGGTGCGCGTCAACGTCGTCAAGCACGCCTTTGCGCGCCCACACGAAGCCAATCATCATCACCGGCAGGTAGAGGAACAGCTGTAGCGGCAGAGTAGTGATGCTCATTGTCAGGGCCTCGAGATTCGCGGCGAGCATATCCAGGTAACTTGTTTCAATCGCACCGCCGTTGACGAGCTCGGTCATGTCGGAACCGTCCAACCCGACGTCGGGCATCGCAATTGTGAAAACCAAAAACAGCAGGCTCAATACCGCATTAACTGTCAGCGCAATCCATGCGAGGATAGTCAGCACTTTGTTGCTAAGCCCCATAAGCAGCCCCAGGATGATGCCGCAGATGCCGTAGAGAAACATGATGTCGCCAAAGAACAGAAACAGCATGTGCGCGATGCCGAACAGCCCCAGGAACGCATAACGCTTTACGACGACCACTCGCGCCCGCGACCGTGGAAAGTTCCTCCTGGCCAAACTGCGGACAATGAGTCCGACACCGAAACCGAGCAGCGTTGCGAACATCGGCAGCCCGCGATTGTGTGCGGTCACAGCGGTAAAAAGCACGGTGGCCTTGTCGGCGATGCTGTCGTTTATGACGCCGCCGAAGAATGCTCCGGGCAGCTCGGGGCTTGCAACCAGCCAGGCAGTGGCAATGTTTGCGATAGCGATGCCGAGAAGAGCGAATCCGCGCGCAGCGTCGGGGACGAGCATGCGAGGTCTGGGGTTGGTGCTAGAGCTGGAGCGGCTGTCAGTCATTCCTCCAACGTAAAGGATTTGCGGGAGGGTACGCAGGTTGGCGAGACCGACGAGTCCGCTGCCCCCTAGGCCTCGTCGGCAAGCGTCGGGCGCACCGGGCGCGCAAGCTGCGTCATGTGCGTGCGGCCGCGCAGCTCCACGGACTTCAGGGTGGTCCAGCGAGCCTGCTCGTCCTCGTTGGCCAGGCGGATAGTGGAAGCCGTGGCGAGCACGCGGCCCGGGGTGTCCTTAGCCAACTCGGTCAGACGAGCGGCCTGGTTAACCGCGTCACCAATGACCGTGTACTCAAAACGGTCACGAGCACCGATGTGGCCCGCGACGACATGACCGGCGGAGACGCCAATGCCAGCGCTGAGTTGGAGGTCGAGCAGTTCCTCGCGCAGTTCACGGGCGGCGGTGAGGGCGTGACCAGCCGTGTCGTCGAGGGGCAGGGGAGCGCCGAAGACAGCCAGAGCTGCGTCACCCTGGAACTTGTTGATAATGCCCTTATTGCGGTGCACACAGTCGACAACGTGGTCGAAGAACGCATTGAGTTCGCGGACAACGACCTCTGGCGAGTTCTTCTCCGCGAAGTTGGTTGAACCAATTACATCCACAAACAGCACCGCGACGAGGCGATTCTCGCCGCCCAAAGTTGGCTTTTCTTCCAGAGCCTTACGGGCGACCTCAGAGCCGACGTAACGGCCAAAGAGGTCACGGACCCGCTGACGCTCCTGCAAGCCACGCATCATTTCATTGAAGCCCGCTTGGAGAACGCCCATCTCGGAGCCGTCGTAAATAGGCACGCGTGTTTCCACCTGGCCCTGGCGAACCTTGTTGATTGCGCCCGTGAGATCCCGAATCGGGTCAACGATGGACATGCTGGCCAGCATCGTGCCGAAATAGCCGGTAATCAGAGCCAGAATTGCCAGCGCGGTGATGGTGGGCAGCAAATCTGCCGCGTCATCTGTGAATAGGCCACGGCGCTGACCAATCAGCACAAGCAGGATTGCCACCACTGGAACACCGCTGGTCAACACCCATGTCTGGCGCAGGCGGTGACCAATCGGTGGCTCCAGCGAGGAATCCGGAGCCCGACGCGCCAGCGCCTCCACGGCGACTGGACGCACCATGCGCTCCGCAATCAGATAGGTCAACAGCGCCACCATGGCGCCACCGAGCACCGAGGTGAGCAGCACCATCATGCCAATCTTGCTGTCATAGGCGAACGCGACTCCGCTGAAGACAATCACGCCCAAAGACCAGATGACGGTACCCAAAAGTGCCTGGTAGACGGGCACGCGCATGACCAGATATCGCACCCGCCGCGGATCGTGCATATCCGGATGACGCTGCCATTTCACCAGCGGTTTGAACAGGATCCACGTGGTGCCGATGCCCGCGATAATCGCCAGAACCAGGTACCCAGCCAGGGCATAAATGACACCATTGGCCAACCGTGGCAAGTGAGTTTCTTGGTTCAGTGGCAACAGCATGCCGAGGAACAAGCCGACAATCATGGCTCCGACAAGGTTGCAGACGAAGATAAATGAGGCATAAGCAGGCCACATTGTCCCGCTTAGCCATTTCAGATTTCGCCAGAGCCGTTGCATGACTACTACCTTAGTGGCAACCCCGGATTGCAGGGAGTAGTTACCTCACAAGAGTCTTGTGGGGCGCGCTAGAGTTGTGGCCATGACAGAGCCCATGACAGAGCGCAGCGTGTTTTCTCGTATGCCCGAAACCGGTGGGGTTCGTCAGCGGCTGCAGGCTGCTGTGCGCGCTGCGCATTATCGCTTTGCCAATGGTCAACCGCTGGCAGGCGATGGGGCGGAGGTTTCGCCGGAAGGTGGGGACGCGGGGTCGTCGTTAAGCGATGTGCCACGCGACTCGGACATGACGCACGCCTGGCTGTTCACTGGTCCTGCGGGGTCGGGGCGGTCGGTGACGGCGACGGCGTTTGCGGCGGCGCTGCTGTGCACGAGGCATGACAACCCCGGATGCGGTGAGTGCGAGGGCTGCCGGACGGCGCTGGCGGGAACGCATGGCGACATCAAAATCGTGCGCCCGGAGGGCACCATTATCTCGGTGGCGACGGTGAGGGACGAGCTGCGGCCCTGGGCTTACAAGATGCCCACGACGGCGGATTGCCGCGTGCTGATCATCGAAGACGCCGACCGTCTCAACGAATCCGCCTCAAATGCGCTGCTCAAGGTGGTGGAAGAGCCGCCTCTGCGCACCGTCATCATCATGTGCGCACCAACGACAAACGCGGAGGATTTCTCCGTTACGCTCCGTTCGCGCTGCCGCCATGTCTATGTGCCGACGCCGCATATCGACGATGTCACAAACCTCCTGCGCGCCGAGCGGCCAGAGCTTACCGACGAGCAAGCGGTCTGGGCCGCGACGGTGTCCAACGGTCACATTGGGCGTGCGCGTGGCTTTGTCTCCGATGAGGGCTCGCGTGCTTGGCGGGGTAAGGCCCTGGATTTCGTGGAGGCTGTGTTCGATCCGGCGAAGTCATACGTGGCGGCGCGTGAGCTGGCCAACGAAGTAGCAGGCGAGGTCAAGCGGCGGATGGAGCCACTAGAGGCTGAGGAGCTGGAGAACCTCGAGCGCTCACTGGGCGTAGGTGCGTCCGGCAAGGGTGCGCAGGCGGCACTGCGCGGCTCTAAGGGGGTTATCAAGGAGCTGGAGGAAAATCAGAAGCGGCGGCGCAGGCGCGCGGAGTCAGATCTGATCGACCTGTCGTTGACCGACATTATGGGGCTTTACCGTGACGCCCTGGTGCTGGCGTTTGGGGCGGAACGTGGTGGTGAGACTGCTTCGGGGGATTCGGGCTTTGGTGCTGGTTCTGAGTTTGGCGATGGCGCGGTCTACCTCATAAATCCAGACCGTCGTCGGACAGCCACGGAGCTAGCCCGACGCCTTCCGCCGGAGGCGATATTGGCCTCCATCGATGCTGTCACCGAGGTGCGCGGCATGCTCGTGACTGCAGTGAAGTTGACGGTCTTGATGGATGAATTGATGGCTAAATTGCAGATCGCGGGGCAGGTTGGTCGTAGGTAAGCCGGTAGCCGCGCCTAATGCAGCGGACTGCAGGCCCCATTTTGGTAGCGATGGGGGCAGTACAGTAGTATTACCGCTTGTACATTTTGTGCAGGGTTATTTCTGCTTGCTTGAAAGCTCGGCGCAATGTGCGTGCCGCCTTAGCTCAGTCGGTAGAGCGTCTCACTCGTAATGAGAAGGTCGCGAGTTCGATTCTCGCAGGCGGCTCGGTTTGAAACGGGATCCTTTAAAAAGGGTCCCGTTTTTTATTTTTTGGATCGGTCAAACATGAGGAGAGCGAATCCGGCGGCAATCCAGAGGATGAGAACCCACCAGGCTGCCACAGCGCCGTTGCCATCGAAGAATGACAGGGACCTGACCAGGTGTCCGGTCGCCCCAATGGGCATCCACTGGCCAAGAGTGGACCAACCGGCTGGAAGCAGCCATGGGCCAGTGGATAGTCCAGATAGCGGGTTCGCTAGGAAAATCGTCAAAATGGCGCCAATGCCTACACCCGGAGTGCCGATAATGGCTGCGAGCCCAGCGGTAAGCATTGAGGTAGCCAGGATTCCCAGAGAAATAGCCAGCCATTCCATGCCGAAGCTGCCCGAAAGCGTGCCGTAGACAGAGTGGAGCATCCACGTTGCCACGAGGGCTCCGAAGACTGCGATGCCAGCGAGGACACCCAATTTCGTCCACTTCTTACCTCGGAAGAGGAAGGTGGCTATAACTGCCGAGATGATACCGCCGAAAGCCAGCGGCAAGCCGAGGAGCGCGACACCGGAAGCTTGTGGGTCATCCTGTGTGGTTGGAGCCAAATCCTCCCGCTCTACAGGGATGTTTTGAGACTCGAGGGTCGTCGCAATGCCGTCGATAAGCTGCGAGTAAGGTGCGCCGTTGCCTGAAGCGGTGTAGGCGGTAGCGCCCGTCGGGGAGATGACGATGCCGCCAACAGTTTCGCGATTGAGGATTGACTCGCGTACGGCGTCAGGGGTGTCCATCACCTGGATATCAGGAGCATCGTCGCCAGCTTTGTGTTCGATGGCTTGGGTGATTTGTTCGGATATTGGGGCGGGGGCAGTCAGCGCAATGGGGACATCGTTCGGGCCGGAGGCAAATGTCGGTGCCAGGAACGCGAAGAGCATGAGCCCGATGACGAGCGGAATACCGAAGATCACGGCTACTGCTTTGGGGGCGGGTGAGGCTTTTTCGTCTCAGTCGTAGCTGTTGACATGGCCTATCTCCTAACTGGAGCAGAGTGTTTCACTTACAAAGTGGAGCATAGTGTTCCGTTTGTTAGGATGCAAGTGTGAGACAAGATGCAGTGATGAACAGTGATGCCATCGTGGAAGCAGCGCGAAAACTCTTGATAGAGCAAGGAGCCGGTGTATCCATGCGTGCGATTGCCAGGGAGGCCGGTGTCGGTTTAGCTACGGCAAGCAGGCACTTTCCCAGCAGGATTGAGCTTCTCGGCGCAGTCAGTGCTCGTGTTGCAGCTGATATCGACAGGGTTACTGAGGCAGCCGTAGCTCAGTTTGACGACGATCCGGACGGCGCTTGGCACGAAGCAGTCCACGCGATCGCGAAATTAAGTGTTGCGGCACTTGCCCAGGCATTATTCAGCGATCTCAATACCAGTTTGGGGAGCGAGGCGAAAAAGATTGATGGCATTATCGAAAAGCGAATGACGGAGTTGCGTCAGAGCTATACGCGACTGCTGGATAAGGCAAAAGCAGCTGGGCTATGCCCGGAGGACGTTGCACCGCTTGATTTCCACCTTGGGCTCGCTGTGGTGTCGCGTCCCCTTCCTAACTCTGCAGCGGTCGAGCAGTACTTTCCCGGTGTGCAAGAAAAGCTTGTGGACTTAATGCTTACGGGTTTGGCAGCACAGGCGAAGGGGAATCACTAAACCCCTCGGTGATAAGTCCTGAAAAATCCTGCACACGTCCCGACGTGCGGTGATTCCCCGAAACGAAGGGGGAGGAAATCTCGGAGCCGGCGACTCTCAATCGAGTGTTTGCTACTGTTACTCAGCACATAGCAGGTACGCGGAAACTAGGAGAACGCACTATGCGGCAGCCCGGACACCAGGGACTAGCAGTGCAGCGATCAGCAAGACGACTAGCTGTGGCTTTGGTGGCTGCGGCAATTTTGCCAGCCGGTCTTGTAGCTTGCACCATCGACACGGAGGCTTCCAAAGCAGGAAGCGCTCAGCAAGCTGCGTCGACAGAAACGCAAACGTCGTTGGCAGCTGAAGAAGAGGCTATGCAGATGCCGAACCCCACTCCGCCGAATGAGGAGTCTGCAATGTCTGATTCTGCTAACCCCGACGCAGTCGCTTCTGGCGATGCACAACAACAGCAAGCTAATCGCGCTACTTCGCGTGCCGACGGCTCCAGCGCTGTAGCCGGCAAGGTCATCTACCTCGACCCGGGACACGCCGGCACCCCACCACCAGCGGACATGATGGTCACTGACGGCCGCGGTGGCCAGAAGCCATGTAATACCTCCGGTACCGCTTCCAATGACGGCTTCCCGGAGCATGAGTTCAATTGGCTGATGGCGCAGGAAATTAAGCAGCTGCTCGAACAGCGCGGTGCTCAGGTGCTGCTCAGCCGCGTCGATGACACCGGTCGTGCAGATTGCATCGATGCCCGTGCAGAGAAGGAAAATGCCTCCAACGCCGATGCCGTGGTGAGCCTTCACGCAGATGGTGCTGGAGAGGGCAACCGCGGATTCCATGTGTCTGCGATTTCGCAGCCGCTCGCCAATAATGACGAGCAGGGATCTACCGCGCTGGCAACCGCGCTGCGCGATGCTTTTGTCGCAGCCGGTTTTGCTCCATCCAACTACCTCGGTAGCCAGGGGCTGAATCCGCGCGCTGACCTCACCGGACTCAACCTATCGACGAAACCAAAGGCACTGGTCGAATACGGCAACATGCGTGATAGCAGCGACATTGCCCTCTTGACCTCCAACGAAGGCCGTCAGCGCTTGGCAGAGGCCACTGTGGCTGGGTTGGAAGGTTTCTTGGCGCAGTAGCCAACCTGCGCATCCAGGCCGTAGCTACCTCACACCAGTCACCGCCACAGCAGCCACCACAGCGGCCAACCGGCCAACACGCTAACTAGCCGGGTTTGCCTTAGCTTTCGGTGTCATCGCGTCGTAAGGCTCCATCATGGGGATATCCAGCATGGTGCTGGGGACACCGAAGGCGTCGACAAGCACCTCAGACCAGGGGCCAAGGGAATCAACAAGATCGGCCAAGCCCGCCCGCGCGCCCTTGGTGCGAGTACCGGTGAGCAGTGACTGCTCCAAGAACCAGCCGGCGTTATCGCAGACCACCGACAGGAAGAACACATCGCGAACCTGCTCGAGCACCTCTTGAGAGCGCTCATCTGTGAGTGTGGATTCAGCTTCAAAGAACGCTTCCAAAATCATGCGATCGATATGCGCCCACGCGCAGGAAATCATGTGGTCCTGGACCTTGTCCACCAGCTTCGCGGCCTTTTCCACAGGCAGTTTCCGCGCCGGGCGCAGCCTGCGAGCAAGGGACTTGAGAAGTCGATTCTCGCGCTCGATGAGCAATTGCATCTGGCTGGCGGGGTCAAAGAGCGAGGACTCATCAGCGTCAGTCAGCGCATCCAAGAGGTTCTGAACGACGGCGTCCGCACCGGTGCGACGGCGCAAAATGCCACTGAAATTGTCGAGGCCGAAGCGCACCATTTCCAGGTTGGAAAAACTCTGTACCTCCCGGGCAAAACCACCCAAAAGTTCCTTGGTGACCAGCTGCAACATCACCACGTTGTCGCCCTCAAAGGTAGTGAATACGTCAGAGTCCTCTTTGAGAATGGTCAACAGGTTCTCCGCCATGTAGCCAGCTCCACCGGTGGCCTCACGCATCTCCTGGATGGCATCGGTGGCATGCGCGGTGTTGGCGACCTTCAATGCGGCGGCATGTGCCTCCGCTTCACGTAGATCGCGAGCCTGCTCCGGGGTTAGATTCGCACGGTCCAGCCCTTCCGCTTCGAGGTCGTGAATCCGCTTGATCAGCAGGTTGGTGGCAAATTGCAGACCGTACGAACGCGCAATGCGGGGGAGTAGTCGGATTCGGTGCTGGCGGTGCTCAATGAGTTTCTTTTCCGGCAGCGAATCGTCGGGAGCAAATTGGCGCCGCAAGTGTGCGTACTTGGTGCCGATGGTCAGTGCGGTGCGGGTTGCCGCACCAGCGGCCGCACCGACTGTCACGCGGCCGCGCACGAGGGCACCGAGCATCGTGAAAAACCGTGCATTGGGGCTGCCAATATCGCTGCTGTACTCGCCAGCGGCCGAGACATCTGCGAAACGGTTAAGCAGGTTCTCCCGCGGCACGCGGTAATGGTCGAACATGAGAGTGCCGTTGTCCACGCCCAAGAGGCCGCCCTTGGTGCCGTGGTCGCCGATAGCAACTCCGTCGACAGGCGAACCATCATCATTGCGGATTCGAGCGACAATGCAGTGCACACCATGGGATTCTTCCTGCCCTGGTGTGTAGAGCTGGCAAAAGACCGCAGCCCAGCGCCCATCGCGCGCGGCATTGCCCAAAAACCACTTCTCAGAGGAAGCCGTAGGGGAATTGAGGATGAATTCTTCCGTCTCGGGGTCGTAGTGCGCCGTGGTCTCGAGTGATTGGACGTCCGAGCCGTGGCCGCGCTCGGTCATCGCAAAGCAGCCGAGAGCCCGCAGCTCAATGAGGTCACGCACCAACTCGCCGTGACGCTCTGTTCCCAGGTTGCTGACAGCGCCGCCGAAAAGGCCCCACTGCACTCCGGACTTCACCATCAACGACAAGTCGGTGTGGCCAAGCATTTCAATCCCGGTGAGAGTGCCACCGGTATCTCCTGTGCCGCCCTGGTCAGTGCGGAAAGCCCCATAGGGCATGCCGGTCTTAAGCACCTTGGACAGTGACTCGGTGGTGTGCTGCCTGGCCTCCTCCACGGTCAGCCCAGAGGCAGGCCGTAGAGACGGATCTTCTAAAAGAGTGCGGACATCAGCGCGCGCCTCGGGGAAATAGCCGTCCAGGGCCTTTTGCAGTGCACCTGCCACTTCCGGTTCAGGACGGGAGGGGAGCGTCTTCGGACCGTCGGTCGAGCGACGGCGGGGGATTCGCGTGGAGCTGGAAGAAGTCTGTGCCATAACCCAACGTTAATGGGATATCTGGGGCTTGTCAGCCGCTTTCGACTGAGAAACTCATGAGGAAATCGGGGCCGCGGGTCGGAAACAAGCTACCGGGATAGAACGAAGGTGGAAACGCAAAAGCCGTCGTCAAGCAAATACTGCGTTGTGCAGTGCTTGACGACGGCTCGCGTAATCAGCCCCTCGGTGGGTCAGACCCCCTAGCTGTGGGAACTAGACGCGCGACTTAACTTCGTCGAGGTTAGTTTCCGGGTGCTCGATGAGGTCTCGGTCTTCAAGACCCTTCGGCAGCAGGAACAGGGAAATCAGGGCTGGGATAGCCATGGCCATCAGGTAGATGGAGATGTAGAACGGGTTGCCGGTGGCATCCATGATCATCTGGGCAATCATCGGTGCGAATGCACCACCCAGGACAGCGCCGATGGCGTAAGCGATGGAAGCGCCGGAGTAGCGAACCTCAGCCGGGAACATCTCGGAGTACATGGCCGGCTGCGGGCCGAAGGTCAGTGCCAGCGGCAGGGTGAGGACTGCGACGGTCATGACGTAGAGGAACGGGCCCTTATCCAGGATGTTCCACATGACGGCTTCCCAAATCATGATTAGGACGTAGCCGATGATGAAGGTCTTGGCGCGGCCGATACGGTCGGACCAAGCGCCAGCCATGAACATGAAAATGGTCCAGCAGATACCGGCGACGAGAGTGCCTGTCCAAGCGACGGTTGCGGAGTAGCCCAGTGTCTTCTGTGCGTAAGCGCCGAAGAATGCGATCACGAGGTAACCGGTAGCCTGCTGAGCAGCGAAGATCAGGGCGCCCTGGATGACCTTGCCCCAGTGGTTGCGGAAGAGCTCCGGCAGCGGAGCGGAGCGCTCAGCAGACTCAGCCTGCATAGCCTGGAAGACCGGGGACTCATCGACGGTGCGACGAATCATGTAACCAATCAGAACCAGGATGAAGGACAGCAAGAATGGCACACGCCAACCCCAGTCCATGTAGGCTTCCTCGCCGATGATAGCCATAACAATCAGCATGGTTCCGGTAGCCAGGGTCAGACCCAGCGGAACACCGGCCTGCGGGAATGCGCCGTAGATACCGCGCTTTTCCTTCGGTGCGTACTCCACGGACATCAGGGCTGCACCGCCCCATTCGCCACCCGCGGAAAGGCCCTGGAAGATACGGAGCAGAACCAGCAGGATAGGTGCAGCGATGCCGATTGACTCATAAGTCGGCAGCAGACCGATACAGAAAGTAGCTGCACCCATGCCGATGAGGGTGAAGACCAGAATCATCTTGCGGCCGTAGCGGTCACCGATATGGCCGGCGACGATAGCGCCAAGCGGGCGGAAGAGGAAGGAAATACCCAGGGTTGCCCAGGCGAGCACCTGAGCGACCTGTGGGTTCGACTTCGCAGCCGGCTCGATGAAGTGCGGAGCGAGCACGATAGCTGCGGCCTGAGCGTAAATCAGGAAGTCATAAAACTCGATGGTCGTACCCACGAGAGTTCCCGTGAGCACCTTGCGGCGCTGCTTGGGATCATTCGCGATGATCGAAGTAGTCATAAATAACAAGACTTTCTTTACATACCCGTCCGCACGGCCATCGAGGACCTTGGCGATCTCAGCGGTCGTGCAGAAATCGCCCCAGGTTTTTCTCAGCCAGCGTTTGGGGAATGGACAGATTGTTTGACGGTGTCGAATTCTTACACAGCCAGACCGGTAGCGACCAGCGTTTGAACTTCAGCGAGCGACGACAAAAAGTGGGCAACGGGGGTAATGGGGGTTGGTGAATGGCGGTAGATTTCCTTTGTTTGTGACCGATTTATTTATACGCATGCCTGACAAGTCGGATTCGGGGGTATGTAAAGGGGGTGGGTTGGACGCTACTTAACGACGGGCTGTTTCTGGCTTAATTTGCGCGACCTAGTGGCCGTTTGTGCGTGAGACTGTCTTAAATAGGGGAAATCTGCGTTTTATGACTGTTCGGCTACCCCCACATTGAACTAATTTGTAATTATATAATCAGAAGTTGTGTGAATAGTGCGGCGAAAGTGGCGCAAGATACGAAAGAAGTAACGGAACAATAACGATGTAGTGTCGAAAAGGCCATTGCCCCCGGATGGGGCAGGGATGCAAGGTCGGCAACATGCCACCCCGAGACGGGGGTGTGAGCCCCAGGTTTCAGGGGCATTTGTGCCGAGACCAACCCGAGGTGACCAAACTGGGCACGCCACCGCATTAGCCACCACTCCACTAGTCGCCACAGCACTAACCGACTCAGTTGCCCCGCCCCGCCTGCTCAACTATCTCGGCACACCTCTTGTGGTTAGCTCCGGTGGCTTAAAATCTGCACCATTGTGCGTAAGGCGCTGGGGACCGTCGTAAAGTAAACGACATGTCTTCTCACGCAGGAACTAACGGCAATGAAAATGAGGTACCTCACGGCAGGGCCAAATCCAATAAAGGCACGCCGTTGTGGCTGCTCGCCGCAATTGCAGTTTTCGCCGTCGCGTGGGGTGGCAATGAATTCACACCGCTGATGGTGATGTACCGCGAAAACGCTGACCTGGCGCCGGTGTTCATTGACCTTCTATTGCTGGTCTACGCTCTCGGCATCGCGCCGGCACTGCTGATTTCTGGCCCAATCTCGGACCGTATCGGCCGTAAGCCGGTGATGCTCGCCGCGCCGGTGCTCTCGATTCTGGGCTCGACTCTCATCGCGCTGGGCGAGACCATCGCTCCGCTCATTCTCACCGGTCGCTTTATCTCGGGCCTGGCAGTCGGCATTGTCATGGCCGTGGGCGGCTCGTGGGTAAAGGAGCTTTCCGATCCGCGCTTTGACCCCAAGGCCACCTCCACCTCGGGTGCGAAACGTCAGTCCATGGCGTTGACCTTGGGCTTTGGCCTGGGTGCGGGTATTGCCGGCACGCTGGCGCAGTTCGCACCGCTGCCGGGGCAGTTGGCTTATATCATCCACATCCTGATTTCCATCCCAACGATCTTCGGTCTTGTGGCTGTGCCGGAGACCCGCCAGTCGCCGCACCTGGGCGGCAGCAACGCTCCGCACGAAAGCGTCTGGGAGTCCCTACACACCCCTTCGGTAACTAACCGTCGCTTCCTGCTCGTCGCCGCGATGGGAGCGCCGTGGGTCTTCGGTGCAGCCGGTGTTGCCTATGCAATCATTCCTTCGCTGCTTCAGGACCACGTCTCACAGCCAGTGTTCTACTCCGCGATGGTCACACTGTTTGCGCTGCTCTGTGGTTTTGGCATTCAGCAGATTGGTCCACGCTTTGTGACCGAGCACAACGCCCGCGGTTCGCTAATCGCAATTGGCATTGTGGTCATCGGCATGGGAATGGCCGCATGGATGTCCACCAACCCCACCGCAGTGACGGCGTTTATTGCAGCGCTGGTGCTGGGCACCGGCTACGGCCTGGCCATGTTTACCGGCCTCAACGAGGTACAGCGCATCGCCGGCCCGCGCGACATGGCTGGGCTGACCGGTATCTTCTACTGCCTGACTTACATCGGCTTCGCATTCCCAGCAATTCTGACCAAGCTCTCCGAGTCCATCTCCTGGATGACCTACCCGGTCATGCTCGGTGGCGGTATGGTCATCGCCATCCTGATGGGCTTGGTTATTTTCTTCAATTCCACCGTCAACCTGCCACAGCGCGCTGAGTAATCTCGCATTCCTCGGAAGATTAATCAACCCCGTCAATGTGAGGTTGGCACACGTATAAGCGGCTTTCCTTACTAAGCGCCTATAGTTCTTCCTATGGAGAAGCACAAGAACGAATCACCGGCCACCGCGATGACAGAATCGTCGGCAAGCGCGAAACCGCGTGCGCTGGTGACGGGTGGTGCGGGATTTATCGGTTCGACGCTGGTTGACCGGCTGCTGGCTGAAGGGTACGCAGTCACGGCGCTGGACGATCTCTCCCACGGAAAGCTGGAAAACCTCCAGCAGGCATCGCTTAACGACGACTTTGAGTTCATAACCGCCGATGTGCTGGAGGTGGACTGGGACGAGCTGCTCGAGCAAAACCGTCCGGAGGTTATTTTCCACCTCGCAGCGCAGATTGATGTGCGGATTTCCGTGGCCGACCCGGTGCGGGATGCGACGCTGAACATCATTGGCACAATCAAACTTGCCGATGCGGCCCGAAAGCACGGTGTCCGCAAGGTTGTGTTTACATCTTCGGGCGGTTCCATCTACGGCACGCCGGAGGAGCTTCCGGTGTCGGAGAACGTGCCGGTCAATCCGATGAGCCCCTATGCCGCTTCAAAGGCGACGGGCGAACTGTACTTGAATATGTTCCGCAATCTTTATGGGCTCGAATGCTCGCACATCGCGCCGGCGAATGTGTACGGCCCGCGGCAGGATCCGCACGGCGAGGCCGGTGTGGTGGCTATTTTCGCCCAGCGTCTGCTGGCGGGAGAGGCGACCAAGGTGTTCGGCGACGGCGGAAATACCCGCGACTATGTGTACGTCGACGATGTGGTGGATGCTTTCTACCGCGCATCCGGCGAAGTCGGTGGCGGAATGCGCTTTAACATTGGCACCGGTGTCGAAACTTCGGATCGTCAGCTGCACTCGTTGGTGGCGCAGGCTGCGGATGCCGAGGATAACCCGGAGTTTGCACCGCCGCGCACTGGTGATGTGGCGCGGTCGGCGTTGGATCCCACGCGGGCGCGTGAGGTACTCGGCTGGGAGCCGGCTATGAGTATTCAGGAGGGCGTTGCCCGTACTGTGGAGTACTTCCGGAATCAGGGCTAGCACAACTTACGCGGGCGGCTTCATGCACTCGCCCGCATAAGTTAGCAGCAAGTCAGCGCAGCTTACTTGCCAGCTTCTTCCATGCGCTTTGCGTGGATGAGAGCCAGCTCGATATTGTCCTCGAACACGTCGAGAGGTTGTGCGCCCGAGACGAACTGCGTACCAACGAGGAAGCCCGGAGTTCCGGAAATGCCCAGCATGGAGCCGAACTGGGTGGCATTCTCGACTGCCTCGGTCCACTTGCCGTCCTTAAGCTCCTTTTCAAAGCGCTTCATGTCCGGCACACCGGCCTCACGCGCGACGGCAATCAGGTCCTTCTCAGTGAACTCCGGGTGGCCCTGGCCTTTTTCCCCGGCCTTCTTAAACAGCGCACGGGAGAACTCCCAGAACTTGCCCTGAGCTGCCGCGGCACGGCCGGCCTCAGCATCCTTGATGGCCTTCTCGCCATTGATGGCCATGTCGTTCCACTCCAGGCGGACCAGTCCCTCGTTGACGTACTTTTCCACGAGGTCAGGCTCGGTTTCGTTTGCGAACTTCGCGCAGAACGGGCACTCGAAGTCCGAGTAGATCGAGATTACGACCGGCGCATCCACTGCACCGAGAGCAAAAGGATCATTTTCATTGCGGCGGTGGACATTGTCCATGTCCTCCGGGGACTTCAGCTGCGCTCCCGCCTTTGGTCCGTAGATGCTGGCGTCGAAAGAGCCATTCGGGCCAGGCACTGGCGCAATCTCGCCCTTGCCTGGTGCAACACCCGCCATGTTGACGGTGCTCACGCCGTTGAAGCTAGCCGAACGCGAACCAGCGAAGAAGCCCGCTGCGCCGACAACAATCAATGCGACGACAGCTAGCGCCCATGCGGCGTTCGGGATCGAGTACCACGACTTAGTTTTCCCACCGCTGTCGGCAGACCAGGACTCCAAGTCCTGCTCAGTGGGTACCGGCTGAGAACCTTGCTGGGGTTCCTGCGGTGTCTCCTGCCACGCTGCGTCTGCCGAGGGCTGCTGCGAATCGCTGCTGTTGTCAGCGGCGGCGTTGTCCTTATTTTCTTCGCTCATGGCTTCTATGGAACCACAGCCTCAGATTCACATGCGCTTAGCGTGCCGATTAGTCGGACGGAGCGTTGTTCTCGACCTTCGTCGCGCTGTCCTTTTGGCTGCTGTTCTGGCTGCCCGAAATCACAATTTCTTCTTCCGGACGCACAGCGGTCTTCAAGGCCACTGCACGAGCCAGTCGCGCGTAGCGTAGCTCCTGTTCGCGGAAGCGGATGTAGGACGACACCGTGGTAAACACGAACGCCAACACCAGTACGTAGAGCAGCAAATCGGTGCCCCGGGTCACACCGATCCAGTTGGCCACCACGGTCAGATCGTCGGGACGCACGATTGCCCACAGGCACGCGACGACGAAAAGGACGAATCCCAGCTTCACGCCCGCCTTGGCGCGTGCTTTACGACGGTTAGCGACGAAGTAAGCCACCAGGCCCACCATCGCCAGCAGCAAAATAATTTGAACGATGGATGCGGTCATGGCAGCCTCTTCGAAATCAGGGAGTCGGCAAGGATATTGACACCGTTGAACAAGGATTGCCCTTTGGACATGGAGTATTCCGTGTAGAGGATATCCACCGGCTGCTCAGCGGTACGCCAGCCTCTGTTGTCCATGACCTCGACAAATTCGGAGGCATGGCTCATGCCGTTCATGCGCAGGCTCAGTTGCTCTGCCACCGTGCGGTTGAAGGCGCGCAGGCCGTTGTGGGCGTCGGTAAGACCGAGTCGGCGCGTGCGTGGTGACAACATGACCACCGTCTTGAGGACAATTCGCTTAATCAGCGGCACCTGGTCATCCTCGGCGCGAGGGCGGCCGAAACGGGTTCCCACAATGATGTCGATTGGTTCGCTGCGCAGTCGCTGCACCATGGCAACGACGTCCTTGACCTGGTGCTGGCCATCGGCGTCGAAGGTGACAAAGTACTTCGAGCCAGCCTGCGCGCGAGCGTATTCCACGCCGGTCTGGATAGCCGCACCTTGACCCAAATTGACAGGGTGGTTGACCAGGTGAGCGCCGGCCCTGTGAATCTCCAGGCTGGAGTTATCCGAAGAGCCGTCGTTGACCGCGACAATGTTGGGGAAGGTCTCGCGAGCGTGCTCGAGAACCTCACGAATAACCTGGCCCTCGTTGTAGCACGGCACAATCAGCCAGGTGTCCGAGAAATCCATGTTGTCAGTCATCGCTCCGAAGCCTACCGCACAAACAATCGTCGATACGCGCGTGACATGAGCTGAGTTGGCAAAAGTCGGAAAAGTGTCCGCACCGCCAAGTTAAACACCGCCCGCGGCCTGGAAATCAGCCCCTCAGCTACCAGCGTGCGCTGGAGCTGACGTTCACCGCGGATGATGCCGCGCGAGGTTCGCCGCTCGAACATGCCGTCGGCGCGGAAGTACACCAGCGGCTCGGGCAGATTCTTAAACTTCGCGCCAGCGGCCATGAGGCGCACCCAGAGGTCGTAGTCCTCCATCAGACGGATGTCGCGATACCCGCCGACCTCACGCACCTTCGCCGTGCGCAGCATCGAGGAGGGGTTATTTACAGGCGAATTGATCTTGATATAACGCGCAATTTCGGCGTGCGTCTGCGGCAGAGTCCGCACGCGCACCACATTGTTCGGCGTGCCCTCGAACTCCGCCATTGCACTGCCCAATACATCCAACTCCGGGTCAGCGGTCAGCGTGTCCCACTGCTTTTCAAATCGGTCCGCACGCGCAATATCGTCCGCATCCAGCCGCGCCACCCATGGGGTCTCCACCAGCTGAAGACCCGCCTGCGAAGCCACTCCCGAGCCGCCATTTTCCGCACAACGCAGCACGGTCATCTCCGAATGCGCCTGCTCATGCTTGACGACGACCCGGTCGAGTTCCTGCCCAATCGGGCCATCGATGACCACAATGACGTGCGCGGCCGGACGCGTCTGGTTCCACAGCGACTGCAGCGCAGTATCGAGCTGGTCGGGGACGACGCGGTGGTAGACGGTCATGAGAACCGTGAGGTCAGTGATGGTGGACATGTGAGTCTCGAACCTTGGGAGTTGCAGGGAGATATGGACGGTGCTTTTTGGGACGGCATCGGATGCGGGTGGTGTTATTCCACCGCAAAAGCCTCCGATACGGCTGACCTGGCAGCACGTGGGGAAAGTGTGCGCAGCGCAAGCAGGTGAATGGCAACACCTACTGCAGAGCCTACGGCGATAGCGGCGACCGTGCGTACCGACAGGTGCCCAGGGAGGAAAAGAATGGCAACGGCGATCGTGGTCGCAGCCAACCAACCGATCAGATACATATGGTGCTTCTCCACTGCCAAGGTGACCGAGCCGGTAATCATCAACATGGCGGTCAACGTCGCACCGAGCGTCAGCGCCGCGAGCACCGGCCCGGACACGTGATAGCTATCGTCCAGGATGAGAGTCATGATCCACGGGCCGATGAGCCATGCCAGGCCCGCCCCGAAGGTGCCGAAAGCAGCCAGCGCCCCCAACGGCTTGGCCAGCGCTGCCAGCACGCCCTCGGAGCGATGCCGGACAAAGCTCACAATGATGGCGTTTTGGAACTTCTCCAAGGGCATGAGCAGCGGAGCGCGGGTCAGCGTTACGGCGTAGGCGATTCCCGCAATGGTCACTGCTGCGGTGAAGTTGTTGGCATGCGGCGGGGTAAGTGACTCGGCTATCCCGGCGCCAGTGGTGACCGCTTCGCCGGCAATCTTGACGATTGTCGGAAAACCTGTGACCAGCACAGCAGATGCGCCAGATGCGCCCATGGCCGTGACCATGAGAGTGATGAAGCGGCGCACCGGGACGTCGGCACGCGCGAACATGACCGAGCGGGTTGCCGAGGAAAACAGCGCGAGAATAAGCCAACTGACTGTCCCGAACACCGTAATAATCAGCCAGGCCAGCAGACCCCAGCCGAAGTACCAGGCGACGAGTGCCAGTGCTACGCGCACGAGAATGTCGATCATGATTAGGGCGGCGTAGGGGCCCCACAGCTGGCGGCCGCTGAGCAGACCCGAGGTGGTGGCCTGCATCGAGTACAGAGCAAGGCCAGAGGCCATGAGCAGAATTGCAGTGCCGGCGTCATCCTGCACGACCAGTGGGGCCCACAGCGGACCCGTCACTGCCATGGTGATGAAAGTAACTGCGGCGACGCCCAGCGAAACCGTGATGGGACGAGCGCCGAGAGTTTGACCCGTTTCGGTAGCTGTCTGCTCCTGTTCCTGCTCCGGCTTCTGCTCTGGGGTCTGTTCACGGGGCCGCTCCCGCTTCCGGTTCCGCGCTTCCGCAGCACCAATCGCGCGCGTGGTCTCCTGCATCAACCCGCCGAGAACACCCGTGAGCGCGAAGAACAGTCCCCAAAACGCCACGAACTGCAGGTTTACCGCATTGGGAAGTGCGCGGGCCGAGATAATCAGCACCGCGAAGCTGCCTATCGCCGCGACAATCGTGGCCAGCGACAACCATTTGAAACCGGACATTGACGTGCCTCTAGCTCTCTAGTCCTTGGCCTTCGAGTAGCCGAGCTTTTCAAACTGAGCGGCCAGTTCCTCGTCCACGATTGGAGCACCATTATCGTCGATGCCCTGGTCAGCAGGGGAACGCGTTGGGTCGGTGGGGAAGTCCGGCAAGGAGCTGCGTGACAGCCAGGAGTCAAAGATGACATCCAGGTGCGAGGTGGTGATGCCACGCTCACGGCATACGCGGTTGGCCAGTGCGCGGAAGTCCACTGCATCGACCACACTGTGGCGGTTGGTGGTGGTCCACTTGTGCACCAGGTCGAAGAACACCTCGTCGCCCAGCAGCAGACGCAGAGCGTGCACAGTCAGCGCGCCGCGCTTGTACAGACGGTCGTCGAACATCAGCTTGGGCCCTGGGTTGGCGATGACGATGTCCTGATCATCTTCAAGCAGGTCCAGGTAGTGCTTGCGGGCGTGCACATCCGCGCTGGCACCGCCGCTGACCTCGGACCACACCCACTCGGAATAGCAGGCAAAACCCTCGTTGAGCCAGATATCGCGCCACTGCGAAATGCCGACACTGTTGCCGAACCACTGGTGCGACAACTCGTGGGCAATCAGTCGATTCCACGTGTCCTTGCCGTCGGCGTGGTTGGCTCCGAAGATGGACAGACCCTGTGCCTCGATGGGGATCTCCAGGTCGTCTTCACAAATGACCACCTGGTAGGCACGGAAGGGGTAAGGGCCAAAGAGCTTGGCGAATTCATCGAGCATGCGTCCCTGGTCGCGGAAGTCGTGGCGGGCATTTGCCACCAACTCAGAGGGCACCCAGGCCACTACGGTCGAGGTCTGGCACGGCAGCTCGACCTTCTTAAACTGGCCGACATTGATGGTGGCCAAGTAGGAGGCCATGGGCTCCTCGGTGACAAACCGCCAGCGGCGGCGCGATCCGCCCACGTTCACCGGAGCGTCGGCAAGCCCTGGTGCGACGACCTCGTAGGGAGCGTCGGTGACCATCGTGAACTCGTAAAATGCCTTGACCTCGGGATCGTCATCGCAGGGGTACCACGACGCCGCGCCCACCGGCTGCGATGCCACGAGTGCACCGTTTTCGAGTTCCTCCCAGCCAATTTCGCCCCACTTCGAGCGCACCGGACGTGGCGTGCCCGAGTAAGTCACAATCAGCCGCAGCGTCTCGTCGGGAGCCAACTCGCGGTCAAAGGTGACGCGCAGCTTGCGTCCCGAATGGCGCCAGCGCTTTACATCGATTGAGTGTGCCTGCGAATCGGAAATCGCATCCACCGAATCGACCCCCAGCGCATCCGCAAAGTCGAGCGTGATGTGTGAGGTCCAAGCATTGATTTCGATATGCAGAGTCGCCGTCGCCTTCAGACGATTCGGCCCGACCCGATAATCGAGGTCCAGCTCGTATTTGTTCACCCGGAAACCCAGGTTGAACGCAATACCGGTATAAGGATTAGTGAAATCAGCGCTACTCACGGCTGTTACCTTACTTGAGCTTGTTCCACAGCCACGTAGATATGAGTGCCTCGACGAACGCGACCTGCGAATTATCCGCCGCACCGGCGTGGCCTCCTTCGGTATTTTCGTGATAATCCACCGGCTGTCCCGCTTCCTCCAGCAGCCACGCCAGGCTCCTCGCATGTGCCGGGTGGACACGGTCATCCCTGGTAGACGTCGTAATCAACGCTGGTGGGTAGGCGCGCTGCTCTCGCTTGACGACGCGCTGGACCGGCGAATACTGCGCAATCGCAGCCCGCTCGGTGGGGTCGTCCGGGTTTCCATATTCGGCCATCCAGGAGGCTCCTGCGGACAGCTTGTGGTAGCGCATCATGTCCGCCAGTGGCACCTGGGACACCACCGCTCCCACTAACTCCGGGTAGGAGGTGAGGCAGACTGCGGTCAGCAGCCCGCCGTTGGAACCACCGCGCACGCCCAGCTGTTCGCGCGTGCAGTAGCCACGTGCAACCAAATCGCGCAGTACGGCCTGATGATCCTCATAGACCCTCATCCGCTCAGTCTTGACCACCGAGGAGTGCCAGGTCGGGCCAAATTCGCCACCGCCACGCAGGTTGGCCTCCACGAAGTAGCCGCCCCGATCGAGCCAGGTCAGTCCACGAATCGCCGAGTACTGTGGGACCAGCGAGACCTCGAAACCGCCGTAGGCGTGCACGAGGGTAGGGGCTGGGTTCGGAGTGGGTGTGGCTGTGGTTGTCTCTGCACTAGCGCCTGCGTCGAAGCGGCCGGTGATGCGATACGGAATCCGCGTGCCATCGGCCGAGGTCGCCCAGTGCTGCCGCGTCTCCATCCCCTCACTGTCGAAGAGCGCCGGAGCACGCCGCACTTCCGTGAGCGGGTTGCCGACTTGCCCGTACCAGAGAGTTGCCGGCTGCGTTGCCGAGGTCGACACCAACCAGATTTCATCGTCGCGTTCAGAGGCCGTATCAATCACGCTCACAGTGGCCTGTGCCGGTAACTCGCCGAAAGCCTCCACCGGCTCCCACGAGCCCTCCCGCAACACGACCAACTTCGTCGCCACATCCTCCAACAGCGTCAACACCAGGAAGTTCTTCGTCCACGCCAGCTGCTGGAACGAGGTGTGCGCATCAGGGGTGAAAATCACCTCCACCTCACGCGAGCCCGCCAGCCACTTATCGAGCTCCACAACGGCCACGCCACCAGCCGGAATGCCATTGAACTCCGTGCGGGGCATCAACACCAACCACTGCCGATGGACACTCGTGCGACAGTCCTGCGGCACCTCCAGGATCTGCAGGGAAAAGTCCCCATTCTGCTGCGCCGCCAACTTGCCCGGACGCTCCGCTGCCACGAACCGCTGCGAATTATAAAAATCATGCGCACGCTCGACAAACAGCCGCTCGAAACCCTCCGTCGCGTCGAACCAGCCGCCCACGGCCACATCATCACTGTGGCCTGAGAAAATCACATCCGCGCTTGACGACGGCATGCCGCGCCGCCACCTCCGCACCTGCCGCGGGTAGCCCGAATCCGTCAGTGACCCCGGACCAAAGTCACTGCCAACGAGAATCTCGTCACGGCCCAACCAACAGACATCGGACTTCGCCTCCGTGAGGTAGAACGGCTCATCCTCCACAAAAGTGCAGTTGACGAGGTCAAACTCCCGCACCACAGTGGCATCGGCGCCGCCGCGAGAGAGCAGAATCAACGCGCGGTCATACTCCGGATAACGGCACACCGTGCCCTTCCAGACCCAGTTTTCTCCCTCGGCTTTCGCCAGCGCATCGAGGTCGATGAGAGTTTCCCACTCGGTCGCCTGCGGATCGTCCTGGCCAGCCAGATAGCTCTGCAACGAGGTGCGCCGCCACAGGCCCCGCGGATGCTCGGCATCCCGCCAGAAGTTATAGAGGTACTCGCCGCGCCGCACCGGGTATGCGATCCGGGCATCGGTGTTGAGCGCAGCCAGGATGCGTTGTTCCAGGTTGGTGCGGTCGCTGGTGTCGTCGGCAAGCGAATCGACACCTGCGACGGTGGCCTCCGACTGCGCGCGGGCCCACGCCAGCGCCTGGGAGCCGTCGATATCGTCCAGCCAATCGGGGACAAGATCAGTGGAGAGGAAGGAGAGATTGTTGCCCAAGTCGGTGTCCGTGTCGGTGCCCATGCCCACCACCGTAGCCGACCGCAGTAGGTAAAACCGGGACTCGCGCGTGAAGTAAAGACAAGTCGTGCGTAGACTTGTGCACGTGGCTGAACATTTTGATCTTGTAGTACTCGGCGGCGGTCCTGGCGGATACGTCGCAGCAATCCGTGCATCCCAGCTGGGTCTGAAGACCGCTGTGGTGGAGAAGCAATACTGGGGCGGTGTCTGCCTCAACGTTGGCTGTATTCCATCCAAGTCTCTGTTGAAGAACGCCGAGGTGGCGCACATTTTCAACCATGAGGCTAAGACCTTCGGTATCTCCGGCGATGTCTCCTTTGACTTCGGTGCCGCACACGCGCGTTCGCGCAAGGTGTCCGCGGGCATCGTCAAGGGTGTTCATTTCCTGATGAAGAAGAACAAGATCACCGAAATCAACGGTTTCGGTGAATTCACTGGCCCGACCTCCATGGCCATCACTGATGGCGATGACGAAGGCAAGGAAATTACCTTCGATAAGGCGATTATTGCGACCGGCTCTGTCGTCCGTTCCCTGCCGGGCGTTGAGGTCGGCGGCAACATCGTTTCCTACGAAGAGCAGATTCTCTCCGACGAGCTGCCGGACTCCATGGTTATCGTCGGTGCTGGCGCCATCGGTATGGAGTTCGCATACGTCTTGGCTAACTACGGCGTGGATGTCACCATCGTCGAGTTCATGGACAACGTTCTGCCGAACGAGGACGCAGACGTCTCCAAGGTTATTGCCAAGGAATACAAGAAGCTGGGCGTCAAGCTCATGACCGGGCACAAGACCACCTCCATCGTGGACAATGGTGACTCGGTTGAGGTCAAGGTCGAGGCCAAGGATGGCGGCGACGAGCAGACTCTGACCGTCGACCGCGTTATGGTCTCCATCGGCTTCGCACCGCGCACCGAGGGCATCGGCCTGGACAAGGCCGGTGTTGAGCTGGGCGAGCGCGGCGAGATTGTCATCGACGAGTACATGCGCACCAACGTCGACAACATCTACGCCATCGGTGACGTCACCATGAAGCTGCAGCTGGCACACGTCGCTGAGGCACAGGGCGTTATCGCAGCTGAGCACATGGCGGGTCACGAGACCGAGACCATCCCGGACTACAACATGATGCCGCGCGCAACCTTCTGTAACCCGCAGGTTGGTTCCTTCGGTAAGACCGAGGCGCAGGCCAAGAAGTGGGCAGAGGAGAACGGTCGCGAGATTAAGGTCTCCACCTTCCCGTTCTCTGCAAACGGTAAGGCCCAGGGGCTGGCGGAGCCGGCTGGTTTCGTGAAGCTCATTGCAGATGCCGAATACGGCGAGCTGCTGGGTGGCCATATGGTGGGTGCCAACGTTTCCGAGCTCATGCCGCAGCTGGTTCTGGCTGAGAAGTACGAGCTGACCACTGAGGAAATCGGCCGCGCCGTCCACATTCACCCGACCATGTCCGAGGCTATGAAGGAAGCAGCTGAGGGCGTTATGGGCAAGATGATCAACCTGTAAGAGGTTGTGGCTTTGGCCTGGGGCCAGTTTTCGCTGGTCCTGGCTCTCACTGGGCTGGTCCCGGTTCAGGCAAATACGAGTTAGTGCTTAAGTTTATGACAGTTTGACCGTGAAAATCGGTGCGAAAGTGTCATAAACTTAAGCACTTTCTTTTTGGGTCTTCCTTTTTTTTTGGGGGGGGGAGCATCCTGCGCGAACCAAGCCCCCGCAAACAGGCCGGCTCCGCGCCCGTCGTAAAGCGAACTAGTACGGCGAGACGGTGGAGCGGTGCATGTTGATGTCGATATCGCGATGGATCGGCGGGAACGCGCGCTGCGGACATGCCTCGCGGGAGCAGACCCTGCAGCCGGCACCGATTGGAGTGGCGGCGTCGAGGTCCGCGAGATCGAGACCATCGGCGTACACGGTGCGCTCAGCGTGACGGGCCTCGCAGCCCAAACCGATGGCAAAAACCTTACCTGGCTTGCCGAAACGTGCCGCGTGATGCTCCACGGTCCGCGAGATCCACATGTACGGCCGACCATCCGGCATGAGCGCGACCTGCCGCATGACTTTGCCGGGGTAGGAGAAAGTCTCGTAGACGTTCCACAGCGGGCAGGTACCGCCCGAATGCGTGAAGTGGAAGCCCGTGGCGGATTGACGTTTGGACATGTTGCCCGCGCGGTCGACGCGCACGAATGTCCACGGGATGCCGCGCAAGCTGGGGCGTTGCATCGTGGACAATCGGTGGCAGATGGTCTCGTAGCCGACACCGTAAGTGCGCGACAACAGCTCGATGTCGTAGCGCTTCGACTCAGCCATCGCATGGAACGACTCATACGGCAGAATCAGCGCCGCCGCGTAATACGTCGCGACTCCGCGCTGCGCCAGCTTCCGCGACTCCTCCGACATGAAATGCCCGGACGCGACGGCCTCGGAAATGGTCTCGCCCTGCTCCAAAAACCCCAGCTCCGTGGCCATGCGGAAGGCCCGCTGTCCCGGCGAGAGGTGCCGCGCGAGGTAGAGCGTCTTCGTCCGCCGATCAAGGCTGTGCTGCACATCGCCTAACGACGATTCCAGCGCAATCCGAATCCCATGGTCGTTGGACAGCCTGTCGGCCAGCACAGAGACCACATCGGTGGTCTCGTCGGTGATGCGCAGCTCGCGGGCCAGCTCCTCAGCGGCGGTGTCGACCGAAGCGATGTAGTTCTGGCGGGCGTAGAAGTAGTCGCGGACCTCCTCATGAGGCATGGTCAGCGCCTGTGAACCGGAGGCGGTGTCGGTGCTGTTGCCGAAGTTGCGCTCCTCGGTGGCCAGAGAGAGTTTGTCCGTGACGTTGCGGTAGCGGCGGTGAATGTCCACCATGATGCGGGCGATATCAGGGTGGTCGCGAACCATTTCCGAGATCTCCTGCAGATCCATGGGAGACTTAGCGATCTCCTTGTCCATTACCACGTCCTGGACCTCAGCGAGGAGGCGGGAGTCGTCATCTCGGGAGAAGAAAGTCGCGTCAACGCCGAATGTGTCCGTGATGCGGAGCAGCACGGGCACAGTCAGCGGGCGGACGTCGTGCTCAATCTGGTTGACGTAACTAGCCGAGAGGCCCAACGCCTGTGCGAGCGCAGCCTGGCTGAGGTCGCGCTCGCGGCGTAGCTGGCGGAGGCGGGATCCGACATAGGTTTTCGACATACTGCCCAGCATATCGCGGGCTTTGCTGAACTTGTGTAGAAAACCGTTGCAACCTTTGCTTACGTGTGTAGGTGCTGAGGTTCTCAGGCACGCTTCACGACGGCCCGGAGTCGACACGTCGATGAACACACAAAAACACCCAGCGAGGGCTGTAAGTGCAACCCTCGCTGGGTGTTGAAGTTAGGTCCTTGACCTAAGCCCTAAGTCGAGTGACTTAGAACTGACCCTCCTCGGTGGAGCCCTTCAGGGCGGTGGTGGAGGAGTTCGGGTCGACGGTGGTGGCGATGCGGTCGAAGTAGCCAGCGCCAACCTCGCGCTGGTGCTTGACAGCGGTGAAGCCGCGCTTCTCGGCAGCCTCGAACTCGCGGTTCTGCAGGTCGACGAATGCGGACATCTGCTCGCGAGCGTAGCCGTAAGCCAGGTCGAACATGCCGTAGTTCAGGGCGTGGAAGCCAGCCAGGGTGATGAACTGGAACTTGAAGCCCATCTTGCCCAGCTCGTTCTGGAACTTGGCGATCTCGTCCTTCTCGAGGTGAGCGGACCAGTTGAAGGACGGGGAGCAGTTGTAAGCCAGGAGCTGGTCCGGGTACTCAGCCTTGACGCCCTCAGCGAACTTCTTAGCCAGCTCGAGGTCCGGAGTACCGGTCTCCATCCAGATCATGTCAGCGTACGGAGCGTAGGACTTTGCACGCTCGATGCACGGCTCCAGGCCGTTCTGGACGTGGTAGAAGCCCTCGGAGGTGCGGTCACCGGTGATGAACTTCTGGTCGCGCTCATCAACATCGGAGGTGATGAGGGTAGCGGCCTCAGCGTCGGTGCGGGCGATGATGACGGTCGGGGTGTTGGAGACGTCAGCAGCCAGGCGAGCAGAGGTCAGGGTGCGGATGTGCTGCTGGGTCGGGATCAGGACCTTGCCGCCCAGGTGGCCACACTTCTTCTCAGAAGCGAGCTGGTCCTCCCAGTGGGTACCAGCGGCACCAGCGTTGATCATAGCCTTCTGCAGCTCGTAGACGTTCAGAGCGCCACCGAAGCCAGCCTCACCGTCAGCGACGATTGGCAGCAGCCAGTTGTCGACGGAGTCGTCGCCCTCGATACGAGCGATCTCGTCTGCGCGGAGCAGAGCGTTGTTGATGCGGCGAACGACGTTCGGCACGGAGTTGGCCGGGTACAGGGACTGGTCCGGGTAGGTGTGGCCGGAGAGGTTAGCGTCACCAGCAACCTGCCAACCGGAGAGGTAGACAGCCTTCAGGCCAGCGCGAGCCTGCTGAACGGCCATGTTACCGGTCAGTGCGCCCAGAGCGTTGATGTAGGAGTCGTCCTTAACGTTGACGCCTTCCCACAGGATCTCAGCGCCGCGGCGAGCGAGGGTGTTCTCCTCGACGACGGAGCCCTGGAGCTCAGCAACCTGCTCAGCGGTGTAGTCGCGGGTGATACCTTCCCAGCGCGGGTTCTCGTCCCAATCCTTCTGGATTTCGGCGGCGGTACGTGCCTTACCAACGTTAGACATAAACGGAGTCACTTCCTTTTGCTTGCTTTTTGAACTCCGGGTGCTGACTTAAGAACAATTCCGACAGAACCGATCTACAGGCTGACCCGATAGTGACCGCGGTGTCACGTGAATGCAGGGGGCGCTAGCAGAGTGCTGTACCCCTGCACGCAAACACGCGAACAAAAACAATGTCCGCTTCCGCGTGCCATGTCTCACATTTTGGGGCATAGCGCTACGTTCGTCAAGCAGCTTCCGATGTGAATTCAAGTATGTAATACGGATAACACTTGTGAATATTGCAAACATTGTGATGTGTAGCTTGGCTTTAACAATTTTCGCCTGTGACCGGCCGGTACATTTGTACTGTTATTTCCCTATGGCGGACTCGCGAATAATGTTCCCCCCGCTTTGGGGTGATTTATATTTTGGTATTTATCAAAGCTGGCCGTTAACAGTGTTTGGGGTTTAGGGGGTGTTTCGCTACCCCCGAAATTACGGCCGTAAAGGTGGAAACGGGCTTCTAAATACACTGCCGTTACACCGTCAGTACCCCGCCGGGGCATCCCTGGGTAGTGGCCAGGGTCTCGGTTGTCATCTCGCTTTTATGGTCTGGTTTGAAGGCGGAGGCTGTAGCGACGTGATTGGTCGCTGGCCGTTGATATGCAGGTCGCAATAGTAAATGTCTGTGAGGCGCGACACTTTCCCATTGTGTGTGGTGTTCTGTGGCTGGAGGAAAGAGTGCCGGGGATGCTGCAGTCAATGCGGGTGGGGGAGGGCTGGTTGTGGCGTCAGGACTGAATGCCCGAATGGTCATTGGGGAGGGGTGGGGTCTGTTCGCAGGGTGCTCGTCGTAAAGCGAATGAAATGGCAAATGTGAGCGGCGCTATACCGGGCTGGCGGTTGGCGGTTATGGAAAAAGACGGTTCATAAGTGCGCCGAATCACATACAGTAGGGGAACAACGCATCCAGTGTGAGCCGCTGACGTGGCCGTGGCTGGATGGGCAAATTGCAATCAATAGTTTTGAGGAGAGCAATGGCACAGCGTATTTCGGCAGGTGGAATGCAGGTCGCGAAGGTTCTTTACGACTTCGTTAATGACACCGCACTCCCCGCCGCCGGCATTGAGGACAAGGACGCGTTCTGGAACGGCTTCGGTGACATTGTCGCTAAGTACACTCCGCGCAACCGCGAGCTGCTGGCCAAGCGCGATGAGCTGCAGGAAAAGCTCGACGCTTGGTACAAGGAACACCCGGGCGAGCAGAATCAGGATGAGTACGTCGCATTCCTGAAGGAAATTGGCTACCTCGTTGACAACCCGGGTGACTTCCAGGTCACTACCGCTAACGTCGACACCGAGATCACTTCCACCGCTGGCCCGCAGCTGGTTGTGCCGGTCCTCAACGCCCGTTTCGCCATCAACGCTGCGAACGCACGCTGGGGCTCGCTTTACGACGCGCTGTACGGCACCAACGCTATTCCTGAAGATGGCGGTGCGGAGAAGGACACCCCGGGCTACAACAAGGTCCGCGGTGACCGCGTTATCGCATGGGGTCGTAACTTCCTGGACAAGGCTCTGCCGCTGGTTGACGGTTCCCACGCGGACGTCACCTCTTACGACATCGTCGACGGTCACCTGCAGGCAACCCTGGAAGGTGGCGCTACCTCCGGTCTGCGCGAGCCGGAGACCCTGGTCGGCTACACCGGTGATAAGGACGCGCCGGAGTCCATTTACTTCAAGCACAACGGTCTGCACATCCAGCTGCTGATTGACCCGGAGTCCCCGGTTGGCAAGACCGACAAGGCTGGCGTCAAGGACATCATCCTGGAAGCCGCTGTCACCAACATCATGGACCTCGAGGACTCTGTCGCCGCAGTTGACGCTGCAGACAAGACCCTGGGTTACACCAACTGGCTGGGCCTGAACGTCGGTGACCTCGCAGTCGAGTTCACCCGTGGCGGCAAGAAGCTGTCCCGTACCATCAACGACGACCGCACCTACACCGCTCTTGACGGTTCCGAGGTCACCCTGCACGGTCGTTCCCTGAACCTGGTCCGTAACGTCGGCCACCTGATGCAGAACCCGGCCATCCTCGACCGCGACGGCGAGGAGATTTTCGAGGGCATCATGGATGCCGTCGTCACCGCTGTGTGTGCAATCCCGGGCCTGGACCAGGACAACGCACGTAAGAACTCCCGTACCGGTTCGATCTACATCGTGAAGCCGAAGCAGCACGGCCCGGATGAGGCTGCATTCACCAACGAGCTGTTCGCAGACGTTGAGAAGCTGCTGGGTCTTCCGCACAACACCCTGAAGGTCGGCCTGATGGACGAGGAGCGTCGTACCTCCGTCAACCTGGACGCCGCCATCAAGGCTGTTTCCGAGCGTGTCGTCTTCATTAACACCGGCTTCATGGACCGCACTGGTGATGAGATCCACACCTCCATCCAGGCTGGTCCGATGTTCCGCAAGGCTGTCCAGAAGACCGCTCCATGGATGCTGGCTTACGAGGACAACAACGTCGACTCCGGTCTGGCACACGGCCTGCAGGGCAAGGCTCAGATTGGTAAGGGCATGTGGGCCATGACCGAGCAGATGGCCGAGCTGCTGGAGCAGAAGATCGGTCAGCCGAAGCAGGGTGCTTCCACCGCGTGGGTTCCGTCCCCGACCGGTGGTGTCCTGCACGCTACCCACTACCACGAGGTTGACGTCTTCGGCGTTCAGGACAAGCTGCTTACCGACGGTCGCCGCGACACCTTCGGTGATCTGCTCACCATCCCGGTAGCGGCAGCTAAGGCTGGCGAGCCGGGCGCTGACTGGTCCGATGAGGACAAGGCCAACGAGCTGGATAACAACTGCCAGTCCATCCTGGGCTACGTTATCCGCTGGGTTGAGCAGGGTGTTGGCTGCTCCAAGGTGCCGGACATCAACGATGTTGACCTGATGGAGGACCGCGCTACCCTGCGTATTTCCTCCCAGACTCTGGCTAACTGGCTGCTGCACGGTGTTGTCACCGAGGAGCAGATCATCGATTCGCTGGAGCGCATGGCCGAGGTCGTTGACCGCCAGAACGAGGGCGATGAGGCATACCTGCCGATGGCTCCGGACTTCGACAAGTCCATTGGTTTCCAGGCTGCCAAGGAGCTCATCCTCGATGGTGTGAACCAGCCGTCCGGTTACACCGAGCCGATCCTGCACCGCCGTCGCCTGGAGTTCAAGAAGCGCGAGGGCATCGACCAGGATTAATTCTTGGTCGGGCTGCGGCTGCCGAGCCTGCAATAACAAAATAGATATCCAAACTGCCGGTGTGTAGGTGGTATTGGCTAACCTCTGATGCCAATTCCGCATGCGCGCCGGCAGTTTTGTTTTTGGGGGAAGCGCACCATGATTCTCGGATTCGAGATACCCGGGTTCGCAAGCGGGGTAGGGGCAACGTTGCTAGCGTTGATTGGGAAGTTAATTGAGAATATGCAGTCTGCAACGTCCAAGGAGCTGCGACCCCCCATGACTAATTCCACGACCGACAGTGCTACCAACCTCGCCAAGGCCAAAGAATTCCTCCATAGCGCGGGCGCAATCCTCTTTGACCTCGACGGGGTAATTACCCCTACTGCCGATGTTCACGAGCAGGCGTGGGCGGACATGTTTAGCGACTACTTCGAGCACAAGGGTGTCTCGGCCTACACAGAGGAGGACTACTTCACCTACCTCGATGGCCGCCGCCGCGATGAGGGCATCGCAGCAATCCTGGAATCTCGCGGCATTTCGCTGCCACACGGTAGCGATGAGGACACAGCGAAAGACGAGACGATTGTCGGGCTCGGGAAGCGCAAAAATGATGACTTCTTGGCGCGAGTCGAGAGGGGAATTGAGGCCTACCCGGGGTCGGTTGCGCTGCTCGACGAGTTACAGGGCGCGAGGGACTCGTCGGCAAGCGAAAAACCGCAGTTGGCGGTGGTTAGCTCGTCGAAGAACGCGGTGCCGGTGCTGACGGCCGCTGGGCTGCGTGAGCGGTTCGTGGAGGTTGTTGACGGCGTGGTGGCGCATGAGAACAACCTGCCGGGTAAGCCAGCCGCCGATACTTTCGTGTACGCGGCGAAGAATCTGGGGGTGGCGCCGCGCGATGCTGTGGTGGTCGAGGATGCCATCAGTGGTGTGCAAGCGGGTGCAGCCGGCGCATTTGGTCTGGTCATTGGTGTTGACCGCGGTGCTGGTGCGGAAGCGCTGCGCCGAGCGGGCGCCGACGTTGTGGTCAGTGACTTGGCGGCACTCGTCTAGGCTGGCTCGTGACAAATGGCTGAGACAAAACCGGAAGGCATCATGGCCAACGATTCGACCACGGCAGCAGTCGACGAGACTGAGCGTGTGATTCCGCAGGGGCAGGGTCACGACGCGGAGACCGCAGAGGCTGAAAAACAGGAGGAGACGGTGTCCCCAGTTCGTCGTAAGCAGCGTCGTAACTTCCCGGCGGATCGTGCGGATAAGCACCACCACCTTGTAAATGCCGAGGGACTCATGGACCGAGACATCACTCCGGTCGATGAGTGGCGTCTGATTGAGACGAAGCCGAACGGCCTCCCGCTCGGTTTGGGCGAGACGCTGTTTGCGCTGTCGAACGGGTACATCGGCATGCGTGGCAACCCGCCGGAGGGCCGTGACTCCAGTGAGCACGGCACTTATATCAACGGTCTGCATGAGACCTGGCCGATTAGGCACGCCGAGGACGCCTACGGCCTAGCCCGCCAGGGGCAGACGATTGTCAATGCTCCGGACGCTAAGGCAATGCGTCTCTACATTGACGATGAGCCCCTGCGTCTCGGCAATGCTGAGGTCAGCGACTACGAACGTAGCCTGGATTTCCGCGAGGGCGTGCTGCGTCGTCGGTTCATTTGGCGCACCCCGGGTGGCAAGCGCGTTCGCGTCACCTCTGAGCGCATGGTGTCTTTCCAGGAAAAGCATGTCGCCGCGATGAGTCTGGAAGTCGAGCTGCTGGATGCGGATGCTGCGGTGATGATTAACTCGCAGATCCTCAACCGCCAGGACGGCGAGGACGAATACCACGATGCCGCTAAGGCGCAGGGCACCGAACTGGATCCCCGTCGCGCCGAGGCGCTGGAAGACCGCGTTCTCATTCCGGCATTTCAGTCGGAATCGGCGCACGGGCAGCGCTCGACGCTGGGCTACCGCTGCGCGAACTCCGGTATGACCGTGGCTACCTCCATGGACCACACCTTTACTGTCCGCACTCCCGACGGCACGGAGCCGTTCGTAGAGATTTCGCAGTCGACCGAGCCGGATGTGGCCAGCTCCCTGTTCAACCTGGATGCGCCGGTCGGCACTGTCATACGCCTGGAGAAGCTGGTCGCGTACCACTCCTCCCGTAAGGTGCGTGCCGAAGAGCTGGCATTCCGCTGTGAGCGCACCCTGAACCGCGTCGGCCGCATCGGCATGCTGGGGCTGATGGAGAACCAGGAGGAGTGGCTCGAACGCTTCTGGGAGCGCTCTGACGTGGTCATTTACAATCAGCCGGAGATTCAGCAGGCAGTGCGCTGGAACATTTGGCAGATTATCCAGGCCGCCGCCCGCGCCGAATTCCAAGGCGTCCCGGCCAAGGGAATGACCGGCACCGGCTACGGCGGCCACTACTTCTGGGACACGGAAATCTACGTGACCCCATTCCTTACCTATACGTCGCCGCAATTCTCGCGCAATGCCATGCGTTTCCGCTGGGACATGCTCGAAGCCGCGTGGGCGCGTGCCGACGAACTGGCGCACGACGGTGCCCTCTTCCCGTGGCGCACTATCAATGGTCAGGAGTCCTCGGCCTACTTTGAGGCCGGCACGGCGCAGTACCACATCGATGCGGACATCGTGTACGCGATGATGAAGTACGTCTATGCCTCCGGCGATGAGGAGTTCCTGCTCAAGGAGGGCACGGATCTGTTGCTCGGCACGGCCAGGTTTTGGATGTCGTTGGGATTCTTTGATGCCGAGCAGCGAGAGTTCCAAATTCACAGCGTCACCGGTCCAGATGAGTACAACACGGTGGTGAACAACAACCTGTACACCAACGTGATGGCGCAGTATAACCTGCGGGTTGCTGCGGACGTCGTCAAGCAGATGAAGCGTGATCGCCCTGCTGCCTATCGCGAACTGACCAACCGCTTCGACCTCACTGAGCGCGAGGTTGAAGAGTGGGAGCAGGCCGCTGAGGCGATGTACATCCCGTTCGATGAGAAGCTCGGCATTCACCCTCAGGATGACCAGTTCCTGCTGCGTAAGCGCTGGAATCTCGACGATCCCGAAGTTGGCCCGCTGCGCCCGCTGCTGCTGCATTACCACCCGCTGACGATTTACCGTCACCAGGTCATTAAGCAGGCGGACGTCGTCCTCGCACTGTTCCTCATGGGCAATCGCTTTACGACGGAACAAAAGCGCGCAGACTACATGTATTACGATCCGCTCACCACCGGTGATTCCTCGCTGTCCGCCGTTGTGCAGTCCATTGTTGCGGCCGAGTTGGGCTTGCAGGAGCAGGCAATGGACTTCTTCCTACGCGGACTCTATGTGGACCTGGCGAACTTGCATGGCAACGCTGCCGATGGTGTCCACGTCGCATCTGCCGGTGGTGTGTGGCAGTCCCTGGTCTATGGTTTCGGTGGTTTCCGCGATCATGACGGCCGCTACAGTATTGACCCGCGTCTGCCGGAGGACTGGAGTGGTCTGACGTACCGAGTCACTATTCGTGGTTGTCGTATCCGAGTGACGGTGCGCGGCCGCACGGTGGAAGTCGTCCTGGAGGAGGGAGACCACCAGGTTGGGCCGATTATGGTCGCAGGACATGAGGTGATCATTGGTCCGGAGCCGTTGACCGTGGTGATGGCGAACTCGGATCAGAGCGAGGATTAGTCGGACGGCTTCGGCCGTACACGGTGCCAATAGGGGGGGGATTGCCTGTTGGGGGTGGCTGTTTGGGCCTTTGGGGAATTCGGCAGGGGTAAAAATAAAGAATTTCGCAACATAATTATTGAGTATTAAATCCGTCCACCTGAGAAAAGTGGGCGGTTTTTTATTTTCGTGCTATTTATGTTGCGTTATTAGCTAGTTTGGGCGGGGGAAAAATCGGCAAAAGTCGGGGTAGGGGCGTTTTTATGGTGGGGGAGAGGGTTTATGCAGCGACGACGTCAGAAGTGGCTAAAATGCGATAACCTGAGAAAAGGCGGAGAAAAGACCTAGGTAACCTGTGAAAATCCCCACCCAAAAGGGGGAAAAATGTTTACCAGGCGCTGTGTGACTTTAGAGTGAATATGACACTGGAGGTGCCATGACTGTTAAAAGTTCAAACCGTGACGCAATCGCGCACGGCAAAATTAATGTAGAACCGCTGCGCGAGCAGCCTAAATACCCTTCATGGGCTCTGAAGCTGACCATGGCCGTCACTGGCGTGCTGTTTGGCCTCTTCGTTATTGTCCACATGCTGGGTAACCTGAAGATTTTCGCTGGCGAGGAAGACTTCAACGCATACGCGACCTTCCTACGCACTGTCGGTGCTCCGGCAGTTCCGAACGAGGGCATTCTGTGGATTTTCCGCATTGTCCTGCTGGTAGCTATTGTCCTGCACATTTTCGGTGGCCTCACCCTGGCTGCACGTGCAAAGCAGTCCCGCGGCAAGTTCCGCCGTCAGGGCATGGTGTCCAGCTGGAACACCTTTACTGCACGTTCGATGGTGATCACCGGCATCGTGCTGCTGGCCTTCATCATCTTCCACCTGCTGGACCTGACCATCGGTGCTGGCGTTTCTCCGTCTTCTTTCGAGCACGGTGAGGCATACCAGAACGTGGTTGCGTCCTTCTCGCGTCCGGGTGTTGTTGTTTGGTACATCATTGCTCAGCTCGCTCTGCTGCTGCACCTGTCCCACGGTCTGTGGACCGCTACTTCCGACCTCGGTATCACCGGTAAGCGCTGGCGCAAGGTTCTGCTGTTCCTGTCCGGCCTGCTGCCGCTGCTGGTTGTTGTCGGCAACATCTTCATCCCAGTCGCCGTCCTGACCGGTCTGGTCTCGTAGGTCGAGGAGGAAATTTACTATGACTAACACTGAAGCAACCGTCGCTGCGGACTTCCGCGCGCCGGAAAGCGCTGTCGACGGGGTCAAGATCGGCAAGGTTCTGTCCGATAACTCCCCGGGTGACAAGGTCTCCATGAAGGACCACTGGCAGTACCAGAAGGATCACGCCAACCTGGTTTCGCCGCTGAACCGTCGTAAGTTCCGCGTCATGGTCGTCGGTACCGGCCTGGCTGGCGGCGCTGCCGCTGCTGCCCTCGGTGAGCTCGGCTACGACGTGCAGGTTTTCACCTACCACGACGCTCCGCGCCGTGCGCACTCCATTGCTGCACAGGGTGGTGTGAACTCCGCTCGCGGTAAGAAGGTCGACAACGACGGCGCTTACCGCCACGTCAAGGACACCGTTAAGGGCGGCGACTACCGCTGCCGCGAGAACGACTGCTGGCGTCTGGCTGTCGAGTCCGTCCGCGTCATCGACCACCTGAATGCAATCGGTGCTCCGTTCGCTCGCGAGTACGGCGGTACCCTGGCAACCCGTTCCTTCGGTGGTGTGCAGGTCTCCCGTACGTACTACACCCGTGGTCAGACGGGTCAGCAGCTGCAGCTGTCGACTACCTCGGCTCTGCAGCGTCAGATTGGTCTCGGCAACGTCGAGATCTTCACCCACAACGAGCTGGTTGACATCATCGTCGCCGACGGCCGTTGCCAGGGTGCCATCATGCGTAACCTCATCAATGGTGAGCTGACCGTTCACACTGCTCACGCAGTTATTCTGGCTACCGGCGGTTACGGCAACGTCTACCACATGTCCACGCTGGCCAAGAACTCCAACGCTTCGGCCATCATGCGTGCATACGACCAGGGTGCTTACTTCGCATCCCCGTCCTTCATCCAGTTCCACCCGACCGGTCTTCCGGTTAACGCGCACTGGCAGTCGAAGACCATTCTGATGTCCGAGTCCCTGCGTAACGACGCACGTATTTGGACCCCGAAGAAGAAGGGCGACGAGCGCCCGGCCAACGACATCCCGGAGGACGAGCGCGACTACTTCCTGGAGCGTCGCTACCCGGCATTCGGTAACCTCGTCCCGCGTGACGTCGCTTCCCGTGCCAACTCTCAGCAGATTAACGCCGGCTACGGTGTTGGTCCGCTGAAGAACTCCGTCTACCTGGATCTGCGTGACGCAATTGAGCGCCTGGGCCAGCCGGTCATCAAGGAACGCTACTCGAACCTGATTCAGATGTACGAAGAGGCAATCGGTGAGGACCCGTACAAGGTTCCGATGCGTATTGCTCCGACCTGCCACTTCACCATGGGTGGTCTGTGGTCTGACTTCAACCAGATGACCTCCATCCCGGGTCTGTTCACCGGTGGCGAGGCATCCTGGACCTACCACGGTGCAAACCGTCTTGGTGCAAACTCCCTGCTGTCCGGTTCGGTCGACGGTTGGTTCACCCTGCCGTTCACCATTCCGAACTACCTTGGCCCGCTGCTCGGTACCGACCGCCTGGCTGAGGATGCCCCGGAGGCCAAGGAAGCACTGGACCGCGCTCAGGCTCGCCTGGACAAGCTGATGAGCATCCAGGGTAAGCACGGCGCTGAGTACTTCCACCGTCAGCTCGGTGAGATTCTCTACCGCGACTGTGGTGTGGCTCGTAACAAGGAAGACCTGGCTCGCGGTATCGAGGAGATCCGCGAACTGCGTAAGGCATTCTGGTCTGACCTTTTCATCCCGGGTGAGCCGAACGAGATGAACCAGCAGCTCGAGTACGCTAACCGCGTTGCTGACTACATCGACCTCGGTGAGCTCATGTGTGTCGACGCCCTCGACCGCGATGAGTCCTGCGGTGCTCACTACCGCGATGACCACATCTCCGAAGATGGCGAGGCAGAGCGCGATGACGCTAACTGGTGCTTCGTTTCCGCATGGGAGCGAGGCAACAATGGTCCTGCATGGGATCAGTCCGGTCACGAATTCATTCGCCACGCCGAGCCGCTCACCTTCGAAGCCGTCCCGCTCATGACAAGGAACTACAAGTAATGAAACTGCACCTTGAAATCTGGCGCCAAGCAGGTCCGAACGTCGAGGGACACTTTGAATCCGTTGACGTTGACGACGCCGTCGCAGAGATGTCGATCCTGGAGCTGCTTGACCACGTCAACTCCAAGTACGTCGAGTCCGGCAAGGAGCCGTTCGCGTTCGCATCTGACTGCCGTGAGGGTATCTGTGGTACCTGTGGTCTGAACGTCAACGGTCGTCCGCACGGCCCGGGCCAGAACACCCCGACCTGTCAGCAGCGTCTGCACCAGTTCAGCGATGGTGACACCCTGAAGATCGAGCCGATGCGCTCCGCCGCATACCCGGTCATCAAGGACATGGTCGTTGACCGCTCCGCTCTGGACCGTGTCCTCGAGCAGGGTGGCTACGTCTCCATCAACGCTGGTACCGCTCCGGATGCAGATACTCTGCACCTGAACCACGAGACCGCTGAGTTCGCACTTGACCACGCAGCCTGCATCGGCTGTGGTGCTTGTGTGGCAGCTTGCCCGAACGGTGCTGCACACCTGTTCACCGGCGCAAAGCTGGTTCACCTCTCCCTGGTCCCGCTGGGTAAGGAAGAGCGTGGCAAGCGTGCTCGCAAGATGGTTGACGAGGTCGAAGGCACCTTCGGTCCGTGCTCCCTCTATGGTGAATGTGCTGATGTCTGCCCGGCCGGTATCCCGCTGACTGCGGTTGCCGCCGTTACCAAGGAACGAGCTCGTTCGTTCTTCCGCGGTAAGGACGACTAAACTCTTTCTCGATTAGAGTTTTCCAGAAGGGACATAGATTATGGCGAATGCAGTCAAGCGTTACCAGGGCGAAGAGCACTTCGTCGACGGTTACGTGCCTCAGAGCATGAATGCCGAATACTCCTCGCTTCACAAGAGCATTACCTGGATTGGCATGGGACTCATGCTCGCCTCTCTGGCGGCTTGGGGCACCTTCATTTTCGGTCTCGCAACGACCGTTTTTGCCGACCAGACTGCTGCCTCTCACAGCAACGGTTTCCTGGCTAAGGATGCCGCCAACTACACCGACTACACCGGTGGTTGGAACTTCGACGGCAGCGTGTTCATGTGGGCTGGCCTGGTAGTCGGACTGGTTATGGTTATTGCGGGTCTGGCCTGCATCTCCATCGGTCGTCGTGACTACAAGGCTTACCGAAAGGAATTCGGCACTCACCACTAAAGGCTTGCCCCAGTTTAAAGGGGCTCGCCTCTAGGCGGATGCAACGCTAGCCTTTTGAACTAGCACCTCCACAGTTGATGCCACTGTGCACAGTGCGCTGGGGTAGGGAAGTATTGAGAAGTACCTCTCTCACCAACAGCGGACTGCGGCGCGGTGGCATTTTCGCGTTTTCGGCGCCTAATCTATACACATGGATAACAACCCCGCTAAGCTCCCGGCAGCTGTAGATACGGTCTCGGACCGTCTCGAAGTTCCCGGGCCATCACCAGAGGTTGAGGCGGAAAAACGTGCGCAACTGCGTAAGGCTAAGGCCTTCGCTACGATGCTGCTGGTCATCGCAACCGCTGTGTATTTCACATGCCGCGGTATTGAGTCTTCACACTTATCCGCAGGCGAAGTTGTGCCCGCGTGGGTGGGCTACGTTCGCGCTGCTTCTGAGGCTGGCATGGTCGGTGCCCTCGCCGACTGGTTCGCAGTCGTAGCTCTGTTCCGCCACCCGCTCGGCATTCCTATCCCACACACCGCTATCGTCCGTCGCAAGAAGGACCAGGTCGGTGAGTCCCTGGCGCAGTTCGTCGGTGATAACTTCCTGAACCCCGCTTTGATTGTGGACAAGGTGCGTAAGGCCGAGATTCCTGAGCGTATCGGCGAATGGCTGGTAGCGCCGGGAAACGCCGACAAAGTGTCCGCAGAGGTCGGTAAGTTCACCGGAAATGTGCTGGAGGCGATTAATCCTGACGATGCCGCCGCAGTGCTGAAGTCAGCAGTCATCGACGAAGTTGCAGCCCCGGAGTGGGGGCCACCAGCGGGTAAGGTTCTCGAGCAGCTGATCGAAGAAGGGCGCACCGAGCCTATTGTCCAGCAGATGGCTGAGTGGCTGCACCGGAAGTCGCTGGGCTCGCAGAATCTTATCGACCGACTCGTCGGAGAGCGCGCCCCCTCCTGGGCACCGAGCTTTGTCAACGATCTCATCGGCGACAAGGTCTATCGCGAGCTGGTTGATTGGACCTGGCAGGTGCAGCATGACCCTAAGCACGACGCGCGCCTGGCGCTCCACCGCTTCCTCACGCAGCTCGCCGTTGATTTGCAGAACGACGAGAAGACCATCGCCAAGGTCGAAGAAATTAAGACTGACATTCTTTCGTCCGCCGCTGTCACACAGGCACCGGCGAAGATTTGGGCATCAACATCCGCAAAGCTTGTCGACGCTGCCCGCGACCCGGACTCCCTGCTCCGTCGGAAGGTCTCGGAAACGGCCGCCCGCTACGGCGAGCGAATCCAGTCCGATCCTGAGTTGCGCAAACGAATGGACCGCCGTCTGGAAGCGGCTGTCGTCTTCATCGCTGAGAACTACGCGGGCGAGATTACCTCGATCATTTCCGAGACCGTCGAGCGTTGGGACGCCGATGAGGCTTCCGACAAGATTGAACTGATGGTCGGTCGCGATCTGCAGTTCATTCGCGTTAACGGCACTGTTGTCGGATCACTGGCCGGTTTGGCTATTTACACCCTGTCGACCTTGGTGTTTGGGGCTATTTAGCAGCACAACCCAGCACATCAGACCGTGTGCGTTAGCATGTAAAAAGCAATGCATCCCTGTTAAAGGAGTTGTTCCCCCGGTGCGCCTGTTACCATCTTTGCCCAGTCTTGCGGATTCGCCGCTGATGGCAATTTCCGTCTATGTGGACGTCCTGTTTCAGTTCGCCATTCCGTTTGTCATCGGCATCTTGGCGCTAATCGGTGCGGTGCTTGTCATCACCACCCGCGCGGATGCCTTTGACGCTGCAGACCGCAAGAGCCGCAACGTCTGGGCCGGCATGCTGGTCGGTTCGGCTATCTTCCTACTCCTGCCGTGGCTGGGCTGGGCAATGCTGGGCATCCCGCTGATTGCCGGACTAGTCATCACGGGGATTTACTGGCTGGATGTTCGCCCACAGATCAAGGACATTTTGTCGAACGCACAGGGCGGTTATTAGTCCCGGGCGGGTGTTAGTCCAGGGCGGGTGTTAGCCCGCACAACTGAGAAAGTGTCTGGGTTTATGACAGTTTCTGGGTGAAAAACCCGGTGATTTTGTCATAAACCCAGACACTTTCTTTCTGGGGGAGGGGATAGGGATAGGTCTGGCTCCCCGAAAACCTACTGGAACACCACGGTGCGGTTGCCGTAGACCTGCACACGATCCTCCAGGTGCCAGCGCAAACCGCGGGCGAGGACCTGCTTCTCCGCATCGCGACCTTCACGCTGCATGTCCGCAGCGGTGTACTTGTGGGAGACACGCATGACGTCCTGCTCAATAATCGGACCATCGTCGAGGTCCTCAGTGGCGTAGTGGCAGGTGGCACCGATGAGCTTCACACCACGTCGATAAGCCTGCAGATACGGGCGCGCGCCCATGAACGACGGCAGGAAGCTGTGGTGGATATTAATCGCGCGGCCTTCCCACTTCTCGCACAGATCCGGCGGCAGAATCTGCATGAAACGTGCGAGCACGATGGCATCCGGGTTTTCGGCGTCGACAATCTCGGCGACCTCATCGAATGCCTTACGCTTGCCGACGGCATCCTTGGGGAAGGGCACGTGGTGGAAAGGAATGTCATACGCTGCGACCAGTGGCTCCAGATCGCGGTGGTTGCCAACTACTGCAGCGATTTCCATCGGGTAGTCCGACTGTGCGACGCGGCCGAGCAGATCCTGCAGGCAGTGGCCTTCCTTGGTCACCAGGATGACAGCGCGCTTCGGGACAGCGTTGTCGGTGACCTTCCAGCGGACCTCAGGGCCCCAATCACCGATGAGCTCAGCGAACTTCTCGCGCAGCTCTTCTACAGTCAGGTCGAGCGCGTCGGCGCGGACCGCCTGGCGAGTGAAAAACCATCCGGTCTCCGGGTCGGAGAAAAAGTCCGCCTCGGTAATCCACGCACCAATGTCGGACAGGAAGGTCGACAGGGTGGAAACGATACCGGTACGGTCTGGACAGCCGAGCGAGAAGATGTACTGGCGCTCGGTGGGAGTACCGCTTTTTGCGGTGATGAGAGAGCGAGTCATTCTCGGTATCTTACCTGCTAGCTAAAGGTAAGTTCGTTCACGGTCGACAAAGGCAGATTTGCGCCCGTCAGCGTCAACGCCAGGCCCTCCCCGGTGACGTGCGCTTCCTCCACCTGCATGCCGTGGCCGATGTCGTAGCTCAACAGCGTACCGCTCGCTTCTCCCAGCCAGCCGGCCAGGCCATCGAGGTTTAAGCCGAGGATTGAGCCGCCCTCCAGGTTGATTTCGATATGACCGCCGTTGGCAATCGGGCGGAACTTGGAGGTCGCAAATCCGGAGGCGAATTCAATGTTGAACAGGCCTTCGTCTGGCAGCGGCGTAATCGTGGAAGCGCGTACACCGCTTTCCCGGTTAATCAGCGCCTGCAGCAGCTGAGGTGGAATCGTGACATCTACTCGCAGCGACTCTGCCGTCGGATCCGCGCGATTGCTCAGATCCACGTTTTCCAGGTGCACTTCCGCTGCCGGGTCACCGTTGATCTCCGGTGCGCCACCCAGCGCCTCCGGGTTCTTGACCTCCAGTGTGTTCGGAGTGGACAGATCCATCGAGGGCACGGACTTCGTGGCCAAGGCGAGCAGCATCGGGCGGGTGCCGAAAGAAACCTTGGGGTCCTCAGTGACCGTCGCACCACGCTCCTCGGCGGAGGTGCGGTAACCGTCGGAAATCTCCTTGCTCACGAACATCCGGACGCCGATTTCGCCGGCAATCGCAATAAGCGCCACCACGATGATGACACCGAGGACGGTGGGCAGGACTTTGACGCTCGAAGAGCGTTTAGCAGAACTCATGGTTCCCAGTCTTGCTTAACGACGGCTCCGTCGCTACCACCTATCTTCGCCAGGTATCCGCCGGGGAGCCCGGCAAGCGTGGCAAACCCTTCCCCGGTGCCCCCCCCGGTGCGCAACCTACTTAGCGACGTAGTCCGCCAGCACAGCGGTCTCAGCGTTGAGGACGCGCTCCAGGTACGGAGCGGCCTTCTCCTCGAGCTTGCCACCGAGCAGCGGCACGTTGATGGCGAACTCGGAGTTGGTGGTCAGCACTGCACCTTCGCCCTGGGCGGTGAGCTTCTGGGACGCACTGAAGGATGCCGGTACGCCCGAAGCTTCTGTGGTCACGGTGGAGGTCGCGCCGTCGTCGTTAAGCGGGCTGATGACGAACGTGCGCGTCATGCCGACCCCGGACTTAACGAACTTCTGCGCCTGCGCCGGAATCTTGTCGGCAGCGACGGTCTGGCGAATCACGACGGTGGTGCCAGCGTCGGTGGTCTCGAACTTTTCCACCTTGCCGTCAGCTGCCGAGAAACGGTTTGCGACCTTCTCCCAGAAACCGGCGTCGGTGAGGGCCTCGTAAACCTTCTCAATCGGCTGGTCGAAGTTGACGGTGTGCGTGTTAGTCGTACTCATGCGCTTGATGATACGTAATTTGCACTACGCTAGGGGCGTGGAAAATCTCGACCAATCGCCGAACCCAATTCACCTGACCTCCGACATGGAAGAAGCCATCGATGGGCTTGCGGGGCTAGAGGGGGTGGAGCTCAGCACGCATACCGCTTTCGCGGATTTGACGACGCTCCGCCTTGGCGGGGTGCCACGCGCGGTCGTGCGGTGCAACACGACGGACGCTGTGGTCGATGTTGTACGCACGCTTGACGACGCTAACGTGCCCCTCCTCATCGTGGGAGGCGGATCCAACCTGGTGGTGGCCGATGAACTCGAGCCGCTGGTGGCTGTGGTGATCGAGGCCGACAACGTGACCATGAGCACTCGCGGACACGGGTTGGAGTCCGTGTCGGCAATCGTGGAGGCCGAGGCCGGTGCAGTCTGGGACGAGGTCGTGGAGATGAGTGTCGACGCCGGTTTTGGCGGCCTGGAATGCCTGTCGGGTATTCCGGGATCGGCCGGAGCCACGCCGGTGCAAAACGTTGGTGCCTACGGTGCTGAGGTATCGCAGGTTCTGGACGCGGTGCAGCTTTACGATCGCGCAACCGGCTCGGTCGAGTGGGTGGAACCGGAGTCCCTCGACCTTTCCTACCGCTACTCGAACCTGAAGTTCACCGCACGGGCAGTGGTGCTGGCCGTGCGGTTCGAGCTCAGCGTGGATGGGATGTCCGCGCCACTTCGCTATGGCGAACTGGCGCGGCGCCTGGGCGTCGACGAGGCCGAGGCTGCGGCTGGCGAGATTCGCAGGCCGGCTGAGTTGGTGCGTGAAAAGGTGCTTGAGCTGCGCCGGAGCAAGGGCATGGTGCTCGAAGATGCTGACCGCGATACCTGGTCCGCGGGTTCTTTCTTTACCAACCCGATCATTCCGGAGAACTCGGTGGAGGCCGTGCGTGCAAAGGTTGCCGCGCTGCGTGGGGCCGATGAGGCCGCGAATATGCCCGCATTCCCCGCTGGCCTCGGCCACGAGGCAGCCGTGAAGCTCTCGGCGGCGTGGCTTATCGAGCGCGCCGGGTTCCCCAAGGGCTACCCCGGTGACGGTGCGCCCGCGCGACTGTCGACTAAGCACACTCTTGCCCTGACCAACCGCGGGGAGTCCGGCGATGGTACGCCTACGACCGCCGCCGACTTGGTGGCTTTAGCGCGCGATGTGCGCGCTGGTGTGGAAAAGGCCTTCGGCGTGACCCTGGTGCCCGAGCCGGTGTGGGTCGGCGTGAGCATCGACTAGGCCCGCGGCGGGTGGCTGATGGCCAGTGGGGGCGGACTGGAGAGGCTGGCGTGCCTGATGGGACTAACGGGGGTGATGGGGCTGACCGGGGCGCTGGGGCTGATAGAACCGCCGGGTAGTCCTCAGTTTGCGCTCCCGGGCCTTCTCCCAATGGCGGGGATAGAGAAAGTGACTAGGTTTATGACACGTGAATATTATTCACCCTCAGTTTTTTGTCATAAACCTAGTCACTAAGTCTGGGGGGGGGGAGCCGGGGTCCGCCTTAAAGGGATAGGAGCCCGCTCTACTCAGGCCCCTATCCCAACTACAAAACCACCGTGAACTAATGGTGCTTGCGGTGGGAAAGCGAATCGACGCTCTGGCCCTTCTGCTCCAGCTGCGTGAGCAGCACGTCGCGGACATCGCGGCGGCGGACCTTGCCCATCTGGTCGCGAGGTAGTTCCTCCAGGTGGAAGAATGCGCGCGGCACCTTGTACCGGGTCAGGTTGTCGTAGCAGTGGTCGCGGTAGGCGTCGGAATCCAGTCGGGCGTAGTCAGCAAGGGTGATGGCGGCCACGACCATCTCGGAGCCGTCACTCTTCGGCAGGCCGACGACCGTGGCATCGGTGATGTCCGGGTGGGAGAGCAGTACTTCCTCGACCTCGGCCGGGTAGACATTGAAGCCACCGGTGATGATGACCTCCTTGATGCGGGCAACCAGCTTGATGAAGCCGTCCGACTCCATGACTCCGACATCGCCGGTGCGGTACCAACGGTCGCCAGCGGGAAGCTCAGCAGGCCCATCGGTGAAGGACTTCTCCGTTGCCTCCGGGAGGTTGAGATAACCGGCGAAAACCTGTGGGCCTCGGACGATGACCTCGCCCTCCTCGCCGTCAGCGCGGAGTTTGGTGGGATTTTCGGGGTCAACGATGGCAACCTCGGTGTCGGGGAATGGCAGGCCAACGTAGCCCGGGCGGCGGTTGCCGTCCATCGGGTTGCCGACGATAATCGGTGACGTTTCGGTGAGGCCGTAGCCTTCGACAAGGCGCCCGCCAGTGAGTTTCTCCCACTTCTGCACAAGGGAAACCGGCAGGGTAGCAGCACCGCAGAAGGCGAACTTCACGCCGGAGAGGTCGACATTATCGCGCTCGGCGGCTTCGACAATCTTCTCGTAGAGAGTCGGCACACCAGGCACCCATGTCGGGCGATTGTTCTTCATCACCTTCATAATCAGCGGAATCTCCGGTGTCGGCACCAGCACCAGTTCAGCGCCAATCAGCATGGACAAGTTGGTGACAATGGTCAGGCCGTAGGCATGGAACATCGGCAGAACACCGAGGGAGATCTCCCGCTCCTTGCCAAGGCCCGGCACCCAGGCCTTGCCCTGCAGAATGTTGGCTACCAACCCCTGGTGACTCAACTGCGCGCCCTTTGGCGAGCCCGTGGTGCCAGAGGTGTACATCATCACTGCAGTGTCATCGGCAGTGATGGATTCATCGGCCTGGAGGTCGTGGCCGTCTCCGCCGACGGCGTCGTGAAGCAAAGCGTCAAAACCCATGACCTGCGGTGCGGAGGAGTGCAGCTTAGCGCGGGCGGCGCGGAGTTTCGGCAGCGGGATCGACAGGGCGGTGCGCATGACAAACGGCAGGTCCTGCAGCATATTGACCGCGATGATGGTCTCGAGCGGGGTGTTGTTGCGGAGGTCCTCAAGTACGGGGACGATCTTGTCCCAGCAGATGGCAAAGCGGGCGCCGTGGTCGTTGAATGGGTGGCGCAGTTCGTGGGCGGTGTAGAGGGGGTTGTGCTCTACGGCAACAGCGCCGAGGTGCAGAACTGCCCAGTAGGCGATGACGTGCTGCGGGCAGTTCGGCATGAGCAGTGCCACGCGATCGCCTTTGCGTACGCCAAGTGCGCGCAGGCCGGCGGCAACGCTGCGAACCTTGGCATCCAGCTCGGCGTAGGAGGTGGAGCGACCGAAGAAGGTCAATGCCTTGCGGCGCGGGTGGTTGCTCAGAGTGTGGCGGTAGACGTCTAGGAGGGTGTCGAAGTTGTAGTCGATGTGGGGTGGGGTCCACTCCGGATACAGGTTCAGCCAGGCCTTGGAGGCCGCAGCGTTGGGTGTGGAACCGTGAGCTGGGGCAGAGTCATTTGCAGCGTGTGAGCTGGATGTATCGGCCATGGGATCCTCCTAGGTTTTTGTTTATCGCCTGACTATGTCGTGAGGTGATAATAACCTACGACGTAGTAGGTATCGACCTCTATTGTGCCGTACGTCGCACTGCGATGCCGGAATTCCTATACACGTATTTGAGGTACTCATTTGCGGGGTTGCCCCTGGCATAGGCACTCTGGGCAGTATGAGCGAAACATTTCCGGCGGCAACGGCGGGCGCAGACGCGGCCACCTCTAACACCCCGGCGTGGCCGAACCGCATCGCGATGATCTCCATGCATACCTCTCCGCTGGAGCAACCGGGCATCGGTGACGCTGGTGGCATGAATGTCTACGTGCTGCGCACCTGCGAGGAGCTGGCGCGACGCGGTGTGAAGGTGGATGTTTTCACCCGCGCCACGCGTTCCAGCGATGGGCCGGTGATTCAGGTCAGTGAGAACTTCCGCGTCATCAACATTGTGGCTGGCCCATATGAGGGGTTAGAGAAGTCAGACCTGGCTACGCAGATGCCGGCCTTTGCCGGTGGGGTCATTGAATTCGCCCGCAAACAGGGGATTGAATACGACCTGATCCATTCGCACTACTGGCTCTCTGGCCAGGTGGGGTGGCTGCTGTCGGATTTGCTTGACATTCCGTTTGTGCACACGGCGCACACGCTGGCGGCAGTGAAGAATCTCCATCTGGCGGAGGGAGATACGCCGGAGCCGGAGTCTCGGCGTATCTGTGAGCAGCAGATTGTGGACAATGCGTGCCGGCTCATCGTCAACACCGATGCCGAGGCTAAGCAGCTCGCGGATCTCCACGATGCCGACCCGTGGCGCATCAATGTCGTGCCGCCCGGGGTGGACGTGGAGCTCTTTTCGCCGGGCAGTGATCGTGCCACCGAGCGGTCCCGTCGTGAGCTGGGCATCCCGTTGCACACTAAGGTCATTTTGTTCGTCGGTAGGCTGCAGCGGCTGAAAGGCCCGCAGGTATTGCTGCGGGGTGTCGGTGAGCTCATGCGTCGCCATCCCGCCACTAATGTCCGAGTGATTATCTGCGGTGGACTTTCCGGTTCTGGGCTGCATGCGCCCGACGAATTCACCAATCTCGCCGCGGAAGAGGGGATCGACCACCTGGTCCGGTTCATGCCCCCGCGCCCGCCGCAGGACCTGGCGAAGCTCTACCAGGCCGCAGATATTGTCGCCGTGCCCAGTTACAACGAAACTTTCGGGTTGGTGGCGATGGAGGCTCAGGCCACCGGTACTCCCGTTGTCGCGGCGAATGTCGGCGGACTCTCCATCGCTGTCGACGATGGGGTCAGCGGTTTGCTTGTCGACGGTCACGAGCCCGCAGCCTGGGCCGATGCCCTCGGTCGCCTGGTGGAGGACGACGAGCTACGCATTAAATTGGCCACCCAGGCACGCGAGCACTCCCTGGAGTTTTCCTGGCAAAAGACCGTGGATCGGTTGGCCGATGTCTATCATCGAACCGAACTCCAAAAGGAAAATTGTCCCGGCTCTATCCGGGATGCGGGCGGCTCCCGGTAGGTTTCGTTAGCTTCAGTACCGCCAGAGCCGTAGCCACAAAAGCAGGGAGATGATTCACGATGAGCACGGACATCCAAGTACAGCTGAAATCCCTCGGTGAGCAGCTGGAACGCCTCGGTGTCGAGCATGGTATTGCAGACAATGCCGCCGTGGTGGTCCTGCCTGGTAAGAAGAAGCTCAAGACTGTCGTCGGCCTCATCCCGGCACCGGACTCCCTGCGTGTTGAAGCCTTCGTCTGTCGCGCGGTCGAAGAAAACCACGAGGCCGTTTACAAGTGGTTGCTACAGCGCAACCGTCGTCTGTTCGGCATCGGTTACACCATCGACGCCGCCGGCGACATCTACCTGGTCGGTCAACTGCCCGCTGAGCTTTCCGACGATGACCTCGACCGCCTCCTCGGTCAGCTGCTCGAGACGGCCGATGGGGACTTCAACCAGATCCTCGAACGCGGCTTTGCATCGGCAATTAAGCGCGAGTGGGAGTGGCGGGTTGACCGTGGGGAAAACCTGGCCAATCTGGAGCAGTTCCGCCACATGGTTGAGTAGCCGGGGGTAGCAACCCACATAGCGGGGCAACGAACGGCGGGCTTTCCCGTTTTGGGGCACAATTAGGGGTATGAGCAATGGAAAACTGATTCTTGTCCGTCATGGCCAGAGTGAGTGGAACGCATCCAACCAGTTCACGGGCTGGGTCGACGTTGCACTGACCGACAAGGGCCGCGCTGAGGCAGTACGTGCCGGTGAGATGCTCGTAGAGGCAGGCCTGAAGCCGCAGGTTCTCTACACGTCGCTGCTGCGTCGCGCAATTAACACCGCACACATTGCCCTGGATACCGCTGACCTGTTGTGGATTCCGGTTATCCGTGACTGGCGTCTGAACGAGCGCCACTACGGTGCTCTGCAGGGTCTGAACAAGGCAGAGACCAAGGAGAAGTACGGCGAGGACCAGTTCATGTCCTGGCGTCGCTCCTACGACACTCCGCCGCCGGAGCTGTCGGATGACAGCGAGTTCTCGCAGGCTAATGACCCGCGTTACGCCAACCTGGATGAGGTTCCGCGCACGGAGTGCCTCCTGGACGTCGTGAAGCGTTTCATTCCTTACTTTGAAGAGGAAATCCTGCCGCGTCTGAAGGCCGGTGAGACTGTCATGGTGGCAGCTCACGGTAACTCCCTGCGTGCACTGGTCAAGCACCTGGACAACATCTCGGACGAGGACATTGCCGCTCTGAACATCCCGACCGGTATCCCGCTGGTTTACGACTTTGATGCTGAGGGCAAGGTTTTGAACCCGGGTGGCACCTACCTGGATCCGGAAGCTGCAGCTGCAGGTGCTGCTGCTGTTGCTGCTCAGGGCAACAAGTAAAAATGTAGGTGTTTGATAGGCCGATAAGGGGCGCAGCCAAGTGGGGCTGTGCTCCTTGGTCTATTTAGAGCTAGCTAGCGCACTGATTTTCAGCGCGCGCGGATTGTGAAAAGAGCTTAGGGTAAGACCCGTGTCAAAAATCATTATCGCCGCTCTATTAGGTGCTGCGGTTATGGCAGCTGTGCTGATTCTTGGTGGAGTTGTCTCGGGTGCCTATAACGCCGCTCGGCGTCAGAAGAGCGACGAGGAAAGTTCAATAACCACCATGGCGCAGGTCATGCACCTGGCCATTCAGAAGTCTCCGACGGGTGTGGTGGTCGTTGACATCTCACGTGATTTGATTTTGTCGAACTCCATGGCGCACAAGTTAGGGCTGGTCTATGAGCGCCGCCTCAATGACGTGGGCTGGGAAGCTGCGCTCAAGGTCTTTGACTCGCAGGAGGACCAGGAGCTAACGCTGGTGCTGCCGTCGCGCCGGGCGGGGGCGCCGGACACAATTGTCCGCTGTCAGCTAACTCCGTTGTCACTGGTGGACGACCGTTTTGTGGTGATTTATGCGGCGGATGTCTCCGAACAGGCCCGTATGGAGGCCGCGCGACGTGACTTTGTGGCTAACGTTTCCCACGAGCTCAAGACTCCGGTGGGGGCCATCAGCCTCTTGGTCGAGGCGCTGAATGAAGCTACCGACGACCCGGTTGCCGTGCGTCACTTTAGTGAGAGCCTGACGCAGGAGTCCAAGCGGATGTCGACCATGATTACGGAACTCATCTCGCTGTCGAAGCTGCAGGGGGCAGAGCCGCTGCCGGACATGTCTCCCGTGAAGGTTGAAGAGATTGTCCAAGGAGCTGTGCGTCGTAACCAGATGCTCTCGGAGCAGGCGGGTATTGAAATCACCGTTGACTGTGAGCCGGATTTGGTGGTTGAAGGTGAACGCAGCCTGCTGATCACCGCGGTGTCCAACCTGATTTCAAATGCGATCAACTACTCGCCAGAGGCCACGCCTGTATCTGTGACTGCGGTCAAGGAGGATAACGACACCGTCGCTATCCGCGTCACTGACCGCGGTATCGGCATTTCCCAGGCGAATCAGAAGCGTATCTTCGAGCGCTTCTTCCGTGCGGATAAGGCACGCTCGCGGGCGACAGGCGGTACCGGTCTGGGCTTGGCAATTGTTAAGCACGTCGCAGCGAATCACAAGGGAACCGTGAAGCTGTGGAGTCGGCTGGGCACAGGATCGACCTTCACCATTGAGCTCCCGCTGATGGAAAAGAACGGTTCCGCGTCGAATGATGGCGATGTATCTGCACGTTTGCCAATCGGCCACACCCAGCCTGCGGGTAAAATTGCGGCTAAGAAAAACGCGCAGCGCGGTACGGGCAAAACCCGTGGCAAGGATAAGGATTCCCAGAACAAGGATTCCAAGGAAGGAATGAAGTAATCCGTGACTGAGGTACTTATTGTCGAAGACGAGACGGCTTTGGCGGAGCCGCTTGCGTTTCTGCTGCAGCGCGAAGGATTCGAGGTGCGGATGGCCGCTGACGGCCAGGAAGCACTTGCAGAATTCTCCAAGGCAGAACCGGACATTGTGCTGCTGGACCTCATGCTGCCAGGTATGAGTGGCACCGAGGTCTGCAAAAACATCCGCTTAAAGTCCTCTGTCCCAGTGATTATGGTGACCGCCCGTGACACTGAGATTGACAAGGTCGTCGGCCTCGAAATTGGTGCGGATGACTATGTGACCAAGCCGTATTCCTCTCGGGAACTTATTGCCCGTATCCGGGCTGTGCTGCGCCGCGGTCGCCACGACGACTCCGACGATGTCGAGGATATCTACGAGGAGGTCTTGCGCGGCGGCCCGGTCGTGCTGGACGTCGAGCGCCATGTAGTCACCGTTGACGGCGATGATGTCGCAATGCCGCTCAAGGAATTCGACCTGCTGGAGTACTTGCTGCGCAACCGTGGTCGTGTGCTAACCCGTGGCCAGCTCATCGACCGCGTCTGGGGCTCCGACTACGTCGGCGACACCAAGACGCTGGACGTACACATCAAGCGCCTGCGCTCCAAGATCGAGCGCAATCCTTCCTCGCCGGAGTTCCTGGTCACCGTTCGCGGCTTGGGTTACAAGTTCGAGGACTAGCTCAGCAGACTGCTGCCGACAATCTCCGCCGTCGGTCTGAGAAACCCCGACTTAAACCTCGTCCGGCGCCAGCCCCTCGGCCGCTGCGCGTGTGGCCGGGTGAATCGCCAGCAGTGGGTAGCCACTCGGCCCGAAAGCCTTGGCCGCGCCCGCTATTTCTCGGGCACGGCAGTGCTCCGCCAGAATTTCGTAGCACTCTTCGCCGATGAGCTCTATTAGCTCGGACTTGTGCGTGCGCCACACCGGCTCGCCACCGGTATGTGTGGCCGGCGCGCCCGTGCAGAACCATTCAAAGTCCTCGCCGCCATCGCCCCAGGCACGACGATCGTATTCGGTAATGGTCGTGCGCAGAATCTCCTGGCCGTCCGGGCGTTCCTCCCAGTCCTCCAGTCGGCGCAGCGGCACCTGCCAACACACATCCGGCTTGACCTTTACGGGGTCAATGTCGTTGGCCATCGCCCATTGGTGGATGGCACAGCCCGCACCATTGCGCCATCCGTCACGGTTGGCAAAAATGCAGGCATTCTTCACGACCTTCGTTTTCAGAGCAGGCTCAGGCTCTCCGTTTTCGTCGTCAAGCTCGTCCCACACTAACCACGGTTCCAACGGTTCGGAGGGGTCGGTTTCGTAGGTTTCAAGCCACTTCAGAGTTTGTTCGGGGCGGTTCTGCCACCACTGGGGCTCTGCGGAGTCGCCTTCCATTCGCTTTACGACGTCAATAACCCTCTCGCGGTCTTCTTCGTCGGTGATAAAGGCGCCATGGCCACAGCATCCGACATCCGCGTTCGCGGAGTCGATGCCCTGGCAAGCGGAGGTGCCGAAAGCGCATTGATAGGAGCTCATCAACCAGGTTAGGTCGCAGGTGATGATATGTTCTGGGTCCTCCGGGTGGGCGAACTCGAACCACTCGCGGGGAAAGTCATAGGCGACTTCAGCGGGAGACGGTTGCGGTCCACGACCGGGGCGGGGGTGGGGTTGATTCACACCAATACACCGTAGACCGTCTAACCTACTAAGAGTGAGATTAGGTGTATTAGATGTAGGTAGTAATACCGTCCACTTGGTGATGGTGGACGCCCGCCGGGGCGGACATCCGACTCCGATGAGCGATTCCAAGTCGACGATGAAGCTGGTCGAGTACCTGGATAAGGACAACAACCTGTCCAAGAAGGGCATTGACAAGCTGACGGGCTACGTCGCTGAATCCAAGGAATTGGTTGAGCAGATGAAGTGCGAAGAGATGATTAGCTTCGCCACTTCGGCTGTTCGCGATGCCGCCAACGCGGACGAAGTACTCGCTCACGTCGAGAAGGAAACTGGCATTAAGCTGCAGATTCTCTCCGGTGAGGACGAGGCTCGTCTGACCTTTTTGGCAGTACGGCGCTGGTACGGCTGGTCTGCTGGTCGTCTAATCAACCTGGATATCGGTGGCGGCTCTCTCGAGCTGACGTCGGGTACCGATGAGGATCCGGAGGCCGCGTACTCACTGCTGCTCGGTGCGGGCCGTTTGACCCACGAGTGGTTCGAGACCGATCCGCCGGAGCGCAAGAAGATTGACCTGCTGCGCGATTACATTGATGCTGAGCTCGCTGAGCCAGCTCGTCATCTGCGTACGCTTGGTGAGCCGGACTTGGCTGTCGCCACCTCGAAGACTTTCCGCACTCTCGCTCGCCTGACCGGTGCGGCGCCTTCCGCTGCTGGTCCCCGGGTTAAGCGCACTCTGACTGCCGCTGGTTTGCGCCAGTTGATTGCGTTTATTTCCCGCATGACGGCGGCTGACCGTGCTGAACTTGAGGGTGTTAGTGCGAATCGTTCTCACCAAATTGTCGCAGGTGCTCTCGTTGCAGAGGCTAGTATGCGAGCATTGGGATTAGAGAAGGTCGAGATTTGTCCTTGGGCGCTGCGTGAGGGCATTATCTTCCGACGACTGGACAGTGACCTATACGGAAAGGGTTGAGATGAGCGAGGAAAAGCTCACCGTTGCCGAACTGCTGGCGCGGCGGCAGAAGGAGGGAGCCCCCTCTGAACCACCGCGGCGCCGCCGTCGACGCAGCCTTGAAGAAGGCGGTGTGTCTGTTCAGGAGCTCACCGGCTCAATCCCTCGTGTAAAGGCCGACGAACCGCGACGTGGTGCTCACGCTCTTTCCAACGCAGACGACGATCAGACGACTACGAGTGATTTGCTTGCCGACGAAGCTGCGGCCAACGCCGCCGAAGAAGCGCAGGCAACCGAACCGGAGGTAGAAGCTCCGGAGCACTCGGAGGCTGTCGCTGAGCCAGTGGTAGTTGCTGAAGGGGCGGATTCGTCGGAGCATGAGGTTCAAGCTGAGGCCGAGGCTGAAGCTGCTGATCAGGAAGAAGAGGAGTCGGAATTAGCTGAGGCTGACGCCGAAGTAGCTGACGCCGAGGTCGCTGAGGCCGAAGCTGACGAGGTTGCCGAAGTTGCTGAAGAACCGGTTGCACCGGTTGCACCGGCAGCTCCGCAGCAGGAGCAAGCCGCGCAGAGCACACCAACTGCGCAGCCAGCAGCCCCTGCGGTGCCATTGGCAATTCCGATGGAACCCCGTCCGGTCATGGTCAACTCCGAGCGTTCGGAGATTACCTACACCTTCACCGAACTGCGTGACATGGCAGACGAGTCGCAGCAGCTTGGGGAGCCGGGGCCAGTCGCTCGTGCGGTACTCACCGGTTCCAACGCTTACGACGACCGTCCGACTGCCTCCATTCCGGTTGTCCAGGACAATGTCGACGAAGAGTCCGAGGCATCCGCTGAATCGGATGACGTCGACGGTGAACAATTTGCTGAGGCTGAAGCTGCTCAGGAAACCGCTACCTTCGAGGCTGCCGACGCTGACGCCGATACCGGTGCCGCTTCCAAGGCGGCAGTGGCGGCCGCTGTCGCTCCTGAAGTTGCACAGGCAGAAGACGCACAGGCCGATATCGAGCAGGCCGAGGACGCCCCCACTGAGGCTGCGCAGGTCGAGACCACACCGACCCAGGCCGCAGCTGACGAGAAGCAGGCGGAGCCCCGGGACGTCGTTAAGCGTGAAGAATCCAAGAGCTCCAAGGGCAAGGCCGTCGCGCGCGATGGCTACGCCGAGGACAATTCCCTCTCGGTGCCGTTGCTGCTAATCCAGGTCTTCGTGGGTCTGATTGCTGGTGCATTGGTGTTCCTGGGCTTCACCATGGCCTGGTCGTCGCTGCCAAAGATTGTGGTTGTCATCATGGCTCTCGTGGTCGCTGGTGGCTTCGCGGGAATGGCGAACTACCTGCGCCGTGAGAAGGACAAACTGACACCGATTCTTGCAGGACTTGTCGGTTTGGCGCTGACATTTGGCCCCTGGATTCTCTTCCAGTTGTAGTGGGGTCAACAGAATAATCATCACCTGATGCAGGGGTCGGAAGCGTAGTTTTCCGGTCCCTGCATTCGCATGTGTGGGCCAGTTTTGGCACACTTAGCGTCCATGACAAGAATTGCTGTAATTGGTGGCGGAAAGATTGGTAGCGCACTCGTCGGTGGTCTCATCGACGGTGGTGTCTCGCCCTCCTCGATTTATGTGGTGGGGCGCACCAAGGAGAGCCTGGCCGGTCTGAAGGAGACCTACGGCATTGTCGATGCCGACGACCCAGTAGGGGCCGTCGACGGTGCCGACGTGGTGTTCTTGTGCGTAAAACCGTACTTGATTATCGACATGCTCGAGCAGATTGCCGACGTGCTCGATGACTCTGAGGTCGACACCATTGTGGTGTCGATGGCGGCTGGCATCACGCTGGACAAGATGGAAAGCGTCTGTGCTGTCGGTACTCCGGTGATCCGCGTCATGCCGAATACCCCGATGCTGGTGGGCAAGGGGGTCTGTGCAGTCGCGCCGGGCCGCTTTGTCACGGAGAGCCAGACCGACGAGGTTGTCGAACTGTTGAAGAAGGTCGGCAGCGTTGAGGTTGTCGATGAGTCGCTGATGTCTGCAGTCACTGCAGTCTCGGGCTCCGGTCCGGCTTACTTCTTCCAGTTCGTCGAGGCGATGACCGACGCGGGTGTGAATCTGGGCCTCAAGCGTGATCAGGCTAAGCGTCTGGCGTCGGCTACGGCTGCTGGTGCAGCCGAGATGATGATGCAGGAAGGCGCGGACCCGACTGCGTTGCGTGCTGATGTCACTTCGCCGGGCGGTACAACGGCAGCGGCCACCCGAGTTTTCGAGGAAGAGGGTATTCGTCGCGCGGTGCATCGCGCGCTGCAGGCTTGCTATGACAAGGCCAATGAGATGGGTAAATAAGTATTTCGCCGAGTGGTCGCGGGTGTACAAGTAACCCCAATATTTGGGGCATTGGAAATGGTTAGGGGCAGTAGCTAATCCGATACGCAGGGACGATGAGTTAGTCACAACTGTCACACCATTCGCCAATGCCCCTATTCTTTATCAAAAATCGCACCGGCACCTTGCCTACCGGTAGGATATGAAAAGCACGTGCGTGTCACGATTTTCTGCAGGAGGGGAAGCCTGCAGCGCGTCGCGTGCGCTGAAGGGAATATTTACTAATGCAGAATGCAGATAAAGGCACCTTTCTGACCGTTGCGGAAGTTGCTGACATCATGCGCGTATCCAAGATGACCGTCTACCGCCTGGTTCACGCTGGCGAGCTGCCGGCAGTGCGCGTTGGCCGTTCTTTCCGCGTCCATGAGTCCGCAGTCAAGGAGTACCTGGACTCCTCTTTCTACAACGCGGGTTAATTTTTTCTGCCTTTTAAGCGGGGCTGTTTGACCTGAACGCATATGTCCCCGCTATGATTAATCCGATTAGTACATGGTGCTGTGCTGCGCCCCTGTTTCCTATCGTCTTCAAGTCATGAAGTATCGAGCTGTGAAGGCGGAAGGAAAAAAAGGGCGTGACATCTCGGCGGTTGTAAGGCCGCATTGAGTACGCCGCCATTGTGCAAGAAAAAATTTCCGTCAACGAATAGCGAGGTCGAGCCGATGGGTTCCGTCATTAAGAAGCGTCGCAAGCGCATGTCGAAGAAGAAGCACCGCAAGATGCTTCGCCGTACCCGCGTGCAGCGTCGTAAGCTCGGCAAGTAAGCCAGCATTCCTGCCGTTATCGCAGGAGCGCGCGTGCTGCGTCGCGTACACGTTTTAAAAGCAAAACCCGCCCGGTCTCGTTGAGATAGGGCGGGTTTTGTCGTTGGGGGGGGGCTAATCACGGGCTGCCGATTACGGGCTGCAAATGTGAAACTGTAGGAGTTTATGACACTTTCAGGCCATTTTTCGAGCCATTTTTGTCATAAACGCAGTCACTAACTCTCGAGTGCGCCTAGCAGCGTTTAACTTTCCTTGTTCGCGTCCCACAGTCGCTTGCCGACGAGTCCCGCGCCCCCGACAGCTCCTGCCAGCAGTGCTCCGATCGAGAGCCACCGCATCGTGGCGAAGGTTGCGGAGCGAAAGTGGCGATAGTCGTAGATAGTCCACCCCATCTTCTGGGCGTAATTCCGCAACTTGCGGTCCGGGTTGATGGCCACGGCGGTGCCCACCATGGACAGCATGGGAATGTCGTTGGCGGAATCTGAGTATGCCGTGCAGCGAGACATGTCCAACCCGGAAGAGGCTGCCAGAGCTGCCACCGCGTGCTTCTTACCCGGGCCGTGGAGAATATCGCCTACCAGGCGGCCAGTGAACTTGCCATCTTTGACCTCGGCGACCGTGCCAAGGGCGCCGGTCAGTCCGATGTGCTTAGCGATAACCTGGGCCAGCTGCACCGGGGTGGCGGTGACCAGCCAGACCTCTTGGCCAGCCTGGATATGTAGTTCCGCCAGATCGCGGGTGCCCTGGTAAACGCGGTCGCTGATCTTTTCTTCAAAGATTTCTTCGCCGAGTTTGACCATTTCATTCACATCGTGGCCGGCGAAAAACTCCAATGCCTGTTCACGGGCCTTAGCTACGTCGGCAGCGTTTTCCGCGCCTGAGATTCGGAATTTCAGCTGCTTCCAAATCATGCCGGCCAAATCACGCTTCTTGATGAAGCCGCGCTCGACCAAACCCATGGCAAAGAGGAAGATTGATGCGCCTTGGACAAGCGTGTTGTCCACATCGAAGAAAGCGGCTGCGCCCTGATCGCGTTCGACACCTGGAATGGGCTGCGAGAGCACACGGGCACCGCCAGCGGCATCTTCGGCACCAGCTACACTGCGAAATCCCGTAGCCAGTTCTTCGCCGCCGACGTCGTAGACTTCGCCGAGAGCTTCCAGTGCATTGGCAGCCGCTGCAGCACCAGCTTCCTCCTGTGCTTCGTCATTGAGCGGAGCGAGAACTACCTGCTCGAGGAAGTTGCGGACGTTACCCTGCGAGGACGCAAGGTCACCCAGCATGTCGATGGGGAAGGGGGAGCGGTTGTCGGCACTGAACTCACTCACGGCACGAAAATCTCTTTCCACGGTGTATGCAACCGACATCCGTTATCGGAAGCTCTTGTTGAATAGTATCCGGTCTTTAGGCAAAGCTGCGCGCTGAGATTCAAGGAGCGGATGGGGCAAGGATAAGAAGAGTCACTTTTGCAGGGGAAGTGTGGGGAGGGGGACGTCGTAAAGCGAAACAGTCGACCTTTAGACTGGCCGTTATGGTGACTGTGACGGTGATGAGTAGGAAGACGTGCGGTTCGTGCGCCCGAGTGATTGCGCAGATTGAGCCGCTAGTTCGGGACCAAAATGCGCAGTTCCAGGTGGAAGACGTCGATACCGATCCGAACTTGGCCATGGAATTTGGCGATCGCGTGCCGGTGATTTTGGTCAATGATGAGGAAATCGCTTGCTGGGAAATCGATGATGATGAACTCCTGGAAGCGATAGCGGAGGCCGAATAAGTTCGGGAGACAACTCTGCCGAACTGCTAGGAGCTGCGGAGACATGGCAGAATGTGGAGTAGCGGCAAAGAAGTAGGGGAGTGCTGCGAACATCGAGGTAGAGACTAAGTAAAGTATGCCTTTGTTGTGACGAGATGGCAGAGTTGTCTAGCGTTAACAGTCATAGCTGTGTGAAAAAGCCCGTAGCGGGGCCTGTGAAGGAGCAATAGAGCGGTGATTGAGCGGTGAGTGTGCTTCTCGTCGGAATGTCGTACCGGTCTGCTCCGGTGACCCTTCTTGAAAAGGTCTCCGTCGGTGAAACTGAGCGAGAGGCCATTTTGGCTCGGCTGGTCGCGGATGAAGCGATCAGCGAAGCGATGCTGTTGTCGACCTGTAACCGCGTTGAGTACTACGTGGTGGCCAACGGCTTCCACTCTGGCCTATCGGCCGTGGTCCGTGAAATTGTCGGTCGTACTGGGCTCGAACTCGATGAACTGACACCGCACCTCTATGTGCGGTACGCACAGGCCGCAGCGGAGCATGCCTTCTCGGTGTGTGCTGGTCTTGACTCGATGGTGCTGGGGGAACAGCAGATTATCGGTCAGCTTCGCAATGCTTACCAGGAAGCGGACGAAGCCGGCACCGTCGGTCGCATGCTGCATGACTTGGCGCAGAAGGCGCTGCACACAGGCAAGCGAGTCCACAGCGAAACACTGATTGATAATGCGGGCGCATCGATGGTCTCCGTGGCCATCGACGAGGCGATTGCTGCGCTGCATCCTGGGTTCAACTCTGGTGTTGACGTCGCTGAGGGTACCGATATTCTGGCCGGACGTTCGGCCCTTATCCTCGGCGCCGGTGCGATGAGTTCGCTGGCCGCCAGTTACCTGGGGCGCTGCGGCATTGATCGTCTGATTATTGCCAACCGCACCGTTGACCGGGCGCAGAACCTGGCTAACCACTCGATCGAAGCGGGCATCCCCGCTACTGCTATTGCGTTGCATGATTTCGCTGATGTCCTCGATGATGTGGACATTCTCGTCAGTGCCACCGGAGCCATGACTCCAGTGGTCTCAGCTGCAGATGTTGTCGACCACGGCCCGCTCGCCATCGTCGATTTGTCTATGCCTCGCGACGTCGCGGAGGATGTCTCCGGGCTTGAGGGGATCGCACTCTTCAACATCGAATTGCTGCAGATGACTCGCACGGAGGTTCCGGGTCGTGATGATGAGGCTGCAGCGCGCGACATTGTGGCCGAAGAGTTGGAGTCCTACCTCACGGCGCAGCGCGCAAGCGAGGTAGCACCGACTGTTCGCGCTCTGCGTGAGCGCGCGGCGGATGTGGCGGCGGCTGAGCTCGCTCGCCTGGAGGCGAAGACACCGGGTCTTACTCAAAAGGAACGTCGCGAGGTCGAGTCCACGGTTCGCCGCGTCGTCGATAAGCTCTTGCACGCGCCAACGGTTCAGGTCAAGAAGCTTTCTAGCCAGCAGGGTGGTGGCAACTACGCGCTTGCCCTGCAGAAGCTCTTCGACCTGCCCCTATCCACCCCCTCTGGCCTGTATGCTGACACCGATATCCCCGCAGATCTCATGGTAGAGGGCCGAATTGGGCGGATGCAGGGATTTGAGCAGTATGGTCTTGACAGTAGTGCCATCATTGAAGGCGTTGCTGAAACCACCAAAAATTAACACCCGGAGGGAAACATGCCTGACCCAGCGACTATTCGTATCGGTACCAGGGGCTCGGAACTGGCCACGACACAGGCCGGTCACGTCCGTGATGCACTGATTGAGCTGGGACAGCCTGCAGAGCTGGTGATTGTAAAGACCGCCGGTGACCATAACCGCCACGACCCGGTGGAAAAGATTGGCATCGGTGTCTTCACCCAGGCGCTGCGTCATGCACTCCGCGAGGGGGTGTGCGACATTATCGTGCACTCGTTTAAGGACCTGCCGACCCTGCCGGAAGACGACATGATGGTCGCAGCCGTGCCGGAGCGCGTCGATCCGCGAGAAGCGCTGATTTCCCGCGATGCCACGCCGCTGATGGACCTGCCTGAGGGGGCTCGTGTGGGTACCTCCGCGCCGCGTCGTGTCTCTCAGCTGCGTGCGCTGCGCTCCGATCTGGAACTTGTACCATTGCGTGGAAACATCGAAACCCGCATGGGGCGCGTCTCTGAGGACTTGGACGCTGTCATTCTGGCTCGCGCTGGGCTGGAGCGCACGGGTCGCCTCGGAGAGATTGCGGAATCCCTGGACGTGGACGTCCTCATACCGGCCCCGGCTCAGGGCGCCCTGGCGCTGGAGTGCCGCACTGCTGACCGCGAAATTGTGGATATTCTGCGCAAGATTGACCACCCGGTGTCCCATGCCCGCGCTGTCGCTGAGCGCGCGGTACTCAATGAGCTGGAAGCGGGCTGTACCGCTCCGGTCGCGGCCTACTCAACCGTGAGCGACAGTGGTGAACTCACCCTGCAGGCGGGGGTGTTCGCACTCGACGGTTCGCGTCAGTTGCTCGAGACCGCTACCGCAAACGTGGATAAGGCCGATGAGCTTGGCCGGAAGGTTGCGGCGGCCCTGCTCGAACGGGGTGCTCATGAGGTAATGGGCGATACCCTGCGGGAATCTCAAAAGTAGCCGGTTAGTTAATTTGGCTCAAACCCTTTATGCTAATAGGCCTGTATGCATGCCGTTGGGATAAGGGTTTCCTTCGTGTGCTCGCATGTGAGATTCAGGTGTCCACCTGCCCCTCACATGCGTTGGCGCATGTCCGCTTTCTTCCTTAGAGACTCATCGGCACGAAAAGTGAACAACCAATAGAAAAGAAATCACTCCGCAACGATGAACACCTCCCTCCCCTCAGCAACGGGACGCATCCTGTTCGTCGGCGCTGGTCCTGGAAATCCCGACCTGCTGACGCTTCGCGCCCGTGAGATTCTCGCAGACACCGCTATCGCCTACGTCGACGCCGATGTCATGCCGGGGGTTCGAGAGCTCGTCGCAACCGATGTGCCTGTTCCTCCCGAGCTGCTGAAGGAAGCCGAGGAAGAGTACGAGCGCATGTGCGCCGCAGCCAAGGCCAAGGGATCTCGTCGTAAGCCGCCGCGTCCGGCACCACCGACCGCCGCAGATCTGCGCACGCCTATCGACGATCCCAAGAAGATGGCCAACCTGCTGGTCGAAGAAGCCGCTAAAGGCAATGACGTGGTGCGTTTGGTGGCAGGCAATCCGCTGACCAACGATTCGCTGCTGGCCGAAATCAACGACGTCTCGCACGCCGATGTTGAGTTCCAGATTGTCCCTGGCATGTCCGTGCCCTCCACCGTCCCGGCATTTGCCGGTATCGCGTTGGGCTCGACGTACACGGAGACCGATCTCGGTCGCGCCGATGTGGACTGGGACGAGCTGGCCCAGGCACCGCAGCCGCTGGTACTGCAGGCCGTGCAGGACGACCTGTCCGCCATTGCAACTGAGCTCGGCGAACGCGGCCTGCCGTCGTCGTTGCCGGTGTCGGTGACTGTCAACGGTACGACTCGTCTGCAGCGCACCTACGACGTCACGCTGGGCACCTTGGCGCAGCTCTCGGGTGACCTGACCGGTCCGCTGGTGGTCACGCTTGGCAAGGGTGTGGACAATCGTTCGAAGTACTCATGGTGGGAAAACCGCGCTCTCTACGGATGGAAGGTGCTGGTCCCACGTGCCAAGGCGCAGGCAGGCCCGATGAGTGCCCGTCTCGTTGCGCACGGCGCCATCCCGATTGAGGTCCCGACCATCTCAATCGAGCCACCGCGCAGCCCGGCGCAGATGGAACGCGCCATCAAGGGGCTTGTCGACGGCCGTTACCAGTGGGTTGTCTTCACTTCCGTCAACGCCGTCACCGCAGTGTGGGAGAAGTTCCAGGAATTCGGCTTGGACGCGCGCTCCTTCGCTGGGGTCCGCATCGCAGCCGTCGGCCATCGCACTGCCGCTGCCATCCGCGATCTCGGCATCACTCCGGAGCTGCTTCCGGATGACACTCGTCAAAATGCCGCGGGCATTGTCGACGTGTTCCCGGAGTACATCGAGGATCTCGATCCGGTCAACCGCGTGCTGCTGCCGCGCGCCGATATCGGCACTGACGTGCTTGTCGACGGTCTGATTGATCTGGGCTGGGAAGTTGATGATGTGGTCGCTTACCGTACCGTGCGGGCAGCGCCACCGAGTGCGGATATCCGCGACATGATTAAGTCCGGTGGCTTCGACGCAGTGTGCTTTACCTCGGGGTCGACGGTGAAGAACCTGGTCGGTATCGCGGGTAAGCCGCATGCTCGCACCATCATTGCCTGCATCGGGCCGATGGCCGCAGCCACGGCTCGCGAGTACGGCCTGCGGGTAGATGTCGTGCCGGAGCGCGCAAGCATCCCGGAGCTGGTGGATGCGCTGGCAGAGCATGTTGCGCAACTGCGGGCGGCAGGGCAGCTGCCACCACCGCGCAAGAAGCGTCGTCGTTCGCGTAAAACCAAGGACTGAGCAGGGGCGTACCGGAGCGAGTTCGCGTTTTGATTAAGGTTGTCTTTATGACTACATCTGGAGCTTCTGAATCATCCCGCGAAATCGATCTCGAACAGTTTGGATTTCCTCTCCCGATTCGTCGCCCACGCAGGCTGCGCACCAACCCGGTGATGCGTGCGATGACGGCGGAGACGACACTGACTCCGAAAAATCTCATCCTGCCCATGTTTGTTGCAGATGGTATTGATGAGCCGAAGCCCATCAGCTCCCTGCCCGGGGTAGTGCAGCATACCGAGGACTCCCTGGTAGAAGCTGTGCGCGAGGCTGTTGAGGCAGGTATCTCGGCAGTTGACCTCTTCGGTGTCCCGCTGGATGCGGACAAGGACGGCGAGGGCTCTGAGTCCTGGAATCCGGAGGGCGTACTCAACCGTGCCCTGCGTCGTCTCCGCGACGAGTTCGGGAATGACATTTTGATCATGGCCGACACCTGCCTGGATGAGTTCACTGACCACGGCCACTGTGGTGTGCTGGGCACGGATCGCTTCGGCAACACGGTCGTTGAGAATGACCGCACGCTGATTAACTACATCAAGATGGCCGTTGCGCAGGCCGACGCCGGTGCCCATATCGTGTCCCCTTCGGGCATGATGGACGGCCAGATTGCCGCAATTCGCGAGGGCCTGGATGCCGCTGGCCATGAGGATGTCTCCATCATGGCGTACTCGGCAAAGTACGCCTCCGCCTTCTACGGTCCATTCCGTGAAGCTGTGGGCAGCTCGCTACAGGGTGATCGCCGTACCTACCAGCAGGATCCTGCAAACCGTCGTGAGTCCCTGCTTGAAGTGCAGCTCGACGTTGACGAAGGTGCGGACATGGTGATGGTCAAGCCGGCCATGAGCTACCTGGATATTCTGCGCGAGGTCGCGGATATGTCGCCGGTGCCGGTTGCCGCCTACCAGGTCTCTGGTGAGTACGCGATGATTCACGCCGCTGCCGCCAACGGGTGGATTGACCTGGATGCTGCGATGATGGAAGCAGTGCTGAGCATTCGCCGTGCCGGTGCGGAGCAGATTTTGACGTACGCAGCGGTGGACTTGGCGAAGAAGCTGCGCGCCCAGTTCTAATTCGCTCGGGTGAACGTGCAGTAATAAATATCGAGAAGTGGACGGATGACTAAAGAAGAGAAGAAGCCCGCAATTCCCGAGCAGGTCGAGGGAGCTAGGCAGGCGTGGCGGGTTACGGCCGTGTTGCAGCTGCTCGTCGCTGCGGTAGCTACGGTGACCTACTGGCTGCATCCGGAAATGCTGATGAGCCCCTCAACCGCTAAGGAGAATTTCCCGGGTTTCAGCGAGGGCCAGATTGATGCTGCCATGAAGGCGACTATCGTTATCGCGTTCTTTTTCGCAGTGGGGCTTTGCATCGCGTTCTTCGCCATTATCGAGCGAATGCGCAAGGGGAGCGAAGGTGCTCGCACCGTGCTGGTTATCGGCTCGCTTTACCTGGCACTGTCGGCGCTGATGTCCTTCTTCTCTTCTACGGCTTCAGAATCGGGAGTGCCGGCATCCCTCGTTCTTATCAGCGGAATTGTGCGAATCGCCTCGGCCACTGCCGCGGTAGCGGGCCTAGTGCTCGCCGCTTCGAAGGAATCCAAGGACTACTTCGATCATCAGCGCCCGTCGAAACCGTGGACTCCGTCCGCTCCGGAATCGCATCTGCCGAGAGCGTCGAAGCATGGCGCTGATCCAAAGCGGCAACAGCAGCTGGGCCAGTCACAGCCCAAGCAATCCAAGCAGCCTGAGGAGTCCAAGCGATGATGTCCCTGCCGAGTCGGCCCTGGCAGTGGGTGCTCTTCGTCGCGCTCATCGCCCAGATTGTCCTGAGCTTGATACTGGTCACCGGCGACTATTCGCAGGCTCCCGCCGCCGTTGGCCGCGATATCTACATCGTCGCCGGTGTGACGCTGGTCTGCTCGCTTATTGGTAGCGGCTGCTTGCCGACGGCCACTGAGTTCAAACTCTCCCGGAACTGCCTGCTCATCATGGTGATTATCACGGCTCTCGCCATGTTCTTTGCCATTATGGCCGGCGCGCTGACTGTATGGGTTATCGCGCCCAGCCTGGCGATGGCGTGTGGACTACTGTTGCTCTATCGTGAATTAGCGCTCACGCGCGCCAACCAGCCACAGGATTAGACGGAAAGTTTCAAAGGCCATGAGTGACACCGGTGAGTTTGATTTCTCTCTGGACAATCGCGTTGAACAAGCGATTGTGGATGCCAAGGTCGCTGCTCGTAAGGCATTGCCACGAAGCCGTCAGGACATCGACGAAGAAAGTGCCCATCAGCGGCTTGCACACCGCAGAGGCCAGTCCAACACAGCTTTCGCACTCATCCTGGAAAACTTGGAAAACGCCGAGAGTGCTGAGTGTGCTGAGCATGTTTTGGAATCCTTTCCAGATGTGACGGCCTCTGTGGTCTACAAGCCCGGACGCGCGTGGATTACAGCGCCCGATACCATCGATCCGAATCAGTTCATCGAAGCTCTCCGCGAAATTGGGGTCGAGTCGTACCTCACGCGCAGTACGCTTCGGCGTCGTGCAACTCGGCTGGATGTGTCACAACATCGCCGTCCCGCTGTTCCGGCTGCCGCTCAACAGAATGAGGAGGAGCGCATTCGCCGTCGTGAAGCGGCCTTGCGCCGAAGCGGCGGCGGCGCGGAAGTACTGTTCACGGCGCGTGAACTGGTGACCAAGCAGCGCTTTTGGGGCAGCCTGTTTCTATCGATTCCGGTGCTGGTGACGTCGTTGAACGTCAACTGGCAGTTCCCGGGTTGGCAGTGGATGTGTCTTGTGCTGACCACGATTGTGGTGTGGTGGGGTGGCTGGCCGTTCCACCGTGCAATGGCGGCGTCTCTGCGTCGGCGGATGTCGGCGCTGGATGGGGCGAGCTCCATTGCCATCCTGCTGGCGTGGCTGTGGTCGCTAGCGCAGCTTATCTTTGGTCCCGCGGGACAGATTGGATATACCACTGCGCCCACGTGGTTTGCTTTCAACTACCGGGAAAGCGCCTCGGCAGAGGTGTTTTTCGACGTTGCCTGCGGTCTGACCGTGCTGTTGCTAACAGGTCGCATGTTTACGCGCTACAACAAGGTGCGTACTGGACAAATCTTGCGCAACCTGCGCATTCCAGCTGAGCGAAACGTGACAGTCGTGCGCAAGAGCGCTAAATCCGCGGAGCCGAAACGGGTGGAGGTGACGGTCGCGGAGCTCAATATCGGTGATGACATCGTGGTTCCACCGCACTCGGTGATTCCAGTTGATGGCTCAGTCATCGGTGGTGCGTCCATGATGGATGCGCAGCTACTCGGTATCGGCGTTGAACCGCAGAAGGTCAAGGTCAATTCCAAGGTTTGGGCCGGCGCAATCAACCTGGATTCGGAGCTCAAGGTGCGTGTGGAGCGCACCGGTTTCAAGACCCGGGCGTCATCGATAGCGCGTTGGCTGCGTCAAGCGGTTCGAGAAGAAACGGTGATGCACCAGACCGCAGTGCACTCGGCATCAGAGCTGGTGCCATGGACGCTGTCGTTGGCGGGCGTGGCTTTTTGCGGTTGGTGGCTGGCGACGGGCACGATGAGCGGTGCCCTCGCGGTGGCGCTGGCTATGCTCTCGGGCATCGCGCCGGTGGCATTGGCAATGTCTACGTCGACCGTGCAGCGCATCGGGATTCTGGCCGGTGCTAGTAACGGAATCTTGATTCGTGGCAATGAGACTTTCCGAAAGCTGGCCGCTGCCGATGTGGTGATTTTTAACCGAGTTGGAACGCTGACCGAGGGTGACACCCACGTGCTCGGTGTCGCCGCTGAGCGCAATGAAAATCCGGATCTGGTTCTGCGTGTGGCGGGCGCTCTCATGATGGAGAGCAACCACCCGGCATCGGCGGCCATCGTACGCGCGTGCCGTGCATCCCGCGACGCCGGTTCCGGCGGTGGCGAGGTGCCGCACTGGATTGAGACCGTACACGTCGCAATTGCGGAAGATGGTGCGTTCGTTGGCCAGGTAGAGATTCCGGTGAAGGACTCCGACGACAAGTTAGAGATGCGCTTTGTTGAGGGGCGTGTTTGGCGTCCGCGTGATCTCACTGCACTCAGCGAGAAAATGGCCGTGGCTGCGCTCAGTGGCGGTACTCCGATGGTGGTGTCGTGGCGTGGCAAGGTCCGTGGTGTCATCACCATTGGTGAGGACATTAAGCCCGATGCGGTCGAGAGCATTGACCAGCTTGAGGATATGGGCGTGGACACCATGATGATCACGCGAGATCCGTATCCAGTAGCCCGTCGTTTTGCTGACCGGCTGAATATCTCACGAGTATTCGCGGGCATCATTGCCTCCCGCAAGGCCATTGCGGTGCGTTCGGTCCACAGTGACGGCGAGACTGTCGTGATGGTTGGCGACAAGGACATCCGGGACTCTCTGCGTGCCGCTGACGTGGGTGTTTTGATGGACAACACCGAAGGCAATCAGAATCTTGATGTTGATTACGCCGATGTCGTGGCACTGCGGAACAACGTGTTGTCGATTCCGGAGGCCATTGAAATCGCACGTGCTGTGGTGCGGATGATGGACTCCAACATCTACTTTGCGTGGTTCTACAACGTTGCGGTCATCCTGCTGGGTATGACCGGTATGATTCACCCGCTGCTGGCATCGCTTTTGATGATTTTCTCCAGCTTGTGGATCGACTGGCGATCCCGTCGAGTGTCCTCTCGCCGCAAGCATCTATTCAGGGTGAAGCTGGGACGTTGGTAGGGCAGGGTAGCCCTTCATCCGAGTGGCCGTCTACGATGGTCACCGTGACTCAAGACATTAATGCTCCTCATGTCCCAGAAAACGTTGAGCTCACCGATCGTTCGGCAGAGTTCTTTACGCAGGCTCAGGCAGTGACGCCGGGTGGCGTGAACTCGCCGGTCCGCGCCTTCGGTTCCGTCGGTGGCACCCCACGTTTCATTGACCACGCCGCGGGCTCTCGTCTCGTGGATGTTGATGGTAACGAATATGTGGACTTGGTCTGCTCGTGGGGTCCAATGATTCTGGGCCACGCGCACCCGGCAGTGGTGGAGGCCGTTCAGAGCGCCGCCACTCGCGGTTTGTCTTTCGGCGCTCCGACGACGGCTGAGACCGACCTGGCTCGTCACATCGTTGAGCGCACGTCGGTAGATGAGGTGCGTCTGGTCAACTCCGGCACTGAGGCCACTATGTCCGCAGTACGCCTGGCTCGCGGTTTCACTGGCCGTTCCAAGATCATCAAGTTCGCCGGCTGCTACCACGGTCACGTGGACGCGCTGCTGGCATCGGCCGGTTCCGGTGTCGCTACTTTTGGTCTGCCGGATTCGCCGGGTGTCACCGGTGCATCGGCTGCCGACACCATTGTTGTTCCTTATAACGACATTGAGGCCGTCAAGGCCGCATTCGCTGAGAACCCGGGCGAGATTGCCTGTGTCATCACTGAGGCGGCAGCGGGCAACATGGGTACCGTCGCACCGCAGGACAACTTCAACGCGAAGTTGAAGGAAGTCTGCCACGCAGACGGCGCACTGCTGATTCTCGATGAGGTCATGACTGGCTTCCGCGCTTCCTACAACGGCTGGTACGGCATTGATGGTGTGGCCGGTGACCTGACCACCTTCGGCAAGGTCGTCTCCGGTGGTCTGCCGGCAGCTGCCTTCGGTGGTCGCCGCGACGTCATGGAGTACTTGGCTCCGAACGGTCCGGTGTACCAGGCAGGCACACTCTCCGGTAACCCGGTCGCTATGGCAGCTGGCCTGGCCAACCTGGAGAATGCCACGAAGGATGTCTATGACACCGTCGCAGCCAATGCAGATCGCCTGGCCACGATTCTGTCCGACGCCCTGACCAAGCAGGGCGTGGCCCACCACATTCAGCGTGCGGGCACGATGCTCTCGCCACGCTTCGCCGAGGGCGAGGGCCATAACTTTGAGCAGATGCAGGCAGCGGATACTTTCCGCTACCCGGCTTTCTTCCACGCCCTACTGGCCAATGGTGTCTACCCGCCGGCTTCTTGCTACGAGACCTGGTTCGTCTCCGCTGCGCTGACCGACGCCGACTTCGAGATTATCGAGCGTGCAGCAGCCCGCGCGGCCGAGGCGGCGGCAACCGCCAAGCCGGAGTAGGTGACACGTGCCGAACAAGACCAATTCGCAGGCAGCACAGCAGGAATCGCAGCCGACACAGCCGGAAAACCAGGCGTCTAAGCGTGCAACAAAGCACGCCAAGACCACGGTCGTACATCTCGTCCGCCACGGCGAGGTTTATAACCCGGATAAGATTCTCTACGGTCGCCTGCCCGGCTGGCACTTGTCTGAGCGCGGTCAGCGTCAGGCAGCGGCCACGGCCTCGTCCTTCGAAGGCCACGACATCCGCTACTTCGCCTGTTCCCCGCTACAGCGCACGCAGGAAACCTCACGGCCCTTCACCGAGATAATCGGCATGAAGCCGACCCTGGATGAAGATTTGCTGGAGGCTGGCAACTCCTTTGAGGGTTTACACATCAAGGGCATTGACTCCGCACTGTGGAATCCGAAGTACTGGCCACGGCTGCGTCGTCCGAGCGTGCCCAGTTGGGGCGAGCCCTACGAGGAGATCGCGGACCGTATGTTCCACGCCATCGAGCGAGCCCGCGAGGCCGCCGAAGGAGCGGAAGCGGTGCTGGTGACGCACCAGCTGTGCATCATTGCAGCTCAGCGTCGTGCGCGGTACTTGAAGCTCGCCCACAACCCGGCAACTAGGCAGTGCGATCTGGCCAGCGTGACCTCCTTGGTCTTCGTCGGCGACACCATTGTCGACGTGCGCTACAGTGAACCGGCCGGTCACCTGTAAGGTGAATAAATAGTTTTGTTGAAGTTTCACTGACCCCCGGAAGGTGGCACCCCAAGTGGCCAAGGTCTCATCGTCCCGAATTGCAGCAACGCTAGCGGCAGCAACTCTGTCTCTGTCGCTCGCAGCATGTAACCCCGGAGATTCAGTGGGACACGATGCCGTTGCCGTCGGCGGTCAGTTCGAGTTTGTTTCTCCAGGGGGTCAGCAGATCATTGACTACGCACCCGAGGAGCGCAAACCGGTCGGCAAGGTGTTCGGTCCTTCTCTAGAGGACGACGACAAGAAAATCTCCCTCGATGACTTCAAGGACCAGATTGTGGTCCTAAACGCCTGGGGGCAGTGGTGCGCACCGTGCCGATCCGAATCGGATGACCTGCAGTATGTCCAGGAACAGATGGAAGAGCAAGGTATCGGCACCGTTCTCGGCATCAACGTCCGCGACAATGTCCGCCAGGCTCCCATCGACTTTGTGAAGGACAACGGCATCACCTACCCGTCCATCTATGACCCGGCCTTCGTCAACGCCAGCGCACTCGGCGGCATCCCGGCTTCGGTGATTCCGACAACCATCATTCTGGACAAGCAGCACCGCCCGGCCAAGGTCTTCCTCCGCGAGGTCGATCACACCATGCTGATGAAGGCTGTTAATGAAGTGAAGGCGGAGGGCTAGGCCCCAGCATGGGAACTCTTGCCATGGACACGATTTATCTTGCCGATGGCATCGGCCAGCAGTTCGCCGACGCCGCCACCGGCGGTCCCATCCTATTAGGCCTGCTCGCTGCTGCGCTGGCTGGTCTCGTCTCGTTTGCCAGCCCGTGCGTCATTCCGCTCGTGCCCGGTTACGTCTCGTATCTCACCGGTATTTCCGGAGCATCGGGGGCGCAGGGCCAGGGCTTGACGACGGGCACTGCGGACGCAACCGCCGTCGATAAGCGTGACGGCGATGGAGGGCGTGGCAAGCGTTCCGCAACTGCCCGCGTCGGCCTGGCTGCGTTGCTGTTCGTGCTGGGCTTCACTGTCATTTTCGTGCTGGGGTCGGCCTCAATTTTCGGGCTCGTGTCCACGCTGCGTCTGCAGGCGCGCACGCTGACGATTGTCGGTGGCGTGGTGACCATCGTGATGGGACTCGCCTTCATGGGCATGGTGCCGGCGCTGCAGAAGGACACCCGCATGGCGCCGAAGCGCTGGACCACGTGGCTGGGAGCGCCACTGCTTGGCGCGGTGTTCGCGCTGGGGTGGACGCCGTGTCTGGGCCCGACGCTGACTGCAATTATTTCGGTGTCCGCGGGCACGCAGGGTATGACCGCGGCCAGGGGAGTGGCGCTGATTATCGCTTACTGCCTGGGGCTGGGGCTGCCGTTCATTTTGGTGGCGCTGGGGTCGGCACGCGCGATGCGTGGAGTGGACTTCCTGCGTAAGCACTCGCGAACTATTCAGCTCATCGGTGGTGTGGCGCTGGTGCTGGTCGGAATTGCCCTGGTCACGGGACTGTGGGATGTTTTTGTTGCCTGGGTTCAGGCCGCTTTTATTACTGATACGGTAACGCCAATTTAGTGAAAGATTTTTCGATGTCGGTGAATTGGAATAAGGTACGACAGCCCTTCCAGCAGGTCTGGAACTGGTTGACCAGCATGCGCACAGCGCTGATTCTGCTGTTCATCCTCGCTTTCGCAGCGGTTCCGGGCGCCCTGTTGCCACAGCGCTCGCTGAATAAGGACAAGGTCGACCAGTATCTAGCCGCCAACGGCAAGACCGCCGAGATCATGGATAAGCTGCAGCTTTTCGATGTCTTCTCGTCCGTCTGGTTCGTCGCCATCGTGGCATTGCTGCTGATTTCCCTGGTTGGCTGCATTATTCCGCGCACCATCGACCACTACAAGGCCATGAAGACGCCACCGGCCAAGGCGCCGAAACGGTTGGCGCGTCTTCCGCTTCACGACGAAGCCGTGGTCGATGCCTCTGCGGATGAAGTTTCTAAGCGGGTGCGTGAGCGCCTGAACAAGTGGGCGTTGACCGAGACTCCAGCAGATGAAGATCGCGCTGGGGCACGATCCTTTTCCGCGGAGAAGGGATACCTGCGTGAGTTTGGCAACCTGGTGTTCCACCTGGGCATTGCGCTGCTGATTATCATCGTCGGCTTGGGCCGCATGATCTATTACGAGGGTCAGGTCATTTTGCTGACCAACACCGGCACCGAGATTTCTGACGACAACGTCAATAGCGCGGTGGGCGTTCCGTTCTGTAACACCGCTGCTGCGAACTATGACTCGCTGCGTGCTGGCAACACCTTCGACGGTACAACTCTGAACCCGTTCTGTATTCAGGTCGATGACTTCTTCGCCGATTACCTGCCGAACGGTCAGGCCAAGATGTTTACCTCTCATATCCGATTCGCAGAAGAAGAGGATATGCGCAAGCCGGTCGATGAGTGGGAAAAGACCACGCTGCAGGTCAACCATCCGCTGCGCGTCGCCGGTGACCGTGTGTACCTGCAGGGGCACGGCTTTGCCCCGGCCTTTAAGGTGACCTGGCCGAATGGCGAGTCGCGTACGTCGATTGTCCAGTTCCGTCCGGATGATCCGACCTTCTTCCTGTCCTCTGGTGCGCTGCGCTTCGACCCACCAGCAGGCATGTACCCGGACTTGTTCGAGCGCCGCCAGAACCAGATTGCAATCGAGGGACTGTTCGCTCCGACCGCGGAGTTTACTGGTGAAAAGGGTGCTCTGCTGCAGTCCTCTTACCCGGCGATGCAAGACCCGGCCGTGGCTGTCGACATCTACCGCGGCGACGCGGGCTTGGACACCGGTCGTTCGCAGGGGCTGTTTTCCCTCGACCGCGATCTGATGCACTCGGGTCAGCTGGCTAAGGAAGCCCGCGTCAACCTCAAGCAGGGCGAATCCACCGAGCTTGCCGACGGCACCAAGATTGAATTCCTCGGTGCGAAGGAATTCGTCAACTTGCAGGTTTCGCACGATCCCACGCAGTTCTGGGTGCTGGTGGCAACTGTGGCCGCACTGGCGGGCATGGTTCTTTCGTTGGGCATTAAGCGCCGACGTGTTTGGGTGCGCATGTTCCCGCTGGAAGATGGCCGCACTCGCGTTGAGTTCGGTGGCCTTGCCCGCACCGACAAGGCAGGTTGGGGCGAGGAGTTCCAGTACATCGTAGATGACATCCTGGAACGTGACAGTGATGACGAGGATGCTGCTGACAACAATGCTGCGACCGACGAGAGCGCGGACGACAAGGACAAAAGCTAACTGACCACTAAGTCTGGTCCATCATTACTGCAGGGTGAATGCGCGGGGGCGAGAATTGCGCCTCCGCGCATTTTTGCGTCCCCCGTGTCCCCGGTCCCCTTTTGCTTAGTCCTGCTTTAGTACTAGGGTTTGAAGAAGTATTCCGCTAATTCCACACTTTGGAGCCAAGTACATGCTCGTCAATAAGACACTGGCGCAGTTTTCGGACTGGTCGTACTTCACGGCCTTCGCCTTTTATCTTGTGGCCTTTGTTATTTCCATTGCCTACTACAGTCGTCGTATCGCGGCCGCTGAAGCGAAAAGCCAGGTTGCGGAACGCGAGCTGGTAGCCGCCGGTGCGGGTGAGGGAGCTACCACCGCTAGTGTTGCTGACTCTGGGGAGTCGGCGACGAAGTCGTCGGCAAGCGAGCCTAAGAACCAGGTGCTGACGAACCGACTCGGCGTTGTGACGGAAATGCTGATTTACGTCGGGGTGGCCGTGCACTTTGCATCGGTGCTGCTGCGTGGCCTGGCCGTGCAGCGTTTCCCGTGGGGCAACCTCTACGAGTACGTATCAGTTTCAATCCTCTTTGCTATGGCAATTGCAGCTGGCGTACTGCATCGTGAAACCATGCGTGTGTTCTGGCCGTGGCTGTTGGCTCCGATTCTGGCGCTGATGTTTTACGGTGGTAAGAACCTATATGTTGAGGCTGCTCCGGTGGTGCCGGCACTGCAGTCGATTTGGATTCCGGTTCACGTCTCGATTATTTCTATCGGGTGCAGTATCGCACTGATTTCCGGTGTTGCCTCGATTCTCTACATGCTGCGGATGTACAACCGCGAGGGCAAGGAAAAGGGCTTCCTGGGCAAACTGGTCGCGCCGCTGCCGGATGCTCAAAAGCTGGATGCGATTGCTTACCGCACCGCTATTTGGTCCTTCCCACTGTTCGGTCTGGGCATTGTGCTGGGCGCTATCTGGGCCGAGTCCGCATGGGGTCGTTACTGGGGCTGGGACCCGAAGGAGACCACGGCGCTGATTACCTGGATTATCTACGCCCTGTACCTGCACGCTCGCGCGACTTCGGGTTGGCGTAATACCAAGGCCGCGTGGATCAACATCTTCGGTTTTGCCACCATGGTGTTCAACCTCTTCTTCATCAACCAGGTGGTTTCGGGCCTGCACTCCTACGCTGGTCTGAACTAAGTCTTCACACTTGTACAAAGCCGGCATCGCCGGGTGAACTAGAATCGCTTCCATGCGCGTTCTCGTCACCGGTGGTGCCGGCTTTATTGGTTCCAACTTCGTTCTCCGCACTCTGGCTACACGGCCCGATGTGAATGTCACGGTGCTGGACGCTTTCACCTATGCCGCGAACCCTGCGAGCTTGGATGGCGCGGACTGTGAAATCATCCGCGGCGATGTTCGTGACGCGGAGCTGATCGATCGCCTCGTGCCCCGCTTCGACGTGGTCGTCCACTTCGCCGCAGAGAGCCATAACGACAATTCGCTGGTGGATGCCGATCCCTTCGTCACCACTAATGTCATGGGCACCGTGAATCTGGCCAAGGCTTGCGCCACCCACGACGTCCGCCTTCACCACATCTCCACCGACGAGGTCTTCGGCGATCTCGCTCTCGACGATCCAGCACGCTTTACGACGGCCACCGCGTACAAACCCTCCAGCCCCTACTCGGCCTCCAAGGCTTCAGCGGATCACTTTGTCCGGGCGTGGGTGCGCAGCTTCGGGTTGGTTGCGACGATTAGTAACTGCTCGAACAACTACGGGCCGAGGCAGCATCCGGAGAAGCTGATTCCCCGCCAGATCTGTGGTCTGTTGCGCGGTCGTAGCCCTCGCGTGTACGGCACTGGCGAGAATGTTCGGGACTGGATTCACGTCGATGACCACAACGACGCGGTCTGGGCAATCTTGGATTCTGGCGAGGTGGGGGAGACCTACCTGATTGGTGCCGATGGCGAGCGTTCCAACCTCGACGTGGTCGGAGACATCCTGGAGGGCTTCGGTCGTGAGCGGTCCGACTTTGTCCATGTCACTGACCGCCCGGGGCATGACCGTCGTTATGCGATTGACCCCGCATCCATCCGCAGCCTTGGCTGGCAGCCGCGCTACCAAGACTTTTCCGCGGGGCTCGCCGAGACCATCGACTGGTATCACGCCAACGAGTCCTGGTGGGCGGCGGCCTACGATGCCGCTGAGGCTGGCTACGCGGAGCGCGAGCAGGAGTTGTAGTTCGCTGCTGGGGCATGCCTAGCGAACCCTCAACGCACACTCAGTGCACACTCAACGCGTGCCACAGCCTCAGCCCGGGCGCCCCGTCTACACTTGTTACCCATGAGCCCTAAGAGCACATTCCAGCCCACTTCTATCGACGGCGTTTTCACCTTCGAACCGGTCATCCACGGCGACAGCCGCGGTAGTTTCCACGAGTGGTATCGCCTCGACGCATTCGCCGAGGCCACGGGCTACCCGTTCTTCCCGGAGCAGGCCAACATGAGTGTCTCCGCCGCAGGCGTTGTCCGTGGCCTGCACTTCGCTGACGTCAGCACCGCGCCAGATGGCCACCCCGGCCAGGCGAAGCTGGTTACTTGTCCCGCGGGCCACATCCTCGACATTGCGGTTGACCTGCGTCGCGGCTCCGATACCTTCGGCAAGGTCGAGGTTTTCGAGCTCGACAGCAAGACCCGCCGAGTGGTCTATCTGCCCAACGGCATCGGACATGGCTTCGTCTCGCTTGCCGACGACTCTGTGCTCACTTACCTCACTTCCACCGGTTACAACCCGGAGGCAGAGCGTGCTGTTAGCATCCAGGACCCGACTCTCGGAATTGACCTGGCTGCGCTGCTGGCCAAGGGTGGTCTCACCGACGCGGACATGATTCTCTCCGAGCGCGATCAGAAGGCTCCGACTATCGAGCAGTTCGAGGCCGAGGGCAATAAGCTCCCCAGTGAGTTTGACTGCAAGGATCTTGAGAACATGGCTCGCGACGAGTGGGCAATCGCCAACGAAGCGGCCGGGCAGTAAGGCAGAAAGGCGCGAGCACTATGAAGGGCATCATCCTCGCAGGTGGTACGGGCTCTCGGCTGTTTCCCATCACACTTGGCGTAAGCAAGCAGCTGGTTCCCGTCTATGACAAGCCGATGATCTACTACCCGCTGAGCACGCTGATGCTAGCGGGAATCAGGGACATCCTCGTCATCACCACGCCACATGATGCCCCGCAGTTTGAACGCTTGCTTGGCGACGGCTCGCAGTGGGGCCTCACCCTCACCTTTGCCACCCAAGACGAGCCCCGTGGTCTCGCTGAAGCGTTCATCATCGGTGCGGACCACATCGGCGATGACTCCGTTGCCCTCATCCTCGGCGACAACATCTTTTACGGTGCTGGCTTGGGCACGCAGCTGCGCCGCTTCCATAACGTCGATGGCGGAGCGATCTTCGCCTACTGGGTCGCAGATCCCACAGCCTATGGAGTCGTGGACTTCGACCAAAGCGGCAAAGCCGTGGCGATCCAGGAGAAACCGAAGAAACCACGCAGCCATTTCGCGGTGCCTGGTTTGTACTTCTATGATGCCGAGGTTGTTGAGATAGCTCGCTCGCTGCAACCGTCGTCACGCGGCGAATTGGAAATCACGGATGTTAACCGCGCCTACTTGGAGCGCGGGAAACTGCAGGTAGAGGTGCTGCCGCGCGGCACGGCATGGCTGGACACGGGCACGGTGGACAATCTGATGGCCGCGGGTGATTTCGTGCGCACGATTGAGCAGCGGCAGGGGCTAAAGATTGGCTCGCCGGAAGAGGTGGCGTGGCGCATGGGATTCATTGACGATGCTGCGCTTAGCGCGCGTGCCGACGCCCTCAGCGCCAGTGGCTACGGGGAATATCTACAGCAGTTGTTGCTGCGTGGCAAGGACGTTTAGTCAGTTTCGCCGGGATTATCGGGGTTGTCGTCCTGCTCCCGTTCGCGCCGCTCCTGCAGCTCCTGCTCACGTTTACGGCGATCGAATTCGGCCTTCTTGAGCTTCCAGAGAAACTCCGGATCATCGTCGGGAGCGAGCGGACGGGGTTCCGGTTGCGGAGCGGAAATACGTCGCATGCCGTTGCCGCGACTGCCGGGGCCAAATGCCTTCCACAGCATGACTACGACAAGGATGATGAACAGCAGCAGAATGAGCCGACCCATGTAATAGCTAACCTCCTGGATTTACCGACTAGAATACGCAACGAGTCCCGTAGTGCCCACGAGGGGTATCGCACTGCATGCGGTACGGCGTACAGAGTTCGTTAGGGTACAAAGGAACGTTGGACACGAACAGCCATGGACGCTAGCAACGCCCGGGCACAGCACAGGCGTAACACGTAGAGGTGAGGGTTTAATGACCAATCCAGCAGAGCAGGACAAGTTGGCTTCTGAGGCTCAGATGCCAGCAGCTCCGGTGACCAAGAATGCTGGTCGCGGCAATGCCATGAAGGGGCTGTTCTGGTACGGCCTTGCTCGTCTGCTGCTATTCCTAGTGCTGTTCTTCATTCTGCTCGTGATTATCTACCTCGTTAATGTGCAGATTCCGGCTGCAATTACGGCTGTGTTCGCACTGATTATTGCGATGCCGCTGTCGGTTTTTGTGTTCCCGAAGCTGCGCGTCCAGGCCAATGAGTCTGTTGCAGTGTGGTCGGAGAACCGCCGCGCGCACAAGGAATACATTGCGCAGCAGATTAAGGATCGCGAGGAAAACTAGCGCACCTTCTCCAGGGCCCGCTCGATAGCCCGGTTCACCGCTTCCGGAGCCTCGAGCGGCAACATGTGGCCGGCCCCGTCGACTTCAACCAGTTCGGCGTCCGGCCACTTTTCCATAATTAGGTCTGCTTGCTTGCGCGGAGTGACATCGTCCTTCGTGCCCACCAGTACCGCTCCTGGCAAGCCCTCCAAGTAAGGCCCGGATGCGAACTCGTCGTGATCCTGCAGGTCGTCGAGATATCCCACGAAAGTTTCCAGCGGTGTTTCATTAATCATGGCCGCGTGGAACTCGATGATCTCGTAGTCCGTGCGCCGGGCGAACACCGCCACCGCCAACGACGGCGCCATCAGTGACGCGATTGCCTCGCGGAACTTGCGAATCTCCTTCGGCGAGGACTCAATTGCATTGCGCGCCGCATCCGCCACCGGGGACGCCAGAATCTGCGGCACACCCTGGGCGGCCAGCTTGTCGATAGACGTGGAAATCAACACTACGCCTGCTATCCGACGGCGAATGCTTTCCTCGGCAGCCCGCACCATGTGCAGTGCAATCAAACCGCCTAGCGAATGCCCAACCACGATGAGTTTTCCGGTCGCGGCACGCTCGGCGATCACGGCCAGCGCATCGGCCGCAGCCCCTTCGACCGTGCAGAGTGAAGCCGGAACCGCTCCGGTCAGGCCGTGGCCGCGCAGATCCATAGTCAACAGGCGTGCTTCCGGGTGCGACTTGCGCAGCGCGTTGAACTGCCGGTACCAGGACTCACCAGCCAGGGTGAAGCCGTGGACGAAGACGATGGTCACGGGTTCTTTGGCGGGTTCGCTAGGTTCAACCTCGTACCAGTGCACCGGAATATCGGTGGTGACAGCATCCGGCTTGTCGCTGGCCTTCCGCTCGTCGTCCTTGGCCGCAATCTCGGCCGTGACCGGTGCGGTCTTGATATGCACCACGCCGGTTGACGTGAGATCGGTGAGTCCCGGTTCACGGGTCTGCGAATGCAGCGCACCGTGCTCCAGCGCCAGTCGGCGGCGTCCCGATTTGGTCAAACGCAGAGCAGCGCTGCGGGCGAAAGCTGGAGCCTTGGCTGCTGTGTCGCCAACTCGGGTTGCGGCCTCCTGGACGTCGTCAAGCGCCTTGTGCGTCAGTGTGCGGAAGTCCATCGGTACCCCCTAGCTGAGCGCGAGTGCGAGTGCCGTAATGACGGACCAGGCAAGCATCATCTTGCCGGTAAGCCCCAGTACCGGGATGAGCTCCTTGCCCTTCTTATGCATGCGAATTGGCTCGGAGGCCTTCACCCACAGCGGCACGATGAGCAGACCCACCAGCGCCCATGGGCGCCAGAAAGCGATAAAGCTGCTGGCCAGCGCGGGCATGAGGGAGAGAATCTGCCAGACGATGCGGGTGCGGAAGTCGCCCAGGCGAACTGCCAAGGTGATCTTGCCGGTAGCGGCGTCGGTGGGGATGTCGCGCAAGTTGTTCGCCAGGTTCACGGCAGAAGACACCGAACCAATACCAATTGCGCAGGCCAGGCCGACCCAAGACAGCGAGCCCGTCTGGGTGAATTCCGTGCCGAGCACCGCGACGAGACCGAAAAAGACGAAGACCGAGACCTCGCCAAGTCCGCGATAACCGTAGGGATTTTTACCGCCGGTGTAGAACCACGCAGCCGCGATGCACAGTGCACCGACCAGAATGAGCCACCACGCGCTCATCAGGGACAGCGCCACACCGGCAAGACCGGCGACACCAAAGGAACCGAACGCCGCGTACTTCACAACCTTCGGCTCGACCAGACCAGAACCCGTCAGGCGCAGCGGGCCCGAGCGGTCATCGTCAGTGCCGCGGATGCCATCGGAGTAGTCGTTGGCGAAGTTCACGCCCACAATCAACGCCCACGCGACAACCAGCGCGAGCACCGCACGTCCCCAGATAATCGGCGCGTGCGTCGATGCCGCTCCGACACCGACGATGACCGGCGCAAACGCATTCGCCCAGGTATGGGGGCGCGCGCCTTCCAGCCAATCGCTTAACGACGCCGTTGCAGGACTCTTTGGTGCTTCAGACATGAATTAATAATAGGACGTGACACCAAATGCCTTGAACTAATGCGTGTCTGAATGAGCTAAAAGAGCGCCGCGACTTTCTTCCGGTCGACCTTGCCCGGACCAATCAGTGGCAGGACCTCCACGCGACGCAGGTCCTTGGGAATCATCCAGTGATTGATTCGCCCGGCGTCTTCAGCATCGCCGAGCCCGTCCATGACATCGCCGAGCTCAGCGGTGCCTTCATACGCTGCGACGATAGCGTGGCCGAGCCGTGGGTGTGGCACACCGACCACGCAGGCTCCCGTAACTCCATCGATGGCGAGCAGTTCACGTTCGAGGACTTCGGGGTGCAGCTTCAACCCGCCGGAGTCGATGATGGTGTCCAGGCGTCCCGTAATGACTAGTCGGCCATCGCGGATCTCGCCCGCATCGGAGGTGGCGAACCAACCTGGTTTATGGAAAGCCTCGTGACCGGGCGCATTGCGGTAACCGTGCGCGATCATCGGTCCGCCCAGCCAAACGCGACCATTTTCGATGGCGACCTGTGCACCCTCGATGGGCTGGCCGTCATAGACGCAGCCGCCGGCTGTCTCGGAGGAACCATAGGTGGTCACGACGTTGATGCCGAGTTCTTCGGCGCGCGCTGCCACCTGCGGGTTCAAGGCTGCGCCGCCGACAAGGACAGCATCAAACAGGCGCAGGGCTGCCGCGCCAAAGGGTTCTTCCATGGCCTTGGCCAGCTGCATCGGAGCCAGCGAGGTGTAGGCACGGTCGCTGGTGAGGGCCTCGGCGCCGTCGGCGAATGCGGCCACATCAAAACCGTCGGTCACATCCACACACACCGGATTCGTGCCCGCGAGCAGCGAACGAATGAGAACCTGCAGGCCAGCGATATGGTAGGCCGGCATCGCCAGCAGCCACTGCCCTTCACCGCCGAGCCACTGATGTGTAGCGGTAGCAGAGGAGACCAAGTTATCCACCGTCAGCTGTGCACCCTTCGGTGTGCCGGTGGAACCGGAGGTGCCGACAACAAGCGCGATGGATTCATCAATTGGCTCACCTGCGCGTTGCGAGTTCCGCAAGATTGAGGCGCGCGTGCCGTCGTGAAGCGGAACGGGAAGAAGAGAGACCTCACCGTCCAGCGCAGCGCGGAGGTCGGGCAGGATGGCGGTCGGGTTGTGGGGATTGATGGAAAGCAGGCTGAGCGTACGCACAACCCAAACCATAGTCGGTGTTATTCCGTAGTTTCTGGTGGCGAGGTCGGAACAATCGTGGCCTCGGGCGCGTTGCGCAGACCAAAGACAGTCATAGATAGAAAGGCGTCGAAGATGGGTTGGATTTTTGGTAGATCAGCGGAGCTGGTGCCGGAAGATGAGGCGCTAAAGGGCGGCTCGCACCCGGTGTTGGAAAATCCGAAGCCGCATGCGGTGCTCGGCACGCCGATCACCGGCCCATGGGAGGAAGGCCAGGAGGTCGTCTACATCGGGATTGGCTGTTACTGGGGTGCTGAGAAGCTGTTTTGGGAAACACCGGGCGTGCTCAGCACATCGGTCGGGTTCGCCGGGGGCATGACGCCGAATCCCACCTACCGCGAGTCCTGCACCGGACGCACCAACCACACCGAGATTGTGGAGGTCGTCTACGACCCGGAGCAGATTAGCTTCGACCAGCTGATCGCCAAGGCCTTCGAGGCCCACGATCCCACGCAGGGCTACCGCCAGGGCAATGACGTCGGCACGCAATACCGTTCCGCGATTTACACGAAGACGCCCGAGCAGGCGCGCCGGGCGCAGGAGATCGCCGATGCGTACGCGCCGAAGCTTGCCGACGCTGGCCTGGGTCCCATCACCACGGAGATTAAGCCACTCGCGGAGACCCCGGCAGGGGAGTACTACCGGGCTGAGGATGAGCATCAGCAGTACTTGTTTAAGAATCCGAACGGCTACTGCCCAGTGCATTCGACCGGCGTGGCCTGCGGAATTTAAAGGCGAAACTTCGTAGAACGCTTAATTGCGATTAGTAAAACTCACTGAGAAAAGTAAGGTGGTTATATTAATCCGATAGTCGAATAGGAGTGAACCCTTGTGGTGAAGCAAGTACTGCGCGTTGCATTTGCCTTCGTCGGCGTGGTCGTCGGCGCGGGCTTTGCGACGGGTCAGGAAATCATGCAATACTTCGTCGCCTTTGGCATCAATGGTGTCTGGGGTGCCGTTCTCTCAGCGGTAATCATGAGCCTGATGGCGATGATCATTTTGCAGCTGGGAAGCTATTTTCAGGCCAGCGAGCACGGCGAAGTTTTCCGACGCGTATCGCACCCCATCTTCTCGCGAGTACTGGACATTGGCGTGATTATCACGCTCTTCGCCACCGGGTTCGTCATGTTCGCCGGTGCCGGTGCCAACATGGAGCAGCAGTGGGGCATCCCTGTGTGGATCGGTGCCGTAATCATGGTGTTGGTGACCATTGCAGCCGGTTTCCTCGATGTTGACCGAGTGACCACAGTGATCGGTTCCATCACGCCGTTTATCGTCGGCTTTATCCTGCTGGCCAGTGTTTATACGCTGGCGTTCACCGATGCCACCCCGGCCGCGGAGCAGGCAGCTGCCGTTGCGGAAGTCCCGACTACCCTGCCGAACTGGGTTGTCGCCGCAGTGAACTATGTTGGTTTTAACCTGATGGTTGCGGTTTCCATGGCGATTGTTATTGGCGGTAGCCTGTTCAATCCCCGCGCCGCTGGAGCCGGTGGGTTTACCGGTGGTTTGATTTACTCCGCGATGCTGCTGATTACCACCATCACGCTGTTCCACACTGTTGGTACTGTCGCCACCGATGCCGTGCCAATGCTCACCGTCATTAATCGACTGCACCCGTGGCTGGGCCAGGCCATGGCCGTGGTAATCCTTGGCATGATCTTCAACACGGCACTTGGCATGTTCTACGCACTGGGGCGTCGCGTCACCGCAAATCACCCGGAAAAATTCAAGATTGTCTACGTCGCGCTGGTCTTGCTCGGTTTCGCCTTGAGCTTCATGGGCTTCCAGAACCTAATCGGTTGGGTCTACCCAATCCTGGGCTACATCGGTCTGCTGCTCATTACTGTCATGCTTGTTGCCTGGTTGCGCGGCCGCGAGCGCATCAGTGAAGAGACTTCCCGCCGCAAGCGCATCTTCCGCCTGGTCCGCCGTGGCCGGAACAAGGAGGCCCGCGAGGAGATTGAAGACTCCAACCTCAGTGTCGAAGAGGTCCGCGAGGCGATCGAGGAGTAGGTGGGCTGCTCGTAGCGCCGCCGTCAGTCTTGGGATCGGATCGCTTTCAATGATGTCGCCCGAGCCCAAGCCACGAACGCCGCCATCACAATGGCGGACACGAGAACCATCACTGGCCACCGATCGGGGTAATCACGGACTACCCAAGTCCATCCCCATTCCGAGGTCCACCACAACGGTGAGGCGCTGAGGACATCACCGCCAACCATCACCGCCCAACCGCCGAGCGCGACCGAGACAAAGATTGCGGCCGCCACACTTCGACGCGCAATTAAGCCGGTCACGGCCACTATCATCGCGGCCACAAGAGACGCGATGACCGCCTGGTACGGCCAGGGGTTAATGCCCGTCTGGCTATTGGTCTGGCCGCCCGCGCCACTGATAATCACCGCAACCACGAGCACCGGCACGAGAAACGCCATATCCAAAGCAAACAGTCGGAGTGTGATGCTCCGTCGCGCACGCCGATACATCAGCGCTGGCCAGGCATCAGCTTGCGAGGTCCAGGTCATGATGGCGACCACGGTTGCAGCCGTCGGCACGCAGACGAAACTCAGCAGCCCCAGCGCATACTCCGGGTTCCACACCACACGCACGACCGCAAGTCCGGCAAGCATCAGCGCTGCGAGACTCCACCAGGTGCGCCAGGGAAGGGTCGCGCTCATGCCATGGCTTAACGACGAAGTGCTGCGTTCCCGGCCCGTCGGCAAGCTGAGAGATTTTCCGTGCGCAAGCAATGCGATGGCAAATAGACCTAGCCCGAGGAGTAAATGCAGCAACGCGGGCGGCAGGATGGCGATGTTCCAGATCTCGCTGTCGGCGGGAGCCGAGATGGAATTAGCCTGCACTCCGTGGATAGGTAACGTTGGGCGGATTGCCCAGGTCCACGGGAGAACTTTCCAGTTTGGGCTCATGGCGTCCAGTGTTCCTGCGATGGCCCAAGCGATGGAAGCGAGCGGAGCGAGGAAGAGAGCTGCGCGTGGCACAAGGCGCCATAGGGCAAGGCCGAATGTCCAGAAGACGAAGAATGACAACGTGCTAAAGAGCGTGAATTGCAATGCGGTGCTCACGCTCCGGGCAAGGAGTGCAGCCATCAATGCGTGACCGAGGGCCGCGGAGGCAATGACAGTGGCTGCGCGGGCAAGGAGCACTCGAGTGCCCGAGATATTGCGCCAGATTAGGCCGCCTTGGCGGAGTTTTTCTTCACGGTTTTGGCCGATGACGGACGTAATAGCAGCCAGGGGAGGAAGCAGGATAAGCGAGTAGATGTGGGCGCTCGCCATGGCGGTGGCGTCAACGCCTCTAGAAAAGACCATGCTGACCAGAGCGATTGCCACCATGATGATGGGAAGAAACATGGTGAGTGACCACTTTGCCCGCAGTAGCTCGGCGCGGAAGTAGCGGCGGGCAGGAACGGTGCGCGTGTTAAGAGTGCGCGTGTGCGGTTGAGTGCTCATCGGGCAACACCTACTGCGGTGAAGAAAGCTTGCTCGAGGGATTGACCAGCAGCCGCAAAGTCAGCCAGCGGGCCTTCGTAGACCAGTCGGCCACCAGCAAGGACGCCAAGGTGGTCAACGCTCTTCTCGACCTCTCCGAGTTGATGGGAGGACACCACGACGGCCTTGCCACTAGCGGCAAGATTTCGCAACAAGGTGCGCAGGCCCACGATAGCTTCGGGGTCGAGGCCGTTGGTGGGCTCGTCGAGAAGCACAATGTCGGGGTCGGTGAGCAGCGCCATCGCCAGGGAAAGACGAACCTTCATGCCCGTTGAGAAAGCGCGGCCACGCTTGTTACCAGCATGAAGCCCGACCAAGTCGAGGACTTCGGCGATACGGCTCTTGTCCGTGCCGGTCAGATGTGCGTGCACTTTGAGATTGTCGGTGGCTGAGAGCTGTGGGTAGAACGCCGGGCCATTGATGGAGGCGCCGATGCGGTCCAGGTCGACAACGGACCACGGGTGTCCCGCGATGCTGATTTCACCGGAGTAGGGAATTAGCCCAAGCACCGTGCTCATCAACGTGGATTTACCTGCGCCGTTGAGTCCCAATAGCCCGTAGACCTCGCCGGCGCGGACGTTCATATCGAGGCCGTTCAGGACAGGTTCGTTCTTGCCGTAGGAGACAGTGATGCCGCGCAGCTGGAGGAGGGGAGCGGCGGCGTCTGCGGAAGGGCCTGAGGTGGGGGTTGGTGCGTTCATGCCTTAAGTAATAGGAGTGTTTGGCACGGTTCGCGCCCTCCCTGAGGATGAGGTGGCGGAAATATCCTCCCTAGGGAGGAGGCGATAGCGAGGATGACGGTACCAGCGAGGAGAAGCTACAGCAGCCCGTTTTTCGCAGCCCAAATGACAAGATCCACGCGACTGCGTGAGCCTGTCTTGGTCAACAGGGATTTCACATGGGTTTTCACTGTCGTCGTGGCGACAACCAACCTGCGAGCAATTTCGTCATTGGAAAGCCCTTGGCAGACGAGGTTCAAAATCTCCTGTTCGCGGGGTGTGAATTGGGTTCCTGTGTGAGTGGGGTCTGGGTCAGCGCCATGTGTCGAGAATGCTCTCGCTGGCTGTCCTGAGTGCGGTGCGCGCGGTGAAACATGCCGCAACACCATCGGCGTCACCTTCGGATCGATGACTCCTTCACCACGGTGGATACGCATGATGGCCGAAAGCAGCTCACGGGGATTGGAGTCTTTGAGCAAAAAGCCTGCGGCCCCAGCTTCTAAAGCGCCGAGCACCAGGTTTTCTTCGCGGAAAGTGGTCAGCACCAGGACTTTCGGAGTGGATGTGCGAGTCGCACCTCCGGACGGCACGCCTTGCACAATCTGCCGTGTGGCCTCGATACCGTCCATCACAGGCATACGAATGTCCATGACGACAACATCCGCACCGGAGGCAATACGCACAGCCTCGGCTCCATCGCCCACGGCACCAATGACTTTCATCTGCGGGTGGGCATCAATAAGCTGCGCGAAAGACTGCCGAATCAGAGCCTGATCTTCAGCCACTAATACTCGAATTACACCCATTGCTCGTCTTTCTCGACAGGATCGACAGTCAGCCCTGCTTCGGTCGAACCGCTTACAGCCGAATACTGACGCGGAACATGCCGTCGCTTTCACCATAAGTCATCTCGCCCCCGAGCTGCGCCACGCGTTCATCCAGACCAATCAGGCCAGCGCCAGCTCGCTTCCTGGGTTCCAAGGTATCGCTCTCAGCCCGATTTGCAGTCACCAAATGAACCCGCGCCGGACTGTCATCAGCGTCGGCAGGTGGATCGATTGTCAGTGCCAGCTGACCATCACCCGATGAGTGCTTGGCCATATTCGCGGCCAACTCCGTCACTGCCCGCACCAGAGTCAGTCGCTTCGCGAGTGGCCAATCCGCCAGGTCCTCATAAGACTCCGGCAGAGTCACCGAAACATCGCGACCCGGCGGACAAACTGCCGCAACCAGACGCGGAATCTCATTCGGGTCAGCGCTAATCTCGCCGCCATCACGTAGCGCATCGACAAGCGCATGCACATCCCGCAACGATTGGTCTGCGGTCTGGGCAATACCTTCCAGCGTGGTCTTTTCAGCAGCGGATTCCGCTCGTGAGCCATCCATCTCCGCCAGGTACAGAGCGGTTTGGGCCTGAACCTTAATAGAGGTGAGTCCGTGCCCCACGACGTCGTGAAGCTCCCTGGACAACTCCAGCTTGTTGAGCGCCACGACGTTCTCCAACTCCGCGGCATGTTCCTCGGCGTTGATGCGCAGCCATAGTGGCACTGCGTACGCGCTCGCCGTGATAAGCACCGCCGGTAGTCCGAAGACCAATAGTCGTTCCGGGGTAAAGCCGAAGGCAGGAACTGCCGGGTTGAGGAAGCTGCCAATCAACCCCAAAAACAGCCCAACGATGCCCCAGGTGCGATTCGGTTCCCACCTGGTCACGGCCCATAGTGATAGTGGGGCAGCAACAATAATAGGGTCGAGCCCAAGGTTTACAGGGGATAACCACACCAGCAGGGCGAGACCCGCTAGGGCACTGTACGTAACCACAAACGATGCACGCACTGCTTTACGACGAAACGCTGCGGCCCCGGCAATCATCGCGGACAGAATCACATTGGTGACATAAGTAAAGCTCGGGCCATAAGTAAGTAGCGGCGTCATGCTCAACCAGCAGCACAGCAGGAAAGCAGTCGCAATAGCGAGATCGGCAGTTGGGAACGAGCCGACAAAGAAACGTACCCGGCTGCGCCAGTCGAGTGGGGCAGGGGTCTGCGCGGTGGCAGGCTGTGCGTGCATGGAGGAAGCGGTGCGCTGCATGTGTCTAGGCTAGCGGTCGGTGGCTTGCGCGGTTTAGTGTGAGTTTTCCACTTGCCGGAATGTGATGTTGATGCGGCCCTCTTTAAGCCCGCACCCCTCCGGCAAAGTGCCGCGACGAGTCTTGGGCACACCATGAAACGCAAGCCGCTTCGGACCACCAAACACAATCACATCCCCGCTGGCGAGAGTCACGTCATCCCAGGGTTTGTTGCGGTTTTCAGTCCCGCCAATGCGGAACAGAGCCTCATCGCCGATAGAGAGTGACACAATCGGGGCAGGGTAGTTTTCGTTTCGATCCTGGTGCATCCCCATGGTGGCCCCGGGCGGGTAGTAGTTGACCAACGCCATGTCGGGCCGAAAAGTGGTGGGCCACTGGCTGAGGGATTCGTCGTAAAGCGCGGCAGCGCCGAGTGCTTCGGTAGCGAGCTGTAGCAGGTTGTCAGGCACGGGCGGGACGCGAACGCCGCCTGCGTGCGTGACGTAGCGGTAGGGATTGGTGGCCCACATGCGGCCGAGATGCAGCATAAAGACCTGCATCTGACCACTTTTGAGCTGCGGGCGAGTCATGGCCAGGGGAGTGCCGGCAACGTCGCGGGCGATGTCGCGGAGTTGCGTGATGATGCCCGATTGCCGGTCCAGGGGAAGCCATCCTGGCAAATGAACAACTCCCGGCGTGATGCGGGCATCGTCGCGCGGGAGTTGATCGAAGAGCATAGGTCTAGTTTGCCTCTTAACCCGCGATGATTGCGTTAACCGGGCGGGAAAGGAACTGCGGACCAATCTTGCCCAGGTAGCGCAGGATAAAGTCTGCCGCCGACACCGAGTAGAAGTGACGCTGGCGCTCAATGAAGTTCTGCGGGTGCGTTGCCTTCCACACAGCATCAGCGACTTGGTTCGGCGTAATGCGCACGCCAAGACGACGGGTGGAACCGGCGGAAACGTCCGCCAGCTTGGTCTTCGCCCACAGCGGCATGATTGCGACGACGCGGATCTTGTCCTTGCGCCACTCCAGATCCAGAGCCTGCGTCAGACCAGAGACGTAGAACTTCGACGCGGAGTACGGCGCGATGTGCGGCTGGCCGTAAATGCCCGAAGCCGAACCCATGTTGACCAGGTGAGACCCCTTAGTGCGCTTCAGGTACGGGTGCGCCGCCTTCGCGCCCAGTGTCAGGCCGGTGCAGTTGATGTCCACCTGCGCGCGGATAATCTCCGGTGACTGGTCAGTGATATCGCCATCGCCGATGATGCCCGCGTTATTGTCCAGCACCGTCAGCTTGCCGCCGGTGTGGGAGGTGAAGTCCGCAAGCGCGTCCTCCCACTGCTTAAAGTCCGTCACGTCCAGCTTGCCGACGATTACCTCCGGGCGCTCAGCCTTGAGCTTCGCCAGGGCATCCTCATTGATGTCGTAGACGCCGACGGTCCAGCCTGCAGCCAGGAACTTCTCGGCCACCGCGCGGCCAATGCCCTGCGCGCCGCCGGAGATGAAAATGGACGGGGAATCAGAAGTGGCCATGGTGTCTCAATCCTGCCTTTTCTTGCTGTTTTTATAAGTGGATAAGTGTTATTTGCCAGCTTAGGTGAGTATTTGTTGTTTAACCGCGGATTAGAGGAAACGCGCCCTGATTACAAACGCGCCCTCTACACTGGCCACCATGAAACCCCTGAACATCCCACCAGGTCCCGGCATCCCAAAGGGCCTCGTCATCCCCGCGGCGGAGCTCACCGAACGCTTCGCGCGCTCCGGAGGGCCGGGCGGTCAGGGCGTTAACACCACGGATTCCAAGGTGCAGCTATCGGTCGATATCGCCGAGCTCAGCGTGCTTTCCGACGTCTACCGCCGCCGCGCTCTCCAGAACCTCAGCCACCGACTCGATGGCACGACACTCACCGTGTCGGTTACCACGCAGCGCTCCCAGGTACGCAACCGCGCGGAAGCCCGGCGTCGCATGGCAGATCTCATCCGAGAAGCCGTGCAGCCACCGCCTCCGAGGCGCCGGCGGACTCGACCGAGTCGGGCCTCGATTGCGCGTCGTAAAGCGCAGAAGCAACGCCGCTCTGAGCTCAAAGCCAGCAGGCGCCGACCCAGCTCCTACTAGGGGAATATGGGATTTTCGCGCATTCGTTGCAATATAGAGGAATGAGCGAAAATCAGGCCCCTACCGAAAAGGCAGCTGAAGCCGTCGCGGAGTTCAACCGCGTGCCCTCGATCCTGTCCATCCAGTCGCATGTGAGCTACGGCCATGTGGGTAACTCCGCTGCTGTTTTCCCGCTGCAGCGCGCAGGTTTTGAAGTGTGGCCGGTCCACACCGTCGATTTCTCCAACCACACCGGCTACGGCCAGTGGCGCGGCCCGATGATTCCGGCCACGGATGTGCGTGAGGTCATCAAGGGTATCGATGAGCTGGGCAAGCTTGACGACGTCGACGCGATTATCTCCGGCTACCAGGGCGGTAGCGATATTGCGGATGTCATCATCGAGGCCGTGGCGCTGGCCAAGGAGCGCAACCCGAAGGCCATTTACTCGTGTGACCCAGTGATGGGAAATGCTAAGAGCGGCTGCCACGTGTCGGATGACATTCCGCCGCTGTTGCGCGACAAGGTCGTGCCGGTGGCAGACGTGATCACGCCGAACCAGTTTGAGCTGGGATACCTAACGGGCCGCGAGGTCGGCGACCTGGAGTCCACCATTGCGGCAGCCCATGCTGCTCGTGAGATGGGCCCGGAGGCCGTGCTGGTCACCAGCGTGCTGCGTCCGGAGCGCAAGGAGGGCGAGATTGAGATGCTCGCCGTCAACGGCTCGGGCGCATGGCTGGTGGCGACGCCATACTTGCCGCTAAAGCGCAACGGCTCCGGCGATGTCACGGCTGCGCTGTTTGCGGGCAACCTGCTGCGCGGTCGCGGTATTGACGGTGACCTGTCGGTCGCGTTGGGCAACACCGCGGCCAGCATCTTTGAGCTGCTAAAGGTCACGCACGAGTCCGGCTCTGGCGAGCTGGAGCTCGTTCGTGCGCAGGAGGCCTACGTCCACCCGGAGCAGCGTTTTGAGGTTACGAAGGTAGCGTAGCGCTTTATAAGCGAATATGGGGGGAGTCGATGGCGGCAGCACTTATGTGTTGCCGCCATCGTCGTACCAGGTCTTCGGGATTTTTCTGCCTTTTACCTGGGTTCTAAACATTTGCGCAACAAGAAGAAAAGATTTTGAACCATTGAAATAAAGTTTCCAATGAGTAGATAATGAAAACGGTTACTACTTAGTTGTGCCTATCCTTCAATAAAGGGGAGTAAATGTTTTCTACCCGCACGGGGCGAACCCTGGCTGTCTCGGTCTCTGCACTTGCGATTTGTGGCCTCGGGTTGACCGCCTGTTCGAACCCCGATGATAAGTCCGCCTCCGGTGCCGCCGGGGACTCCGGCGCCAGCGCCGAGCAGACCCTGGTCCTGCTGGATAACAACGAAACCGGCGGATACAACCCGGTTGCTGGTTACAGCAGGTCCGGCGATTCCCCGGTCTACGAGGGCCTTTTCCGGCTCAAGCCGGTGTCGGGTGACACCTCCACGAAGCCCGTCGACTTTGAGCCTCTGCTAGCCTCCGGCCCCGCCGAGCCGAGCAATGGCAACAAAACGTGGACCGTTCCAATCAAGGACGGAATCACCTTCTCCGACGGGACCACCTTCGGGCCGGAGGACGTCGTGGCGACCTACAAGGCCATCCTCGACGAGCGCTCGGCCTCCTCTGAGGCTCCGAACTGGGAAATGCTCGATGAGGTGCACGCCGACGGAGACAAGGTCGTCTTCGAGCTGAATATCCCGTACGCGGAATTCGATCACCAGCTCCTCAACGGCATCGCCCCGTCGGAGGCCTTCAACTTCGATGATTTGAAGCCCGCCGAGGACTCAGATCTCAATACCAAGCCCGTGGGAACTGGCCCGTTCAAGCTCGAATCTTTGCGTGCCGACGAGGCCATCTTCACGGCCCGCGAGGATTATCACGGCGGGGCCCCTGAGCTGAAGAAAGTCATTTACCGAGTCAATCAGGACGAAAACTCCCGTGCTCAGCAGCTGCGCGGCGGCGAGGGCGACGGAACCATTATGGAGCCGGCGTTGGCGCAGGAATTTGAAGGCCAGGAGGGATTCAAGGTCGAGTCGGCGCATTCGGCGGACTGGCGCGGAATCACCCTTCCAGCGGGCAACCCGGTCACCGGTGACCAGGCAATCCGCAATGCGGTCAACCTGGCTGTCAACCGTGAGGCCATGGCGAAAGACGTGATGAAGGGCCACGCGAAGCCGAACTCCACCTTCCTCGCGGACTTCTACGGCGACGCCTACGACCCGACCGCCGAGATCAAGCACGACACCGCGAAGGCCGAGAAGCTTCTCGACGACGCCGGGTGGAAGAAGGGCTCGGACGGCATCCGCGTCAAGGACGGCCAGCGCGCCGCGTTCGATGTCATCTACTTCCCGAACCGCGATCACGCCCGCACAGACCTGACGTTGGCCGCAGCCTCCGACCTGAAGAAGGTCGGCATTGAGGTCAATCCGGTCGCCCGTGATTCCAAGTCTGTCACCCGCGAGGACTACGCCAAGACCCCGGTCATGCTGGGAGGAGGCGGTACCCCGTACTCCGTCGACGGCCAGATCTACTCAATCTTGCACTCCAAGTACGCTGAGCCGGGTGCCGGTGCCAAGTGGGATAACGGCTCCGACTACGTCAACCCGGAGATCGACAAGCTGCTCGACCAGGCGCGCGTCGAAGCGGACCAGGCCAAGCGAGACGAGCTCTACCGTAAGATTCAGAAGCTCTACGCCGAAAAGCCCGCCATGCTGCAGCTGGTCTACGTTGACCATGTCTATGTCGAGCGCGACCGTGGCTACACGCACCCGGATGCCATCCTTGAGCCCCATGCCCACGGCCTGAACTTCGGCCCGTGGTTCAACCTGGGGGCATGGCACAAGTAAATGACAAAAGCCGAGCCACACCCACGTCCTCACCCTCGCTCGCGCCCGCACTCACACCCGCGTCTACACCCCTCTGAGCATCAACCCCGTTTCAAGAGCCGGAAACGGCAGGTCGCAGGAATCGTCGTGAGGCGAGTGCTGGTAGCCGTTCCCATCGTTGTGGCGGTGACGGCAGCAGTGTTCGCGCTGGCGGCGGTGAGCCCCTTCGACCCTTTGGATGCGTATCTCAAAGGTCAGGCGGGCAACCTGACCGAAGCGCAGAGAGTCTCGATTTCTCACCAGTTGGGGCTGGATAGGCCCTGGTGGGAGTCGTGGTTGGTGTGGCTGCAGGGCCTGGCGGTGGGCGACCTTGGCATTTCGAGGTCCTACTCACAGCCGGTGACGCAGGTGCTCGCCGAGCGTCTGCCGTGGACGATGCTGCTCGGCGCCTGCGGACTTGCCGGAGCTATCGCGCTGTCATTCGTTCTGGCACTGTGGGCTGCGGTGCGGCGCGGGGGAGTGCTAGACCGGCTAGTCCTGTCGATCTCGACGGTGATTCAGGCGACCCCGCCCTTCGTCGTTGCACTCGGCGGCCTCGGCCTTTTTGCGTTGGCCTGGAAGCTATTTCCCACCGGAGGCCTGACCTACCCGGGCGAGCCCGTGACTTTCTCCTCTACGGTGGCGCACCTTACGCTGCCAGCTGTCGTTCTTGCGATTACGCAGGTGCCGTGGCTGGTGCTGTCGTTGCGTGAGTCCATCGTCGAGGTCATGGACTCCGGCGCGGTCACCGGAGCGCAGGTCCGCGGCATTCCGCGCCGAACGATTATTTTCTCCCATATCCTGCCGACCGCAGTGCCGCCTTTCCTCGCGCTCATCGGCGCGCGACTGTCTGAGCTGGTCGTCGGATCGACACTGGTGGAGGCGGTCTTCGCGTGGCCTGGGCTCGGAACCGCACTGGTCAAATCGGCTCAGAGCTTGGACTTTCCGCTGCTGAGCATTCTCACTATCGCGACGACGGCTATCGTCCTGCTCGGAAATCTGCTTGCCGACGTCGCCTTCGTCGTCCTCGACCCACGGGTGGATGCAGATGCTTAAAACGACAAAGAGGCCGGTCGCCCCGGTCGTGGCCGTGGCGTGCCTGGTCCTCATCGCTGCCTACGCCTTTTTAACTCCGCTGTTTCACGACTCCGACCTGGTGCTCACCGACTTCGCCAATTCCGGTGTCGCCCCGGGGCCTGAGCACTTCTTCGGTACCGATTCGAAGGGGCACGACGTTTTCGTTCGAGTTGCTGCGGGAATGCGCATTTCCCTTTTCATTGCACTGGTCACGGCAGTGTGCTCGGCGATCGTCGGTATCGTCCTCGGCGTTACCGCAGGCATGCTCGGCGGGCGCGTCGACCGCGTCATTATGCGCAGCGCCGACGTCACCAACGCGCTGCCGCACCTGCTACTGGGGCTGCTCATCGTCAGCCTTTTCCGAGGCTCGGTCCCCGCAATCATCATCTCCCTGGTACTGACGCACTGGGTGACCATCACCCGAACGGTCCGTGCGTCCGTGCTGCATCTGCGGGGCGCCGAGTTCGTCGAGGCCGCGCTCCTGTCCGGAATGAGCCGCGCACGCGTGCTAGCTCGGCACGTTGTTCCGGCGGCACTGGGGCAGTCCTTGGTCGGCCTTATCTTGCTGATCCCGCACGCAATCTGGCACGAGTCGACGCTGTCTTTCCTTGGGGTGGGCCTGCCGCCGCACAAGCCGTCTCTCGGGACTCTGCTTGCCGACGCCGAGGGCGCCCTGCTTCTCGGCCATTGGTGGATTTTGGTGTTTCCCTCGTTTTTCCTCGTCGCCACAACGTTGTGTATTGCGGCCGTCGGCACGCATTTGAAGGAGCGGGTGACCGGACAGGAGGTGCTGGTGTGAGTGCTCGGGAGGGCGTCGGCAAGCGAGAGAAGCTGCTGGACATTGAGAGACTGACAGTGCGGATTCCCCTGCGCGGTGGTGACGTGGTGCATGCCGCGACGGGCGTGTCCCTGACTGTGGGTAGGGGAGAGGTCGTCGCGGTTGTGGGTGAGTCGGGCTGCGGAAAGTCGATTATTGCCTCGGCGGTGGTTGGCATGCTGCCGCCGCACGCGAGAGTAGAGGGGCAGGTGCGTTTCTATCCGCGCGAAGGGGCAGCTGACAGTGGTGCAGAAGCGGAGAGGAACGCCGAGCCCATCGAAATTCTGGCGCGGCGACGTACCGGCGCGGGCCTTGCTCGCACTGACGAGGAGCTGGCGGGGCGGCAAATCGCGCTAGTACCGCAGTCGGCGGCGACGTTTTTGACACCGGTGCGCACGGTCGGGGCACAGCTAAAAGAAACAATTTCCGTTCTGGGGCGCAACCACACGGTGGAGGAGATGCTGCGGCGAGTCAGCCTGGATGCGGAGGTCGCGGCGCTGTATCCCCACGAACTTTCCGGGGGTATGGCGCAGCGCGCAGCAGTGGCATTCGCCCTGGCTGGCGACCCTGCTCTGGTGATTGCTGACGAGCCGACGGCCTCCCTCGACCCCGACCTGACCATGGCCCTGCTGCGCATGCTTCGCCAAATCGCCGACAGTGGTGTGGGAGTCATGCTAATTACGCACGACATTTCCGAGCTGCGCGATAGCGGCATCGCCGACCGAGTTGCAGTGATGTACGCATCGCGCCTTGAGGAGACGGGACCGGCAAAACAGGTGATTGAGGCCCCAGCCAGCGAATACATGCGCGACCTGCTCGCAGCGCTGCCCGAAAACGGCATGCGGCCGATGCCCGGCGTGGTGCCGAGCTTGACGAACCTGGACGAGGACTATTGCTACGCGCGCAGGCTCGAGGAGGCGGGGAAATGAACGAGGAGGCTGTGGTGAGTAAGGCGTTGGTGAGTGAGCAGGCTTCGGTGAGCTGTGACGCGCAGGCGAGTGGCAAAGCGCTGGTCGCCGAGAACGTGTCGAAGTCATTCGGCGCCAAGGACGGCTCTGCGAGAGTCGTTTTATCGGACGTTTCCATCAGGGTTGATCCAGGGCAGATCGTCGGGCTTCGTGGGCCTTCGGGGGCTGGCAAGTCCACGCTCGGCCGTATCCTCGCAGGCCTGGAAGTGCCCGATTTAGGGCAGTGCTTCTGCGACGGGGTGCCGGTCGGCGCTGTGCGCAGCCGCGCCGGGCAGCGGGTTCGTGGCCAGATTGGGATGGTGTTTCAGTCTCCCCGAAGGTCCTGCGACCCGCGGATGACTTTGGGGCGCACCATTCGCTCAGCCGCACGACAGGGGCGGCAAGGGCGGCGGGATGGTCAGCGAACCGGGAAAAGTGTGGACATCGACGAGCTCATCCGAAACGTTGGGCTGACTCCGGACCTTCTCGATCGCTTCCCTAGCCAGGTCTCAGACGGGCAGCTCCAGCGTGCCGCAGTCGCTCGCACCCTGGCCGCCGGTCCACGCTACCTCATCTGCGACGAGATGACCGCCATGCTCGACGCCGCCAACTCCGCGGCAATCGTCGAGGTCATCCGGGATTTCGCCGTATCTGGCGGCGGTGTTCTCATGATTAGCCATGAACACAGGCTTCTCGCCGCCGTGTGCGACGGCGTCCTCGCCTTAGAGTAGCGATATTGCTTAGCGCCCAGCTTGGAGTCATTGAACCTTCACTGCCTGTGATCGCCGATAGAATATAGGAATTAGGGTAGCCATACCTATGACAGGTAGTGTAGGCTCTCCTTTTGTTGGTTGAATGGTTGGCTATCAATCGTTACTTGCTTGAAGGACTTCTATTGATTGATTCAAAAACTCCAAAGCTTCGACTTTTGACCCGATCGGACTTGGAAGATATCGAACTCGAACCTTCGCTGGTTATCCGTGCAGTAGAAGATGGATACTTGGCATTCGCGGAAGGTTCCTCGCAGTGCCCGACAAAAATGATGATTGACTTACCGGTTGAGAGCCGGGACTCGATTGCTTTTTCGATGCTCGGTTTTGATGCCAACCGTGATCTCGTTGGATACAAGACCTCTTATCGCCACGGAAGCGACAACCCAGATAAGTACTACACCACCATTAGTCTCTACGACGATGAAAGCGGCATGCCATACGCGCTAATGGACTGCCAAAAAGTTGGAGCCTCGCGAACTCCCGCTACGACAGCATTGATTGCGCGAGAATGTGCACGCGCTGATGCGAAGACTGTGACTGTTTTTGGCACTGGGATTCAGTCAGTTAACACACTTTCCTACTTGGTCACAGCAGTGCCGAGCCTCGAAAAACTACAGCTGCATGGAACTCATCCGGGAGGATTAGAAAAAAGCCGGAAGTCGCTTAATCACTGGTTTCCCGAGCGGAATATCGAACTAGTTGAACGCGATGATGCTTCTGTTATGAAGGCAGTTCAAAGCAGCGATATCACCGTAGTTGCTTCCGGTCGTGCCTGGCACCCATCGATTCAAACTGAATGGATTCCCGAAGGTGGGCTGCTAATTTCTGTTGCTTCCAAGGGAATTGCGGATGGTGCTGTTGCTGCTGCAGACAGGGTAATTGCTACTAGTGCCGGACAGTTCGAGCTAGTTGGGCAGCGATTGCTCCAGGGCAAAGAAGTGGAATTGGATGCAACACTACCCGATATTCTCGCGCGAAAGGCCCCAGGGCGCACGAATGAAACTGACCGAGTTTTTGCATTCTCGACGGGAATGATTATTACGGATATTCCAGTTGCTCAGGAACTTGCGGTTCGTGCATTTTCTGCTGGGCGAGGTACGGAGGTGTCGCTATGGTCGTAACGCTCGCTGTCGGCACTACGGGAAATGAAAAGTGAACGATAAAACTTTTGCTTCTACACCCTCTGTGCCCAAGACCTCGACCCTGGTCCCGAAACAACGTGACTGGGCGAAAGATTTACTGTCAATTCCAAGTGACGGCGTCTCGGAACTAACTCGTTTAGCCACACTAGCGGCAGGGCCTTTTCATGTTCTAAATACTCAGGTTTTTCGCCAGAATTTGAATGCTTTTGCTGCTGTTTGCGAGCGTCACGGAGTCGACTCGCATATCTACTTCGCTCACAAAGCAAATAAGTCTGCGTGCTGGATCCCCGCAGTCGCCGAAGAGGGTCATCGCGTAGATGTTGCGAGCGGGGAGGAGCTCACCGGCGCTTTAGGCGCTGGTGTGTGTGCTGCCGACTTAGTTGTTACGGGTGCGGAAAAATCGCAATCGCTTTTGACTCTTGCTCTCAGGCAGAGAGTTCTAATTGCAGTAGATTCTCCGAGCGAACTATTCCGAATTAATTCGCTGGCTAAGGATCTTGGAGTCGTTGATGCTCCGGTGTTGATTAGGTTACTGCCTGAAGAACAGCCTGAGACTCGCTTCGGCACCTCCATGGCACAGTGGCTTCGAGAGCTTGAGGCCCTGCGAGAACAATCTAGTAATGGGATTGACTGTAGGGGCGTGACCTTCCATTTGAACGGATACAGTCCCGCTCAGCGTAACCGCCAAGCACATAAAGCTTTGGATTTTATGGAAATTCTTCGAATTAAAGGATGGACGGCAGAGATGCTGGACATAGGTGGAGGATTTTCGGTTCAGTATTGTGAGCCATCCCAGTGGGAAATGTTTCGGGAAAAGGTTATTGATTCACCGGATAAGCGAGACTATTTTCATTCTGGTCGAATTCCAGAAGGGCTTTATCCGTATGGTGGGCAGGGCAATGATGGCCCTGAAATGTTAGATGAAATTCTTTCGGGAGTAGCTAATTCGCCTTCAGTTGAGAGGATTGATAAAACTAGCACTTCGCTTGCGGAACGGCTAAAAAATGGGCGATTTCAGTTGGCCATTGAACCAGGCCGAGCGGCGTTAGATGGTTGTGGATTGAGCGTTTTTCCAATTCAGGGTGTGAAATGGAGAGACGACTACATAATTATTACTGTTGCGGGTTTAAGTATGAGCCTTTCTGAGCAATGGAAAGGCAGTGAATACATGCCTGACATGACGTTATGGGAGAATCCCGGCTCAGATGATGGCGCCAATTACATGGGCAGGCCTAGTGGTGGCAGTAATTGTCTATCGCGCTCGGTTGGTGTCTGTGTTGGCGGAAGTAGCTGTATGGAATATGACATGCTCACTTGGCGAAAGGTCCAAATGAATCGAATTCCGAGAGTTGGGGATTTGGTTATTTATCACAATACGGCTGGTTATCAGATGGACAAAAATGAAAGCGAATTTCATCAAATTCGCCTGCCCATGCGGTTTGTTTGGGAAGGTCGGGGAAGCTTGCCGAAAATAGATAGGCCTTTATATCGGGAATTGGTTTAAATGTCTAATTGGGGTCTGTCATGATTGATTTTCCATATTCTGAAAAAAAATTAAGAAAACCTTGCGCAACATGTTCGCTTCAGAGTTGTAGTTTAATTGGAAACACGCCAATTCTTGAACTGTGTAATACCGGATCCGGAAGCCGGTTATTACTGAAGATGGATTGCCTAAATCCGACGGGAAGCGTAAAGGTGCGAATGGCGCTGGAGATGATTGTTGCTGCGGAGATCTCCGGCGAGCTCAAGCCGGGCGGAAGAATCATTGAACCCACTAGTGGAAACACTGGTTTAGGTCTGGCATTTGTGGCCTCTCAGCGGGGATACAAGTTTACGGCGATTGTGGATCATCACGCTGCTAAGGACAAGCTGCGTTCCATGCAAGCACTTGGAGCAGAGTTGGTCTTCGTCGGGGATAAAGAATCCTGTGTTCCGTCTACGAGCCTTAGACGTGCGAAGGCCGCAGAAATTGTCGCCGAGACCTCGGATGCATGGTGGCCAGATCAGCACAATAATCCCAACAACCCAGCTGGTTACTGGCAGCTTGCATACGAACTCGATGAGCAAATCCCAGAAAAGGTTGACGTTCTCGTTGCGGCAATCGGAACGGGCGGGACGTTGTGCGGTACAACGGAACATCTGAGGAAGCTTGGGCATACCGCCGAGTCGTTGGCTGTTGAACCCGAAGGCTCCATCATTTTTGGTGGGGTGCCAGGGGCATATAAGCAATCAGGTGCCGGTGCTCCGTCGGGTTTCAAAATCGGCAATAACGTCCGCTACAACCTCATCGACCATGGAGTCAAAGTTAGCGATGTCAAGGCATTCGCTGTGGCCCGAGTGTTGGCTAGGGAACATGGGCTCATGGTTGGAGGCACAGCAGGTGCTGCAATCTACGAAGGTTTGCGTCATCTACACGAGTTTCAGGCAGGAACAACAATGGTCGTCATTGTTTGTGATGCTGGTGAGAAATATCTCGACACAATTTTTGATACTGATTGGCTTCAGAAAAATCATTTGTATTCAGAAGTTATGGAGCGTCAAGTTTCGCGAATGCTCAGAGCCTATTGTGATTCTCGTGCCATTGCTAGTTCCTTCGAGGTGGCCGGGTGATAAATCCAGCTCGTGCAATTGGCCAGCAAACCGTGTCCTACCGTGATGTCTATTCGCTTGCGCTACCCATCGCGGGCGTTCAGCTAGCGGGGGTTGCGCTAACCACGACCGATGTGCTGATGCTGCAGACCCTCGGTGTAGTGGCAATTGCCGGCGGCGGACTCGCAATGCAGTTCTACAACCAGATTCGCACCATGTGTGTCGGTATGGTCACCGCCGGAGGCAACCTAGTAGCCGAGGCCGCGTCGGAGTGGGAAAAGACAGGCGAGGAAGTTGCGGCTGAGCGAATCCGCCAAGCGGTACGCAGTTGCATGGCCGTCGGTACCGCAACTGCAATCATTGGTGGCCTCATCGTGATTTCATTTGGTGCGCTTGCACTCATCTTGCCCATCGACGACACTGTTGCCGAGCTAGCGTTCTCGATGACGGTCGCGCTTGCACCAGGCCTTATCCCGATGATTTGGCTCAATGTCCTGCGGCAGTTTGCAGTCGGCATGCGTCGGCCGGGCTCTCTGCTGGTGGTTACGCTCATCTCCATCGTTGTCAACGCTGCTCTCAACGCTGGATTCCTCCGGCTAACAAGTGTCAATGAATGGGGAACTGCATGGGGACTGGTGGGCATCGGTCTGTCGACCACCTGCGTCCAGGTTTTTACCCTGCTGTCCTTTGCTGGCTTGCTGCAAAGAGACCGTCAGCTACGGAAATTCTTCGCGGTCATTCCGAGGCCCGGCGACGCAGCATGCATGAGGCGCATTATTCGGCTTGGGATTCCAGTTTCGCTTACCTACGGCTCTGAAGCTGCGATTACTACTATCGCAGGTCTAGCGATGGGCCTGGTTAGCCCAGTCATGCTGGCAGCGCACACCGTTGTTAACCAACTCGCTTATATCGTCTACCAAGTATGTATCGGCTTCTCGCACGGAGGATCTATACTGGTCAGCCGTGCATTAGCGGATGGTGCCGAGGCAGTCAAACAGGTATCACGTCGGGTTTTGCACGCAGTGGGTATTTATCTTGCCGTCGTCGGTTTGCTCTGGTTGCTACTGGGCAAGTACGTCGTTGGACTGTTCCTTACTGATTCCAACGTTAGTGCCAATCCCGATGTACGCCATATAGCGACAATCTTGTTGTGCCTTGCCGTGCTTCAGCAGTTCGCTAAAGGCTCCCAGAACGTGCTGGTGGGGCTCCTTCGTGGGCTGCGCGACACGAAGTCGGGTCTCAGTGCGACCCTTTGGGGCTACTGGGCGGTGGGGGTTCCAGCTCTCCTGATTCTTGGCCTTGGCCTTCGTTGGGAAGGATATGGCGTTTGGGTTGGGCTCATCCTTGGCTTTTCCACGACCGCTGCTCTGCTTTACCGCGCTCTGCAGCGTCACCTGCAACCCACTAGTTCCGTGTGACGGCCGAAGCTTCGTAACACCCATCCAGAAATAGTCTGAACCATCCACGTAAAGATGACGTTTTCCCTCTACCGAAGGGGATCCGAGGAGCTGAATATGCGGTCGACTGACCGCCTGCTCCGGAAAGAAGAAAATGAAGGTTAGTTCTCCTCTTACTCCAAGCGTGCTACTGCGTGACTTCCCCGCAAGGGTGCTTTTCGCGGTACTCCTATGCATGTCGCTCGTCCTTCTCGCCGCTTGCTCAGATGGAAATGGAGACGCATCCGCTAGCAGTGAGAAGCGTACCGTCGTCGATGCGCTAGGACGCGAAGTTAAAGTCCCGCAGAATGTCGAGCGAATCCTGATGGGCGGGCAGAAGATGCTTTACACGACGGCGCTTCTGAACCCAGACAATCCAACTGACAAGATCGTTGCCTGGCCAGAGGACCTGAAGGAAAACGACAAAGCCACTTACGACCGCTACGTTGAGAAGTTCCCCAAGATCAAGGACATCCCGACCACAGGCGAGATTTACAACAACACTATGTCGCTGGAGCAGGCTCTGGAGTCCCGACCCGATGTCTTCGTAGTAAATGCGGGTGTCTTCGACGCGGCTAAAGATGCTGGAATCGTTGATGGATTAGAAAAGGCAGGCGTGCCGACGGTGACTGTCGACTACTTCATTGACCCAGTGAAAAACACCGAGCCCAGTATTCGAATGATGGGACAACTGCTGGGGCGTGAAAAGCAGGCGGAAGACTTTATCAACTACTACGAGAAGAAGGTCAACAAGGTCGCTGACCGCCTTGCCGAGAAGAAACCAGCACCGACACCGACATTCCTGTGGCGAGCACCCGGTTACTTTGACTGCTGCTCAACCTTCGCCAAGTCCAACCTGGCGCAGATTGTCAATTTTGCCGGTGGACTAAACCTTGGCGACGAAATGATTGATGCGAAGCAAGGGCAGGTATCGCCAGAGGCATTGGCCGGGAAGAATCCTGAAGTCATCATTGCCACAGGCGCAGACTGGGATCAGGGTAAGACTCCGGTCAAGGAAGGAAATTACGTACCGCTGGGTTACTCGGAATCGAAGGAAGAGGCGCAAAAGGCCCTTCACGATGTCGTCGGTAAGCAACCCGCTGTGCGTGAAGTCGACGCGGTGAAAAGTAAGCGTACTTTCGTCGCATGGCATCATTTTTACGATTCGCCATATAACTTCCTGGCAGTCGAGATGTTTGCAAAGGCCATGCACCCGGACTTGTTCGGCGACATTGACACTGAACGAGAGGTACAGGACCTGCACGATAAGTTCCTGCCAATCGAGGCCTCGGGCACCTTCTGGACTGGGCTGGAGTGATGTCGAACATGCAAGTTTCGCACGGAAACCTGGCAACAACGCAGGGGAGCGGAGACGCCGTTCGCGGGGAGCAGGAAGTCAGCCCTGATAGAGTAATGGTGCAGTCAACTTTTCACTGGTATCAGCGCGCAGCACGGAAGAAGTGGGTGATAATCGCTCTGATTACTGTGGTGTTGGCTTTGACATCGCTTGCTGACTTTCTACTCGGTGGCGGTAGCATGCCTGCCAGCGAAGTTTTGCATACATTGACCCATCCGGTTGGTGCGCGACCCATTGACCACCAGATTGTTTTCGACATTCGGCTTCCGATGACCGTGACTGCAGTGCTCGTCGGAGCGACGCTGGCAGCGGCGGGCTCACAAATGCAGACAATTCTGGGAAATCCCCTGGCCGAGCCGTACACCCTGGGCGTGTCAGCGGCGGCCGGATTCGGTGCTGCCCTGGCTGTGGTCACCGGCTTCGCTTCTGAGGGAATCGGTGCGGTGCTGGGGATGGCCGGGACTGCGTGGGTGTTCGCGATGCTGGCCTGCGCTGCGATTCTGCTCTTTTCCCGATTTCGTGGCCCAGGAGTCGAGGGGATGATTCTCCTCGGTATCGCGATTGTATTCTTTTTCGACGCTCTACTGGCCCTGATGCAATACCTGGCCTCGGAGACGCAGTTGGAACAGGTTGTGTTCTGGACGATGGGTAGTCTCACCCGCTCGAACTGGACGCAGATTGCGTTGCTCGCGGTGATATTCGTGATGGGGCTACTCTTCTTTTACCTCAATGCCTGGTCGCTGACTGCATTCCGGATGGGCGATGACCGCGCAAAAGCCCTTGGCGTAGACGTTGATCGACTGCGTGCGCTGACCCTTATCGTGGTGTCCTTTATGGCGGCAACCGCTGTGTCGATGGCCGGTACGATTGGATTTATCGGTCTCGTCGGCCCACACGTTGCGCGCTTATTGGTAGGCGAAGATCAACGTTATTTTCTTACTGCTTCGACTTTGGTAGGGGCGCTGCTTCTGGTTGCGGCATCGGCAGTGTCGAAGGTGATTCAACCGGGTGTAATTCTTCCCGTAGGCATTATTACCGCAATTGTAGGAGTGCCCGTATTTGTCGCGATTATCGCTGGCCAGAGGAGGAAAATGTGGGTTGGCTAAAGGCAAGTCGCTTTGTCGGGAACGACGCTGTACATGGTCATCACGACAGCCCCAGTAAACCTGACGGTAAACCCCTCGGCGAAACCCCTCCAGAATCGTCCGCTCTTAGCGCGCGAGGAGTGTCTTTTGCTTACGACGGCCATCATGTCCTGCACAATGTCGACGTTGGGCCTCTTCCGATGGGAAGCGTGACTGCGTTGGTCGGTCCCAACGGAGCTGGCAAATCGACACTGCTGAGGTGTTTGGCGGGCCTTGAAAACTGCTCGGGGCAGGTACGTGCTGAAAGATCTCTATATTTGCCACAGGACCCTCCGCCGCTGAGCTCATTGACCGTGTACGAAAGCGTCCTGCTTGCCCGGCAACAGTCATTTTCTGGGTTTTCCGCACTGCGTGTCGGATCCACAGTGCGGGCAGAAGTGCAGGCCACCATTGAACGACTTGGGTTGGTTGCGTTGTCATCGCGGCTGATGTCTGAGTTGTCTGGGGGACAGCGGCAGTTGGTGAGTTTTGCGCAGGCGGTTGTGCGACGACCTCGGGTATTGCTTCTCGACGAGCCCACCAGCGCACTCGACCTGCGTAACCAATTGATGCTTCTCGGGCAGGTACGCAAGTGTGCGCGGGAATTGCCCTGCGCGGTAGTGATGACACTTCATGACCTGGGGCAAGCGGCGCGCTTTTGCGAACATGTGGTTGTTCTAGCCGATGGTCGGGTCAGCAGTGCAGGGCCTCCGGCAGAGGTCATTAATGAAGCTATGCTGCGAGAGGTTTATCAGGTAGAAGGTGCGGTGCTCCCGACTCGCAATGGCGGGCTGGCGGTCGAAGCGTCGGAGGCACTCTAGCGCAGACCCGTGACTGTAGCGCACGCTCTCGGCTGTTCTACAGCCACGAATGAGCGCTAAAGTGCAGGGCCCGACGAGCGCCCCAGCCGGCGCCCCCCCTAACTGCCCCTAGTAGTAGAACGGGAACTCGTCCCAGTTCGGGTCACGCTTTTCCAGGAACGCTTCCTTGCCCTCGACGGCCTCGTCGGTCATGTACGCCAGGCGAGTAGCCTCGCCCGCGAAGACCTGCTGGCCCATCAGTCCGTCATCGGTCAGGTTGAAAGCGAACTTCAGCATGCGCTGCGCCGTTGGGGACTTACCGTTGATCATGCGGCCCCACTCCACCGCGACATCTTCCAGCTCAGCGTGGTCGGCGACCTCGTTGACAGCGCCCATGCGGTGCATGGTCTCAGCGTCGTAGGAACGGCCGAGGAAGAAAATCTCGCGGGCAAACTTCTGACCAACCTGCTTCGCCAGGTAGGCCGAGCCATAGCCGGCATCGAAAGATCCCACGTCAGCGTCGGTCTGCTTAAAGCGGGCCTCCTGGCGGGATGCCAGTGTCAGGTCACACACCACGTGCAGGGAGTGTCCGCCACCTGCGGCCCAACCATTGACCACGGCAATGACAACCTTCGGCATAGTGCGAATCAGGCGCTGCACCTCCAGGATGTGCAGGCGGCCACCCTCGACCTTGGCACGCGCGGTATCGATGGTGGATGCGTCCGCGGTAGCGTCGTCATGCTCGTGGGATGTGGCGTACTGGTAGCCGGAACGACCGCGAATGCGCTGGTCACCACCCGAACAGAATGCCCAGCCACCGTCCTTGGTGCTCGGGCCGTTACCGGTCAGCAGCACAACGCCGACATCCGGGGTGCGACGCGCGTGGTCGAGCGCGCGGTAGAGCTCATCGACGGTATGCGGGCGGAATGCGTTACGAACCTCCGGGCGATCAAACGCAATACGCACAATGCCGTTTTCGCGGCCCTCGCCGACGTGGCGGTGGTAGGTGATGTCGGTCAAATCCTCAAAACCATCAACCGTCTTCCACTGCTCGGGGCGGAAGGGGTTATCGGTCGAGTACTTCGCGGTATCAGTCATGGCTTCCAGCATAAAGGTCTCTAGCATGAGGGGTATGTCTGTGTCCGCTGCGCCCAACATCCAGCTTCCGCCCATCGATGACATCCTCGACCGCGCCCACGTCGTCGCGCTGCCCATGGCAGTGAAATTCCGTGGCGTCACCACCCGCGAGGCACTCCTCATCGACGGCCCCGTCACCTGGGGCGAGTTCGCTCCCTTCCTGGAATACGAGGCGTCCGAGGCCGCCGCGTGGCTGCGCTCGGCCATCGAATGCGCATACGTCGGCCTGCCCATCCCGAAGCGCGAGTTTGTCGAGGTCAACGCCACCATCCCCGCCGTCACACCCGACCAGGTGCCGGAGGTCGTGGCGCGCTACCCCGGGTGCCGCACGTTTAAGGTCAAGGTCGCAGAGAGCGGCCAATCGCTTAACGACGACATCGAGCGCGTAGCCGCCGTCCGCACCGCGGTGGCCGAAGCCTATGGCTATGAACCTGTGGTGCGGGTGGATGCGAATCGTGGCTGGACTGTGGAGCAGGCCATCCGCGCCGCTCATGAGTTGGGGCCGCTGGAGTACATGGAGCAGCCCGTTGCGACTGTCGCCGAGCTCCGCGCGGTCCGCGACACAGTGGGGGAGTTTTGCCCGATTGCTGCCGATGAGTCGATTCGCAAGGCCGAGGATCCGTATTTGGTTGCGCGCGAACAGGCGGCGGACGTGGGCGTAATGAAGGTCGCGCCGCTTGGTGGACCACGCTGCTTGCTTCGGTTGGCCGAGGAGCTCGCGATGAAGGTGACGGTCGCCAGCGCCCTGGACACCGGTGTTGGCATGGCCGCCGGTTTGTTCACGGCGGCGGCCCTGCCTGCCACAGAGCTGCAGCCGGAGCCGAACGCGGCGGGTTTGGCCACGTCCTCGCTGTTTATCGAGGACGTCATCGAGCCCCGGCCACTTATCGATGGCCGACTGCCCGTCACCAACCCCGCTCCCGACCCTTCCCGCCTGGCCGAGCTCGCCGCGCCGGGCCCCCGCCGCGATTGGTGGTTCGACCGCCTCCGCGCGGCGTACGCCCATCTATAACGCCAAGAAAGTGACTAGGTTTATGACACTTTGAGCCCGAAAAACGGCTTCCAAACTGACATAAACCTAGTCAGTAACTCCCGGCAAGTAGCCTATTGAGTGTGAACAATAACCAGGACACCTCTCAAGACCCGGACACCGGCGCGGTCGAAACCACTCACGCCGTCCAGTCCACACAAGCCCCATCCGCAGTGGTAGCGGGCCTCATCGTCGATGAGCTGCTGCGTCTCGGCATGGTCGATGCCGTGGTGTGCCCGGGTTCCCGGTCCGCCCCGCTCGCCCGCGCTCTGGTCCAGGCCGCCGACGCGGCGAAGGTTCGCCTCCACGTACGTATCGATGAACGCTCCGCCGCCTTCCTCGCCCTCGGCCTGGCCTCGCGCACCCGCAAGGTGACCCCGGTAATTACAACGTCCGGTACAGCAGTGGCGAACCTCGTGCCCGCCATGGTGGAAGCCACCGCGTCGGGCATTCCGCTGCTGGCACTGACCGCCGACCGCCCCGCGCATTATCGAGGCACTGGCGCGAACCAGACCATCGTCCAGGACCGCCTGTTCGCTGATGCCTCCGTCGTCGAGTTCGATCTGGACGGCACCGCCCCGGTCACGAAGGCCACCGCCGCGCAGATCCGCGCTCGCATTGATCGCGTTGTCGCCGCCATGGCATCCGGCGCCGGCCACCTTAACGTCCGTTTTGTCGAACCGCTCGTGCCTGACGACGACTCCGTCGCCGACATCCCCGAGGGCCGCGCCGATGGCGGCCCCTGGACCACGATTGCGCCTACCAACAGCAACAACGTCGCCGCGGCCGCCATCGCAGCCAACTCGGCCACCGCAACCGGCCCGGCCAACGCGGCTAGCACAGCCACAATTGACATCAGCCGCCGCACACTCGTGATTGCGGGTTCGAATGCCCCGCACCTGCCGGCGCTGGAGGATTTGCCAACCATCGCTGAGCCGAATGCGTATGCGCCGGCGCACCCGGTGCACCCGCTCGCGGCGGGCACTTTCGCGCAGATTCTACCGGAGCAGATTGTGCTGGTCGGCAGGCCGACGCTGCACCGAGGTATCTCTAAGCTGCTGGCCAATCCGGATATCGAGCTGACCGTTGTCTCCGAAGCGGAAAACCACGGTTTTGGGGTGGAGTTCCCGGATGTGACGGCGAACGCAAGGGCCGTCGTAAAGCATGTGCAGACTTTGGGGGAGCAGGACCCGCAGTGGACGAAAATCTGTGAGGCCGCCAGCGAATTGGCGGTGAAGTCCGTGCGAGAGACGCTGACCGAGTCGATTGAAACGGAGGAACCGCTGACCGGATTTCATGTGGCGGCGGCTCTGACGGACAGCCTGCGCACGGGTGACAACGTGGTGCTGGGCGCGTCGAACCCGGTGCGCGATGCGTCGTACACGGGCCTGCCTTTCCCCGGTGTGAACACGTATGCGGGACGAGGTGCCGCGGGCATCGACGGCACGGTGGCGACGGCAATCGGTATTGCGCTGGCGTCCGACCGCGAGCATGCCGACGAGATCCGCCCGCCGCGGACGATTGCACTTATGGGGGACCTGACGTTCCAGCACGACTCCGCAGCGTTGGCAATTGGGCCGCTGGAGCCGAGGCCGGAAAACCTCACCATCGTGGTGGCCAATGATGCAGGTGGCGGTATTTTCGAGACGCTGGAGGCGGGCAGCCCGGTTCTGCGGGGAAGCTTTGAGCGCATCTTCGGCACCCCGCAGGGCGTGGACTTTGAGGGCATCTGCCAGGCTTACGGGGTCGAGCACGTGCGCGTTGACCGCCTCCCAGATCTGCTCGCGCAGTTGCACCCGGATACCGACGTCGATGGCATCCGCGTCATTGAGGTGGCGACCACGCGTGCGACGCGTCGGCAGTTGCATCACAAGCTGGCATACAATGCGGAGATTGGGGTGCTGGACAAGCACTAGCTGGAAACAATCAGAGACAGAAAAATAGGAGGTCGCGACCGCCATGCAGTGGAAAACTGCCCTGGCCAATTGGCCGCGCTTCCTTCGTCAGGTACTGCTCTTTGTAATGATTTGCCTGTTGCTGTCGTGCCTGGCCATGGTGGTTGGCTGCTTCATTAATGACCGCAATATCGAGTCGAACATGGGGCAGTCCGTAGCCAACGTGCGCTCGGTCGAGCTCCTTCGCACCACGGTTGATTTCGTCGACGAGAATGGTGATTTTCAGTCGCCGCCAACCGGTTTGCTCTATCCCGTTGGTCTGGAAGAGGGGCAGCGCGTCCGCGTCGAATACGACCGCACTGATCCCAATGTCGTCCGCGTCGCCGGACGCACATGGACGTTGTCACTTCTCCCGGCGACCAGCATCGCTGTGGTTGCATTTCTCGTCGTCGCGCCGTTGTGGTGGTTGTCGTTGCGCGCAACCCGTCGTTTACAAAGAGATCCCCAAAAGGTAAACAGAGGGTCACTTTCGCTTTCCGACGAGATGGAAAACTAGCACCATGCGCGTTGCCATCATTGCTGAAAGCTTCTTGCCCAACATCAATGGAGTGACAAACTCCGTGCTGCGGGTGTTGGAACACTTACGCCGTGAAGGACACGAGGCGCTGGTGATTGCGCCGGGCGCTCGGGACTGGCAGGAAGAGGCAGAGTTCTACTGCGACTACCGCATTGAGCGTGTGCCCACTGTGATGGTGCCGTTGATTGATTCGCTACCGATTGGTGTGCCGAACCGTCGGGTAGCGTCGGCGCTGACGCAGTTTAAGCCGGATGTTGTCCACTTGGCTTCGCCATTTGTGCTCGGTGGTGCGGGCGCGCTGACTGCCAAGGCACTGGGCATCCCGGCTGTGGCCATCTATCAGACGGACGTTGCGGGTTTTGCCAAGAACTACAAGTTGGCGGGGCTCTCCACGGCCGCATGGTTGTGGACGCGCGTGATTCACAACTCCTGCGCCCGAACGCTGGCGCCGTCGTCGCCGACTATTGAGGACCTGCAGGATCACAAGATTCGTGATGTCTACCGCTGGGGCCGCGGTGTTGATGCGGTTCGCTTTACTCCGACAAAGCGTAGTGAAGAGCTCAGGAAGCAGTGGAGCCCGGAGGGCAAGCCGATTGTTGGTTATGTCGGCAGGCTCGCGGCGGAGAAGTCTGTGGAGCGGCTGGCAGCGCTGAACGGCCGCGATGATATTCAGGTGGTCATTGTCGGCAATGGCCCGGAGCTGCAGAAGCTGCAGAAGCAGATGCCGAATGCCGTCTTTACCGGACAGCTCACCGGCGATAAGTTGGCAGCGGCATTCGCCAGTCTGGACGTGTTCGTCCACACCGGTGACTTTGAAACCTTCTGCCAGGCGGTACAGGAAGCCCACGCCTCCGGTGTGCCGGCCATCGCTCCGAACGCAGGCGGCCCGCGCGACCTGATTACCAACGACGTCAACGGCTACCTGCTGGAACCCAAGACTTTCACCCGCGATTTGGCTGAGGCGGTCGACAAGCTGCTGCTCGTTGACGATGAGCTGGCACGTAAGCAGCTGCGCAACCGCTGCCGCGACACCGTGACCGAGCGCACCTGGGAAGCACTGTGTGCAGACCTGGTTCGCCACTACGAGGAGGTTTCTGGGGTTTCCGCGGCCGAGACGTCAAGCAAGGTCGCAGCAGATGCGATTGATGCCTCCCATGCAGGTGCTGCTACGCGTCAGAAGTCGGTCGCGTAATCTGGACATCGTGTCTAGGGCTGATTTAACGAAAAATCCCAGCGAAGTCGCCTCGATGTTCGATGGCGTGGGGAAGAATTACGACATCACTAATACCGTGCTCACCGGTGGCATTGACCACTACTGGCGCGTGCGCACGGCAAAGCGCCTGAACCTGCAGCCTGGCCAGAAAGTCCTCGACCTGGCCGCCGGTACGGCTGTTTCATCAGTGGAGTTGGCAAAGTCTGGCGCATACGTCGTTGCCTGTGATTTCTCCCGAGGCATGCTCAAGGCCGGTGCACACCGCGATGTTCCCAAGGTCTGCGGTGACGGCATGAAGCTGCCATTCCCGGACAACACCTTCGACGCGGTGACCATCAGCTTCGGTCTGCGCAACATCGTGGACTACAAGGCGGGCCTCGCTGAGCTAGCTCGCGTGACCAAGCCCGGAGGCCAGCTAACAGTCTGCGAGTTCTCCACCCCCGTGATGCCGGTGTTCAGCACCTTCTACAAGGAATACCTGATGCGGGCACTGCCGCAGATCGCCAAGGTCGTCTCCTCGAACCCGGAGGCCTACGTGTACTTGGCGGAGTCGATTCGCGCCTGGCCAAACCAGCCGCAGCTTGCCCGCGACATCAATGCCTCTGGCTGGGAGGATGCCGGTTGGCAGAATCTCACCTTCGGTATCGCAGCGCTGCACTCGGCAACCAAGCCCGTGCAGTAGCTCGCTAGCTCTCAGTCGGGCTGGGTCGCAGGGTCCGTCGTAAAGCGATTCCTACTGCCAGGGCTGGCGCCCGAACCACTTATCGGAGGCCAGCGCTGTCCTCCCCGAAGCGCGCCAGAGTCGCGCCACTACGTCGCGGTCGTGTTCCGTGACCAGGTTTCCCATCAGGCGTGCGGCAACACCCATGAGCTGGCTTCCCCACGGGGCGCCGATGGTCAGCGGGCCGACCGTGGGAAGGAAGCTCGGGTACGTCAGCGTCAGCGCCAACTTGCGAGCCAGCGAGAAGCCGGTGCCGTAGTGGTCGCGAAGTAGGGCGGGCCAGGAGTGCGTCAGCCCATCGCGGCCCGCACCAATCGAACTAATCAGCTCCACCGCTAGCCGCGCCGACTCCATGCCGTAGTCAATGCCCTCACCGTTGAGCGGGTTGACCAAGCACGCAGCATCACCGAGCAACGCCCAGTTCGGCCCCGCCACATTCGACACGGCACCGCCCATCGGCAGCAGCGCCGACGTCACGTGCTCCGGCTCGCTCATCTGCCACTGATCGCGCACCTGTCCGTGGTACTCACGCAGCAACTTCTTCACGTTCGTGCGCGCCGGGCGTGCCGATGTCGCCAGCGCCCCACACCCCACATTCGCCCGGCCTTCTCCCAGCGGGAAAATCCAGCCATAGCCCGGGTGCGTATGCCCTTCGGAGTCGCGCAGTTCCAGGTGCGAGTGAATCCAGTCATCCGCTACGTCTGCGCTGTCGAAGCTGACATACGACCGTGCGGCCACGCCAAAGACGCTGTCTCGATGCCACGCACGCCCCAGCTGCTTGCCGACGGTACTGCGGACCCCATCGGCCACGAGCAACCAGCGGGCCGAGATGGTGTGTGGCTTGCCCTCGCGGTCGGAAAGCTCCACCTCGCGCACGCCATGACCCCGCGTGCCGCCAGTGTTCAGCGCTCCGAGAACCACCTTCCGCGCTGCGACTCCATCAAAGACCTGCGCACCGGCATCAGCGGCGGCATTGAGCAAGAAAGTGTCGAGCTCAACTCGCGGCATCGCGGATCCGACAGCGGGGAAAGTGCCCGAGGCATCATCTGGCCAAGGTGCGGTGATGGAGCCGCCGAAACCGTGTAGCTTGAGTCCGCGGTTGCGGTTGCGGCGCAGGAGCTCGTCGTCAAGCCCTAGACGACGTAGCTCAGCGATGGCACGAGGAGTGAGCCCGTCGCCACAAGTTTTGTCGCGCGGGAAGCGCTGGGAGTCGACCACAGTGACCGAAAAACCGGCGCGGGCGGCGTGAATTGCGGCTGCGGAGCCGGTGGGGCCTGCGCCAACAATGAGCACGTCAGTGCTGCTGGGTAGAGCGACGGTGCCGTCGAACGTGGGGGAAACTCGCGAAATCGGGCTTGAGGTCATTGCCCCAGCGTATAACGACGTTGAAACAAATATGGGAACTGGTCTGCTAGCCACTATGCTCGTAAGGTAGTTTATTTAGCAGTTTCTTATCTTTTATCGTCAGTTAGGCAGGTCTCGAATGCGTACTGGAGACTACTCCGGGCTTAGTTCCGGAAGTGCTCAGGGCACTGGTGAGCACACCGCCACTAGTTCTCACTTCGTTGATGAGGCGCTGGAAGCAACAATCACCGAGGGAATGCGCAAGAGCGAGGACCTCCTGATTACCGAGCTGGGGCGCGGCGAGGACTTCCTAGTCGAACGGGTTTCCCACCTAGCTCACGCTGGTGGTAAGCGCTTCCGCCCGATGTTTACCATGCTGGCCGCGCAGTTCGGGGAGAACCCGGAGAGCGATAAGGTCATCACCGCCGCGACGGTGCTGGAGCTGACGCACCTGGCGACGCTCTACCACGACGACGTCATGGATGAAGCGGATAAGCGCCGCGGCGTGCCCTCCGCAAACTCGCGCTGGGACAACACCGTCGCCATTCTGGCCGGTGACTACCTCTTCGCTGCTGCGTCCCGCCTGCTGGCAGAGCTCGGCTCCGAGAGCGTGGCTCACTTCGCTGAGACCTTCGGTGTTCTTGTCACAGGTCAGATGCGCGAGTGCCTCAACGACTTGGACCTGCCGATTGAAGAGCGCATCGAGCGCTACCTGAAGGTCATTGCCGAAAAGACCGGTGTGCTCATCGCATCGGCCGGTTATCTCGGCGCCTATCACGCCGGTGCGTCCGCCGAGATTTCCAACGCACTGCGCCGCTATGGCGAACTAATCGGTATCGTTTTCCAGATTGTCGACGACATCATCGACATCTCCTCCAATACCGATCAGTCCGGCAAGACTCCGGGCACTGACTTGCGCGAGGGCGTCTTCACGCTGCCGGTTCTCTACGCGCTGCAGGAGGACACCCCAGCCGCTGACCGCCTCCGCGAGATTCTTGTCGGCCCAGTTTCCGACGACGCGCTTGTCGACGAGGCCCTCGAGCTCCTGGCTCAGACCAACGGTGTGGCTCGCGCGATGGAGAAGGTCAATGAACTGCTGGATGAGTCCGACCGCGTCATCGCTGACCTTCCTGACTGCGCGGCCAAGGAGGCCCTGCGTCACGTTGCTCGCTACACCGTGGAGCGCGTGGGGTAGTGGATTGAGCTCCATCGGCGAGATGGGCCTAGGGGCGAGCACTGCTCTGAGGTGAGCTCTCCTCTGGGCTGAGCTCTGCTGAGGGGTGAATCCAGGTAGGGAAATATCCTCTCGACCTGCCGATTTGTGTAAATGACAGAGTAGTGGGTAGCATTCCATTCGCACCGTTTAAGAGTGCACGCCAGATTGCCCGAGCGGCCAAAGGGAGCGGATTGTAAATCCGTCGGCATTGCCTTCGTTGGTTCGAATCCATCATCTGGCACAGTGAAATCACCGCGAGAACTTTCTCGCGGTGATTTTTTTGTAGGGGCCGTTGATGGGGATGCGGGGTTAAACGACAAAATGTGTGTCTGGCTCGGCG
>NZ_KV821814.1:0-37799 GCF_001815745.1 Corynebacterium sp. HMSC064E07 | reverse complement strand
TCATAAACTCATACAGTTTCACATTTGCAGCCCGTGGTTTTCTGGGATCTCCGTTGTGCAACCCAGAATCTAGACCGCCCCGTCGCATCAGTAGGCCGCCCTCCACGGCAGACCAGCCGGCCCAGTCCCCGGCCGCCCGTCGCAGTAAACCGACGGCCGGCCGACGCTTAGAAGCGCGGGTGGCTGCCGCGCAAAACAGCCCCGTCCTCGCCAGCCTCGCTCTTGCGGACAGTACCCAGCTCCCAAGCGTTGATGTGGCGGGCAGTCAGCAGAGCCAGGGCACGATCGCGGTCCTCTGCGGAAACAATCGCAACCATGCCAACACCCATGTTGAAGGTCTTCTCCATCTCCTCGCGGGAGACGTTGCCGAGCTCAGCAATGGTCTTGAAAATCGGACCCGGGGTCCAAGTTGCGCGGCTCATGTCGGCGGTCAGGCCTTCCGGCATGATGCGAACCATGTTGCCAGCCAATCCACCACCGGTGACGTGGCAGAAAGTGCGGACCTCGGCCTCGTTCATGAGAGCCAGGCAGTCCTTCGCATAAATCTTGGTTGGCTCCAGCAGCTCCTCACCGAGGGTGCGCCCGAAGTCCTCGACATAACCGTCGAGCTCCAGACCGGCCTTCTCCAGGAGAACGTAGCGAGCCAGCGAGTAGCCATTGGAGTGAAGTCCAGAGGACTCCATGGCGATAATGACATCGCCCTCACGCACGCGGTCCGGGCCGAGAAGCTTGTCCTCTTCCACGACACCGACGCCGGTAGCGGAGACATCGTACTCGCCTGGTTCCATCACACCCGGGTGCTCTGCAGTCTCGCCGCCCAGGAGAGCGCAACCCGCCTGGACGCATCCCTCGGCGATGCCGGAAACGATCTCGGCGACGTGCTCCGGCACGACCTTGCCAATTGCGATGTAGTCCTGCAGGAACAGCGGCTCGGCGCCGCACACGACCAGGTCATCGACGACCATGGCGACCAGGTCCAGGCCGATGGTGTCGTGCTTGCCGACGGCCTGCGCCACGGCCAACTTGGTCCCCACACCATCGGAGGATGCGGCCAGCAGCGGCTTTTCGTAGTTGCCCAGTGCAAACAGGCCGGCAAAACCGCCGAGCCCGCCACGGACCTCTGGACGAGTGGCCTTCTTGGCAATCGGGGCGAATAGTTCAACGGCGCGGTCGCCGGCTTCGATGTCGACGCCGGCTGCAGCGTAGGAAGCACCAGAAACGTTCTCGGTCATTAGAGGCTCTCGCTTTAAACTTTCTCCCCCGGGCGGCGTTACTGCCGTATCCGGGAGTATTGGCGGACCGGGAACAAAGCAACGGCTGCAATCCACAGCATCGCTTGCGCTTCGTTCTCGGTTCAGTTCTCGTAGTTCATTCTAAGGAGGTTTCGAGGCTAATTGCTCGTTGCGGCTTTGGCAGCCTGGGCTGCCTGCATCCTCTCCACCGCTGCCGCATTCGGATTGCCCTCCGGCAGCCCCAGCGGGTATTTGCCATCGAAGCAGGCACAGCACACTTCGCTCTTTGCCTGTTCGGAAGCGGCGACCATGCCATCGATGGAGACAAATCCCAGGCTGTCGGCACCAATCGCGGTTGCGATACCGGCGACGATGTCATTCTCATCGACACCGTTGGCCAGCAGCTCGCCCGGAGAGGCGAAGTCAATGCCGTAGAAGCACGGCCATTTCACCGGCGGTGCGGCGATGCGCACGTGCACTTCCTTTGCACCGGCCTCACGCAGCATGCGGATCAGTGCGCGCTGGGTGTTGCCGCGGACGATGGAGTCATCGACCACAACCAAGCGCTTACCGGCGATAACTTCCTTCAGCGGGTTCAACTTCAGTCGGATGCCCAGCTGACGAATCGTCTGCGAAGGCTGAATGAAGGTACGCCCCACGTAGCCGTTTTTGGTCAGCCCCTGTCCAAACGGGATGCCCGATTCCTGAGCGTAGCCAACAGCGGCCGGGGTACCGGATTCCGGCACCGGCATCACCAGGTCACCGTCAGCCGGGAACTCACGTGCCAACTGGCGGCCCAGCTCAAGACGCACCGCGTTGACGGAGCGACCACGGATGTTGGAGTCCGGGCGGGCCAGGTAGACGTACTCAAAAATGCATCCAGCGTGGGTGGTCTCGGCAAAACGCTGCGAACGCACACCGGAAGCATCAATGGTCACCATCTCGCCTGGCTCGATCTCGCGGACGAACGATGCACCGACGATATCCAGCGCGCAAGTCTCGGATGCGACTACCCAGCCACCGGACAGGCGACCCAGGCACAGCGGGCGCACACCGTATGGGTCACGCGCGGCGTACAGCGTCTCGCCATCGGTGAAAGTAAGACAGAAAGCACCCTTCAAACGTGGCAGCAGTGCCATCGCGGCCGCTTCTACATTGGTGCTGCAGCCGTAATCTTCGGGGTGGTCAATCTTGCCGGTTTCGTCGGCAAGCAAAGTGGTCATGATTGCGGAGTCACTGGGCAGCTCGCCCTCTTCACGCAGCAGGCCCTTGTCGACCGCCTCATGGAACAGCGTGAGGTGATTGGTCAGGTTGCCGTTGTGCCCCAGCGCGATGTCCGTGCCGTCAGAGGCCATCTGGAACATCGGCTGTGCATTCTCCCACGCAGGAGCGCCAGCGGTGGTGTAGCGCGTGTGCCCCACCGCTACGTGCCCCTTCAGAGCGTCGAGCGTCTGCTCATCAAAAACCTGGGAAACAAGCCCGAGGTCCTTGAATACAAGAATTTGGTCGCCGTCGCCGACTGCGATACCGGCGGCTTCCTGTCCGCGATGCTGCAGGGCGAACAGGCCATAGTAGGTGAGTTTGGACACGTCTTCGCCAGGTGCCCAAACGCCAAAAACGCCACATTCTTCGCGCGGGGATGTCTCCCCCAGATCGTCGTAAGGCGAATTTGGCAAAAGTTTGGACTTTGGTGCACCTGAAATGTTGGTATCGGCCACGACATTCACACTAATAGCCCCACCCGCCTAGGCACCAATTCAGCATCCCCCCCCCCACGGGCTTTAAGAAATGCGCGCCACCGGCAGATGATTCCCAATTTCCGCCGCGCGCGTGCCCGACATATCGATGTGCGCCTGCACCTGCTCTAACGTGATCATTCCGCACGCGAGTCCCAGCCAAATCTCCGGCGACATCTCCACGACATTGGGCGGCGTACCGCGCGTGTGCCTGGGCCCCTCAATGCACTGGACCGCGACGAAGGGCGGCACGCGCACCTCGACGCTATGCCCCGGAGCCTCTTGGGCGAGCATCCGCACGGACAGACGTACCGCTTTGGCAAGGCTCGCACGGCTTAACGACGACCCCTGCGCCCCATCCGGCCCGATGAAGGAGGCAGCCTCTTGGTCAGATAGCAATTCGCGACCGAGAAGCCGTTGCGCCGCCCAGGGTGCGGCGGTGGAAAGAGCGCTGCGAACGTCGAAAGGCGAGATTTTGGATACCATAACCTCATCCTAGAGTTATGCTTTCATATATGGATACGCAGTCAACTGAAAAAGCTGAACAGGTGCATGCTCCGGCATCACCATCTCTTGTACTCCGTTTTATGGCATCGCCGACCGATGTCATTATGGCCGGAACCAATTCTGTCCACGGCGGCCGTGTGTTGCAGTGGATTGACAAGGCCGCTTACGCCTGCGCGACCGGCTGGTCGGGACGCTACTGCGTGACTGCGTACTTCGGTCACATTCACTTCACTCGCCCGATTCCCAGCGGCCACATTGTTGAGGTGCGCTCCAAGATTGCGCATACCGGCCGCAGTTCCATGCACATCGTCAACGAAGTGCTCTCGGCTGATCCGCGCGAGGGCAAGTTCACCCGCGCAGCTGACTGCCTGGTGATCTTCGTGGCCATGGATGAAAACGGTAAGTCGACTCCGGTGCCGAAGTGGGTGCCGCAAACGGAGGAAGAAGAGCGCGTTGAGAAGGCCGCTCTTTCCCGTTTTGAGCTTCGCCGCGACATCGAGGCCAGCATGCGCGCGCAGACCTACTCCGCGGACTCTTCTGCACCCGAGCTGACCACTCGTTTCCTGGCAAAGCCGACCGATGTTAACTGGGGCGGAAACGTCCACGGTGGCACCGCTATGGAGTGGATCGACGAGGCTGCGACGGCAGTTACCACCAACTGGGCAGGGCGCCAGACCATTTCTGTCTACGCAGGTGGTATTCGCTTCTACAGCCCGATCCACATTGGCGACCTGGTTGAGGTGCGCGCACGCATCCTGCGTACAGGCACGACCTCGATGCACCTGTCGGTGCAGGTCTACTGCTGTGAGCCCCGCAAGGGTGTCGGCGGCCTGCGCAAGGCACTGCATTCGACCATGACGTATGTCGCAATTGATGACGATTTCAACCCGCAGCCGGTACCGCACTTCCAGCCGACGACGGATGAGGACAAGCGCCTGCACGCTCACGATCTGTCACTGAAGGCGTTGCGTGACAAGTACAGCCCACTGCCGCTGATTGAGCGCGAACAGGATTAAGCCGCCTGGCTACCCGGCTTCCTGTTTTTCCACCAGATGGATAGGAACATCCAGCCAATCAGCGCGAAGGTGATGTAGGTGACGTACCGGTCAATCGTCTGCAGGGAGCCCTGGATGCTTGGGCCAAACTTCAGGCCCAAGTACAGGTAGAAGCACTTGAGCATTGCGGCACAGAAGAAGAGGTACACGCCTACTACCCAGCCGCGCACCTTCGCAATACCACCGATGGCCACGACAATCGTGGCCGGAATCGGCGAGAATGGCACAAACGATGCCAGCACACTCAGCCCGATGCGTTCATAGATGAAGTTCTCCATCTTCTTAAACCATCGCGGTGGGTGTCCGCCGAAACTCATCGTTATGAATTCCGTGCCCCACTTCTTGCCCATCCAGTAGAAGAACGGCATGAACTTGATTGTCGAAAGCGCCGCAATCACTACAACAGCGAAGAGGAAGAGCGGCCGGTCCTCGTTTTCCGACGCGAGAATCAGCACCGACAGATTCGATCCTGTCAGCCATGTGTGCAAGAACGTGTACTTGAGCAGCAAAACCGCACGGAACGGGATGATTGCAAAGCCGTACACGGCAACCAGCATCAGCGATGCATAGAGAAGCTTGTCTATTTTGTCCGGCTCACGCAGGAAGCTCGGCAGATCCTCACGAGGGTCGTGCTCGGCCTCGTTACGCATGTCGGGTGAAGTCATGAACCACAGTTTAACTGCACGCCCTCTTCTGCAGCAGGAGCCGCAGACTAGGCCATTACGTACGGCTCAGACGCACTCGCCAAGGACGAGCGCAGCGCCGCCTACTATCCTGAGAAGATATGACCACCGATTCACCCGCGCCTGTGCCCGCACAGCAGCCTCACGCAGCACGGTCTGAGTCTTCCTCACCATCGCTTGACGACGGCCAGGAGAACGCATCCTCACCGAGCATGCTGCAACGTGTTCGCGCCGCTATCCCGCCTGTTTCCATCCTGGTACTGACGGCGGTATTCCTCTTCGCCGGGTGGTTCACGCTCTTCGGTCCTATCAATGTTCTGGCGTGGCGTGGTGGCACGTTCCCCCGCACCGAGGCAGACCGCCCTTACTATCAGCAGGCTCTGAAGGATGTTGCGCGCTATCAGTACGAGGAGCAGCCCTCCCCTGAGGTTTACTTCGGCCTGGCGTGTGGCGCTACTGATGACGACATCCGCAGCGTTATCCCCAAGGTCGGCGAGCACCCGAATTCAGACGCAGACCCAACTGCTGATGCAGATGCCGTCGCCGCCGCTGCTGCCACCAGGCCGGGTTCTGCACCCACAGCTGCGAACCAGACCGCGAAGCTGAATCCAAACCTTGACGCATTCGGCAACACGGTCGACTGCTCCGGTTCCTGGACTGCGCCATTCTTGTCATTCCTGCTCGCTTCCGCGGGTGTTCCGGTCTTTGATACGCCCGAGGATTCGGCTGCCAATAGTGCCACCGACAACAACAACGCAGAGCAGTACAACACTGCGCAGAACAGAACAGCGCAGAACAGCACTGCCACAACCGAGAACCCATGGCTGGTTACGGATGTCGAACAACTCATGGATGCCTACAAGGCACATGATGCTTTCGTCACCGACAAGGACTTCTCTCCTCAGGTGGGTGACATCATTTTCTACCGCTACCCCGCAAGCCTTGGGGTGCACGCCAACATGGTTGTCGCGGTTCAGGGTGACTGGGTCACCATCGGTGGCGATGAGCTTGGCAAGGTCGGTCTAGCTAGCATGACCCTGCGCAACCGAGGTGGCATCGTGGGCTACGGCGCCACGGGCTACTTCGAGCAAGCACCGCTGGACGCCACCAAATAGCCAAGTTTAAATAGGCAGATTTTCCTCAATGAGGTCGCGCAGAGCGTCGTCGTCAGGCGAGACCTTGGAGCGGAAACGGCCGATGACCTCCCCCTCGGGCGAGATAACGAACTTTTCGAAGTTCCACTTCACGTCCCCAGCCTCGCCGGCGGCGTCCGGGGTTTCCTTCAGCAGCTTGTAGAGTGGGTGAGCGCCAGCGCCGTTGACCTCCGTCTTTTGGAAGAGCGGGAAGGTAACGCCGAATTCGCGCTGGCAGAACTGCTTGATTTCCTCGGCACTGCCGGGCTCTTGCCCGCCGAACTGGTTGCAGGGGAAACCGAGGACGAAGAAGCCTCGGGGTGCGAGTTCGTCGAAAAGTCCTTGCAGATTGTCGTACTGATCCGTGAAACCGCACTCCGAGGCGGTGTTGACGATAAGCAGAACGTGGCCTGCCCAGTCGCTCATCGTTGCTTCGTTGCCGTCGATGGTGGTCACTGGGATGTCGAAGAGATTGCTCATAAACCCACACTAGGGCAGTCCCACGATAGCCGTCAGAGGTGACGACTAGCCGACCTGCTCCATGCCTTCAAAGAACTCGCGGCCCAGCGGCACCGAAGAGTGGTTGACCGGCTGCGCACCCCCATCGACCGCCTGGTCAATGATGCCGACAACATCCTGGCGCAGCTTGTGCTCCCGCAGTTTCGAAGCGTTAACGGAGATACGCACCGCGCGGCCCTTCTCCAGCGAGCGCTGCACTGAGGAGCGCACCGCGCGGCGCCACCAACCGGCGCCGCCGAAGCCCTCGCCGATAGCCAGCACGCGAGTTGGATCAACAGCACCAGTGGTCAGGTCGCGGACCCCATTTCGGTCCGCTGCAACACGGAAGCCCAGCTCCGGCAGCACGTTCATGGTCTCGGGCGACATGGTCCACTTCGGCGGTGCAAAGACATCCGTCTCAAAACCCATCGCACGCATCTGGCGCGTTGCGGCAGTCAGGCGCAAGCGCGCTTCATGTTCGGTTAACGACGCAAATTCGGCGCCTCGGCCTCGAACCGACTGATCGAACCCCGCGAGAACAATCTCGATGCCGTCATCGCTACGACGGCGGAGCCAATCCAGCACCGCCGGAGCTTCCCGCAACGACCAGTTCTTACCCGCATGCGGCGCTACCAGCAGAGACGGCGTGATACCGCGCTGTTCCATCGCTGCCACGAAACGAGCGACGTCGAGCAATGTGCCATCGCGCAAACCCGACACCGACACCAAAAGCGGCGAACCGACCACACCACCGTCAACAGTTACGAGCTCTTTGCCCGCTGGACGAATGACCTGGTCGGTCGTCCGAATCTGTTCTTGCACCCCACTGCCTGCCATGGATTCAACAAAAACAGGCGTATGTAAATTTTTGGTAACGGAGAGGACAAGGCTTGGAGAATACTCAGAAGCCTTTCAAGTAAGAGTTCAAAAAGCGCCATCGCAGGGCATCAATTCGCGTCTGCAGCGCGGATTATCCCCAATGCACAACCTCATCGAGCGCCAGTCCCTTGCGCCAACCGAACTTCTCCAAGTCACGCTCCTCGGCCAGGTGCGTTACTGGACCAATGCACAGCCAGGCCACCGGGCGCACGGGTGCCTCGACACCGACAAAGTCAGCCAGGAAATCCTCATGGTAGAAACTGACCCAGCCGACGCCGAGCCCCTCTGCCGTAGCAGCCAGCCACAGATTCTGAATAGCCAGCGCGACTGACATGAGGCCGGTGTCATCGACGGTGTCGCGGCCGAGAATGTTCTTGCCGCCACGGGTCGGGTCATAGGTGACGACGATGCCCGTTCCCGAGTCCACAATTCCTTCAATCTGAATCGGATTGAAGGTCTCACGCCGCTCGCCTTCGAGCTTGGCCGCGAATTCAGCGCGGCGTCCGGCTACGTGGTCGGCAAACTGCCGCAGGCGGTCCGGGCTCTGAATGATATGAAAGTCCCATGGTTGGGACAGCCCCACCGATGGGGCAGCGTGGGCCGCCGCCAACACGCGCATCAATCGCTCCCTGTCCACCACTTCTCCGGCGAATTCGCGGCGCACATCCCGCCGCCGAAAAAGGGTGTGGTAGACGGCCAACTGATCGTCGGAAAGCGAATCGGTGTCAAAACCCTGCGCTGCCAGCAGCGTGCGCATATCCATGCCGTTACTCCACCGCACCAGCAGTGTGGACAATCCAGGCGTACTCGAAGGCAGTCTGACGCCAACGTTCGTAACGACCGGAAACACCACCATGACCAGCGGACATCTCGGTCTTGAGCAGGAACTGCCCCGGCTGACCTCCGGCAACCTCGCGCAGCTTGGCAATCCACTTTGCCGGCTCCACGTAGAGCACGCGGGTGTCGTTCAAACTAGTAATCGCGAGAATCTTCGGGTATTTCGCATCGGCCGAGATGTTCTCGTACGGCGCGTAGGAGGCCATGTAGTCGTAGACCTCCGGGTCGTGGTAGGGATCGCCCCACTCATCCCACTCCACCACGGTCAGCGGCAGCTCTGGCATCAGCATGGACGTCAGGCAGTCGACAAACGGGACCACGGCCTGAATGCCCGCGAACCTATCGCCAGCAATGTTTGCGACCACGCCCATCAGCATGCCACCCGCCGAACCGCCGAGTGCTACCAGCTGCTCGCGCGTGGTCCAACCGGAATCCAGCAGGTAGTCAGCGACGGCGACGAAGTCAGTGAACGTGTTCTTCTTCGTGGTTGCGCGGCCGTTCTCCCACCAGCCACGACCCATCTCGCCACCACCGCGGACGTGTGCAATGACAAAGATCATCCCGCGATCCAGCAGCGAGAGCCGCGCGATGGAAAAGCCCGGATCCATCGACGATTCATAGGAGCCGTAGCCGTAGAGGAGCGTCGGATTCGGCTTGCTCAGGTCCAGGTCCGCGCGGTGGATGATCGATACCGGAATCTGGGCACCGTCGGCTGCACTCACCCATTCACGCTTGGCGACGTAATCACCGCGATTAAACTCCCCGCGAATCTTCTGCTCCTTGAGCAGCACTCGCTTGCCAGAGGCAATGTCAATCTGCCAGAGCTGCGACGGCGTGGTGAAGGAGCCGTAAGCGTAGCGCAACACCGGGGTGTCCCATTCAGCGTTGCCGGTAGTGCCTGCGGAATAGAGCTCTTCGTCGAAGTCGAGCTCGACGAAGTTCACAGCGGACGCTGGCACTGGAACAGCAGCATCGCCTGTATCAGAGATATCACCAGCGGAGCCAGCACCATCCTCGTCATGATCCAATACCGCCAGCGCCACACGGCCAATACCGCCGCGACGGTAGCCAAACGCGATGTGGCCAGCGAAGCAGTCGACGCCCTCAACGCGGACGTCATCGCGGTGAGGAACCAGCTCAGTGAGCTCTGAAACGCTGTCGAAAGACCCCACTGGCACCATGGCCAGTGCGAAGTTCGAGCCAGTCATATTGTGTGTAATCAGCCACATATCCCGGCCGCTGATGACGGCGTGGTCGATGTCGTATTCAACACCGGCCTCGCGCGGGCGCACGCAGGTAAACTCACCGGTCGGGTCACTGGCGTCCAGGTACCAAACCTCGGAGGTAATCTTCGAGGAGCTCTCAATAATCAGGTACTTTTCGCTGCGTACCGTACCGACTCCGACCCAGTAGGCCTCATCGGGCTCATGGAAGACACAGACGTCATCCTCGGTGGAGGTGCCCACGCGGTGACGCCACACGGAATCCGGCCGCCAGGCTTCGTCGACCTTCTGGTAGAAGATCCACTCGGAGCCGACCCAGGTAGCACCTGCGGCGATGCCCGCAATTTCGTCGTCAAGCAGTTCGCCCGTACGCAAATCCTTTACGCGCAGCGTGTAGCGCTCGTCGCCTGTGACGTCGGTGGAATAGGCCAGCAGATTGCCGTCCGCGGAGACGCTCGCTGCGCCGAGGGCGAAGAAATCATGGCCTTCGGCCAGCTCGTTGGCATCCAGGATGACCTGTTCTCCTGGTGCCGGGGCATCGTCGGCGATGGTCGGCGGAGTCCACGCGGCAAGACCGTCACCGGCCTCCGCACGCACGCGACAGCTCATCCCGTAGGACTTACCCTCCTGCGTGCGCGAGTAGTACCACCAGCCATTAAGGCGAGTTGGGACCGACATATCGGTCTCCTGCACGCGCGACTTGATCTCCTTAAAAATCGCGTCCGCGGTGCCGTCAAGATCGGAGGTAAAAGCCTCCGTATAGGAATTTTCAGCCTCTAGGTATTCGATAACCTCGGAGTTTTCCTTATCGCGGAGCCACTCGAAGTTATCGGTGAAGTCCCTTCCGTGGAAGGACCGAGTCACCGGCTTCCGTTGTGCACGGGGTGCAGGCAAATCCTTTTTTGCAGGCTTGCCGACGGATGCCGAGTCCAAGGTCACTTCGCTCACGCAGGTTCTCCAATCCAGTCCGAGAAGCGGCGGCCCGACAGTCGTTCGTAGGCCTCGACGTACCGCTCGCGAGTTGCTTCCACAACACTACCCGGCAGCGCTGGCGGCGGAGTGCCCTCGTCCTTCTTCCAGCCGGACTTGGAGCAGGTCAGCCAGTTTCGTACGTACTGCTTGTCAAAGCTCGGGTTAACCGAACCCTCCTGGTAGGAGTCGGCTGGCCAGTAGCGGGAGGAGTCCGGGGTGAGAACCTCGTCGGCCAGCACCAGATTGCCGTCGGAGTCGAGACCGAACTCGAACTTGGTGTCGGCCAGGATGATGCCGCGCTCAGCAGCCAGTTCAGCAGCCTGGGTGTAGATACGCAGGGTGGCATCGCGCAGCTCTTCGGCGCGCTTCTGCCCCAGGGACTCCACAACGGCGTCGAAAGAGACATTCTCGTCGTGCTCGCCCAGCTCAGCCTTGGTGGCCGGGGTGAAAATCGGTTCCGGCAACTTGGAGCCCTCGACGAGGCCCTCTGGCAGCTCAATGCCACAGACAGTGCCGTTTTCCTTGTACTCGACTAGGCCAGAGCCTGTCAGGTAGCCACGTGCGACGCACTCGAATGGCAGCATGTCCAGCTTCTTGCACACCAGCGCCCGGCCTAGGCACTCCTCCGGAATGCGCTCATCGTCAGCCGGGCCAGCCATGTGGTTCGGGAAGTCAATCTCATCGAAGAAGAACACGCTCATCGCGGTGAGCACTCGACCCTTGTCAGGAATCGGGGTCTCCAGAATGTGGTCGAAGGCAGAAATACGGTCACTGACCACAAGCAGCAGAGTCTCAGGGTCAATCTCGTAGATTTCCCGGACCTTGCCCGCGGAAAGATGGTTATACGAGGAAAGTTCAGGTCGCATGGCGATAAAGTCTAAACCCCTATACGCCTTTGCACTCTATTGATACCTCCGGCCGCCACCCCAACTAGTGGGGATTGACGCAATTACCGTCGTCAAGCGGGAAAACTTTTGAGATTCCGCAGTGCTGCCCATCGAATTTTTCACAGGTGGACGACGGTGTTTACCCCTCACCTCCCCCGCTCGGTAGATGACTGGGCAAAAATATTTCTAAAAACGTGACAGAAAACACCGATACCAGTATTGTCTAAATTTAGTAATTCACGTCACACTTCAAGGATTTTGAAGGGAACAATCACATGGCAGCTCAGGCCAACAATAACTCTCTGCGCCGCGCAGTCGTCGTCGGCGGTAACCGCATTCCGTTCGCTCGTTCTAATAAGGAATACGCTAACGAGTCGAACCAGGACATGCTGACCGCTGCAATCGACGGTCTCGTCGCCCGCTTCGGTATCGGCGGCGAGCGCCTCGGCGCAGTCTCCGCCGGCGCTGTGCTGAAGCACTCCCGTGACTTTAACCTCACCCGTGAGTGTGTCCTCGGCTCCGCACTGGCGCCGGACACCCCGGCTTTCGACATTCAGATGGCATGTGCCACCGGCATGGAAGCCCTCAACTCTGTCTCCAACATGATCAAGCTGGGCCAGATTGACTCCGCCATCGCCGGCGGCGTGGACACCACCTCCGACGCTCCGATTGCTGTCAACGACCGTCTGCGCAAGATCCTGCTGGAGGCCAGCCGCCAGAAGTCCACTCTGGACATGGCAAAGGTCTTCCTGAAGGCTCGTCCGTCCGACCTGGCTCCAGACACTCCGTCGACCGGCGAGCCGCGCACTGGCCTGTCCATGGGTGAGCACCAGGCCATCACCACCGCCAAGTGGGGCGTTACCCGTGCTGAGCAGGACGAGCTCGCCGCCGCTTCCCACCAGAACATGGCAAACGCTTACGACGAGGGCTTTTTCACTGACCTCGTCACCCCGTACAAGGGCGTTTCCCGCGATACCAACATGCGCCCGGACTCCACCCCGGAGAAGCTGGCCAAGCTCAAGCCAGTCTTCGGCCGCGGTCTGGAAGCAGAGCCGACCATGACCGCTGGTAACTCCACTCCGCTTACCGACGGCGCCTCCGCCGTCCTCGTCTCCACCCCGGAGTGGGCCGCTGAGCGCGGTCTGCCGGTGCTTGCCGACGTCGTCGATTCCGAGGCAGCCGCAGTCGACTTCGTCCACGGCGACGAGGGCCTGCTGATGGCTCCGGCTTACGCCACCCCGCGCCTGCTGGCCCGCAACGGCTGGACCTTCGACGACTTCGACTTCTTCGAGATCCACGAGGCCTTCGCCGGCACCGTCCTGTCCACCATGAAGGCATGGGAGGACGAGGAGTTCTGCCGCACCAAGCTCGGACTGGAAGGCCCGCTGGGCTCCATTCCGCGCGAGAAGCTCAACGTCAAGGGCTCTTCCCTGGCAGCCGGCCACCCATTCGCCGCTACCGGCGGCCGCATTGTGGCAGCCCTCGCCAAGATGCTGCGCCAGAAGGCAGACGAGACCGGCAAGACCACTCGCGGCCTGATCTCCGTTTGTGCTGCGGGCGGCCAGGGTGTTGTCGCAGTTCTCGAGGCTCGCGTCTAAAAGCGCACCACCGATAAAGACACTTTTACTTTCAAGGAGAATTTTCCATGACCGATAAGTACCAGGAACTCGTCAACGGTGGTCCGCTCACTGGACTGGCTAAGGCCGCTGGCCTGCCGCAGCCACCGTTCCTGCGCCGCCACAAGCCGGGCGGTCCGCTGCTGAACAACGACAAGGTGCTCGTCACCGGCGAGGGTGCAGATGCAGACGCAGTTGCAGCCCAGCTGGCTGAGTGGGGCCTGCAGGTCCGTCGTGGCACCGCCGCTGACGACAAGATTGGTGCCATTGTCCTCGTCGCCACTGAGGCCAAGCGTCCGGCAGAGCTGCAGGGCCCAGTGCTCGCTGCTGCAAAGCACATGCGCAAGCTGGACAAGGGTGGCCGCATCGTCACCGTCTCCCGCGCCAAGGATGCTCACCACAACGCAACCCCGGCCGAGATCGCTGAGAACGCTGTCGCCGGTGGTATCGAGGGCCTGATTCGCTCCCTCGGCCACGAGGTTCGTGGCGGCTCCACCGCCAACGGTATCCTCGTTGCTCCGGGTGTCTCGGTCACCGCACCGTCCGTGATTTCCTCCCTGCACTTCTTCCTCTCCGGCCGCTCGGCCTTCATCGACGGCCAGTTCCTCCGCGTCACCTCCGACGCTGGTGAGATCCCGGCCGACTGGGATAAGCCGCTGGCTGGCAAGGTTGCCGCTGTCACCGGTTCCGCCCGTGGTATCGGTGCCGCTATCGCTCGCCAGCTCAAGGCTGACGGCGCAGAGGTCATCGTCATCGACGTTCCGCAGGCTGGCGAGGCTCTGTCCAAGGTTGCCAACGAGCTCGGTGGCCTGGCTCTGCAGCAGGACATCACTGCCGACGACGCCGGCAACGCCATTGCAGATGCCGCTGTAGCTCGCTACGGCCGCCTGGACATCGTCATCCACAATGCAGGCATCACCCGCGACAAGATGTTCGCCAACATGGACGACGCCAAGTGGGGCTCGGTCATCGCCGTCAACATCGAGTCTCAGCTGAAAATGAACGAGCAGCTGCTGAACCACAAGGCCTTCGAGAAGGCTCCGCGTATTGCCACCATGGCTTCCACCTCCGGTATCGCAGGTAACCGCGGTCAGACCAACTACGCCACCTCTAAGGCCGGCGTTATCGCAATGGTCGAGGCTTACGCTGAGGAGTTCGCTAAGCGCGGCGGCAACATCAACGCTGTTGCTCCGGGCTTCATCGAGACCGACATGACCGCTGCTATTCCGTTCGTCAACCGCCAGGTTGCTCGACGCGTGAACTCGCTGCAGCAGGGTGGCCAGCCGGGCGATGTCGCCCAGGCAATCGCCTTCCTGGTCTCCGACCGCGCTCTCGGCGTCAATGGTCACGTCCTGCGCGTCTGCGGTCAGAACATCGTCGGCGCCTAAGCGAAGTCGCGGCTTCCGCATAGGCTCCCGATAAGGAGGAAAGAGGAAAACTTATGGCTAAGACCCTGGATGCCATTCCCAATCTGGTTCCGCTCTACGCCAAGGCAGCTGCTGGTTCGGCGAAGAAACGCCCGAACTCCACCGAAATCAAGGTCGATGAACTAGTGGTCAAGGGCGTCACTGTCGATGCCGACCGTGACCAGGACTTCCGCGACGTCGTTGGCGCCCCGAAGTCTGAACAGGCTTTCTTCGGCCACATCCACGCCCTAATCATGCCCATCCAGATGGAGCTAATGGCTGCGGATGATTTCCCGCTGCCGATGATGGGCCTGGTCCACACCGAGAACACCTACCGCGAAATCTCGCCTGTCACACTCGGTGGCAAAGTTGATATCGCGGTGAAGGTTGCCGCATTCCGCGCTCACCGCTCGGGCACTGAGGTTGTTCTGGAGTCAACTGTTACATCGTCCACATCCGGCGCCACCTTGGTCGAGGAGCAGTCGGTGTATCTGGCCAAGGGCGTTCGCCTGAAGGATGCCGAGGGCTTCGAAGAGGTCCAGGCACAGCGTGAGGCCATCAAGTCCGGCGCCGAGACCATCAAACGCGAGCAGTTCAAGGTTCCCTTCCCCACCGCTCAGTGGAAGCTAGCTGGCAACACTGGCCGCCAGTGGGCCAAGGTTTCCGGTGACTGGAACCCGATTCACATCACCTCTGTCTCCGCCAAGGCCCTGGGTATGCCGGCAGCAATTGCACACGGCATGTACACCGCCTCCCGCGCGCTGGCTGAGGCGCAGGTTCTGCCGGGTCAGCCATACGAGTTCCAGATTTCCTTCGGGGCACCAGTCGTTCTGCCGACCACGATCAATGTCGCCCTCACCCACACCGGTGACGGCGCGGGTGCCGCACACGATCTGACTGATGGCAGCTCCAACATTGGCCGCGCAGTCAAAATCGTCGCATGGGACCGCAAGAAGAAGCGTCCGCACTTCACCGGAAGTGTTCGCCCACTGAAGTAGTGGATTTCGCTATGCATCTGTAGTTATTCCATAACGCATTGATGCTAAGCGCTGTAGAAAAGGCCGCACTTTGGAAACCCAGTCATCTCGTTGACTGGTTCATTCCAAAGCGCGGCCTTTTTGTTTGCCCTGTTTGGCTCCGCTGAGAGGCCTCTGGAATCTACCTCCCCTCGTTGGGGAGACACCCCCGCTGCCAGCCCCGCTATCTTTCTCGCCTTGAAAAAAGATCAACTGCTGGATTTTTCTGCCGTTAATACAGAGCCGCGGCTTTACTTCTCAATTGCATTACTAAGCACGTTCAGTCTTACGTAAGCAGCACCTTGTTGACACCACGTTCACTCCTGTACGTTATTGTTCAACCCATTGAACACAGGAGGTAATTGAGTGTCTTCATCCTCGAAGACGCCGCTGACTTTCACGGAACTCCCACTGGAGGAGTCACCCAGAATCGTGTACTTCTCCAGTGCCTCTGAAAACACTCACCGGTTCGTCCAAAAGCTTGCTCAACCCGCAGCACGCATCCCGTTACATCCGCGAAAAGACGGAATGATTCGCGTCTGCAGACCATTTGTCCTGATTACACCGACTTATGGCGGCGGATGTCGTCGCCGCGCAGTACCCAAGCAAGTCATCGCTTTTCTCAACGACGAAACCAATAGGAGTTTCATCCGCGGTGTCATCACCTCGGGAAACACGAATTTCGGCACCGACTATTGCATAGCCGGAGCCATCATTTCTGCAAAATGCCAGGTCCCGGAGCTGTATCACTACGAGCTACTGGGGACAGACCACGATGTGGAGAACGTCCGAGAGGGCCTGGAAAAATTCTGGAGGAGTGCTACTTCTTGAACATCTACAGCTATTCAACTACGCCACCGTCTTTTCGGAAAGACCCATCTGCACGCCTTCGGCCAATCAACTGGAACCGAGTGCAAGATGACAAAGATCTCGAAGTGTGGAATCGCCTAACAGCAAATTTTTGGCTGCCTGAGAAAGTCCCGCTGTCCAATGACCTTGCAGACTGGCGGCGTCTCACCGATCTAGAACGCGAGCTGACTATGAAGGTCTTCACAGGACTGACCATGCTCGACACAGTGCAGGCGTCTGTCGGAGAGATTTCCCAAATTCAAGATGCCCGCACTGAACATGAAGAGGCGGTCTATACCAACATCGCTTTCATGCAAGCAGTGCATGCAAAGTCCTATTCTTCAGTTTTTTCAACGCTGTCCAATACCCCTGACATCGACGCTGCCTACCAATGGGCAGTCGGCAATGACATCCTGCAGGCACGTTCAAAAGCTGTGCTCAAACACTATTACGGTGCCGTTCCACTCAAGCGAAAGGCGGCAGCAACGCTTCTTTCGTCTTTCTCGCTTTACGCCGGTTTCTACCTCCCGCTGCACTTCGCATCACGAGGCATCCTGACCAACACCGCCGACATGGTGCGCCTGATCCTGCGTGACAAAGCTGTGCACGGCTATTACTCCGGCTACAAATTCCAGCGCGGCGTAGAAACCTACGACGCCACCACGCAAACGCAGATGAAGGCTTTCGTCTTCGAGCTTCTCGACGAGCTATACCAGCTCGAACTGAGGTACTCCGAAGCTCTATACGAGCCACTCGGGCTTTACGACGACGTTGCCAACTTCATTCGATACAACGCCAACAAAGCGCTTATGAACTTGGGATATCCGCAGCGGTTTAACCATGATGAGACCGCTTTCAAACCCGAGATTCTCGCCGCCCTCACCCCGGGATCAGATGAAAACCACGACTTTTTCTCCGGTTCCGGCTCCGCATATGTCATCGGAAAAGCCGAAGACACCGCAGACGAAGACTGGGATTTCTAAACCCGCGTCTTTCCCCATACATCCTAAGAAAGGAACATTCGCATGACTGCACAGATTTCTATCCTGGTAGGAAGCTTGCGTCGAGCCTCCTATGCACGAAAGATTGCACTCAAGGCAGCCACGTACTTCCCCGATGACTTCAAAGTCGACATCGTCGAGATTCGTGACCTCCCTCTCTACAACTTCGACTACGACGACCCCGCAGTGTCCGATATTGCGACTCCCGCGGAATACACCAGTTTCCGGGAAACCATTAAAGCCAGCGATGGCATCCTATTTGTCACCCCAGAAAACAACCGCACAATTCCTGCAGCTCTGAAGAATGCCGTTGACATCGGATCTAAGCCCAACGGTGATGTGGCATGGAAGAACCTGCCCGCGGGAATTATCAGCCACTCCGTCGGCCGTATGGGAGGTTATAGCTCTCAGAAGAACTTGCGACTCGCGCTGTCGTACTTCGACATGCCGATGCTCGGTCAGCCAGAGGTCTTCCTGGGACAATCGCCAACACTCATTGACGAACAAGGAGAATTCACGTCGTCAAGCACTGAGGACTTTGTTCGCGACTACATCAACAGATTTGCAGACCTAGTTCGCGAGCAGAGCCCACGCCACTAACTGAAATCCCCTAATCAGCGCAGCGTTACTGGGGATATCACCGTATGAAGATTCTTCACTGACTAGGATCAAACGCTGCGTTCTCTGCGCGGTTAAGCGCTCGTCGTTAGGCTCATTTTCATGACTGTTTCTATTTCGGCCGTGATCGCGCTTAACGACGACCCTCGCGCCGCTGCGCGGTTTTACGCCGAAGGTTTTCACTCCAACATCAAGCCCAACTCCACCACGCTCACCATCGGTGGGATGGACTTCGAGCTCATTGAGGACGGGAACCGCCGATTAACCCCCGCTGTGTCTTTTTTGGTGCGATTTGCCCCTGGTCAGGAAAACCAGCTGCGCAGACTGTGGGAGCATCTGATGGCGGGTGATGAAACCATCAGCGGTGGTGCTACGCTCATGCCCCTGACCAGCTACGATTTCTCGCCGCTCTTTGGCTGGTTGGTAGACGGCAATGGGGTCAACTGGCAACTGATGATTAATTCCTTAACCAGCGGGGCTGCAAGCACGGACGCTGCCGCAAAGACAGCGAATCCCGCCGTTATTCCCTACTTCATGTGGACAGGCGACGAACCACAGGCTGCCGCCGCCACCGAGGTATACAACCAACTTTTCGGGTCAGAGAATTTCATGACGCTCGACTCGCCGGGCATGCACACTTTCACCTTCGGCGACGGTGTGGCGATGCGCCTCTCCAGCGATTCTGCCGAGGAGGTCGAAAGCGCCTGCCAAGCGCTTGGCCTAACAGGCGCTGAGGTTGCCGAGGGCACGGAAGCCGTCGTCAAGCCCGATCGATTCGGCGTGTACTGGACGCTCTAGCGTTACCTACGAGTCAACGCGATTGCCGCGCCGACGACGACAGCTAACAGAACTGCACCAATAGAGAACCACATCATGTTGGAAGAGCCTTCATCCTCGTTTTCTTCGGTGCCCTTCGGATTCTGCTGGCTACTAGTCTGGGCCTCGCTACTTGGCGACTTGTGCGCGACCTGTTCAAAAGCTGGGCCCGGGATCTTCTCGCCGACCAACTCCGTGGTCAGCTGGTAAGTCACCGGGACGTTTTGAACATCCGCGACATCGTGGAATTTACCGGCGCCCCAACTGTTGTTGAAGAAGACAACGATGTACTGGTCACCATCCAGCCACGCTCTTTCAGCCTCGTAATCGCCCGACTTTTCACCATCTTCGCCGATCCGATTGCGGTAGTTAATCCGGGCCGAGTTACCAAATGTTGTCTCTTCGCCGATCTGGTGTTCATTTACCGGACGGTTTTCCTCGCTACCGGCGAGCTGGCGTGCCGAATTCAGCGTCTTGATATCCAGGCCGGAGATCTGTGCAAGCTTGTCCGCTTCTGGGGCGTCAATGAGTTTGACGGCGCCGCGGAGCTGCTGCCCATACTCGGACTTGATCTTGTACACGTGCGTCTCACCAGGAACAATGTCGGCCGTGACGCTGCTGATGTTGTCGGCAGTAAGTTCCGTGGCGTCATCGAACCACGAACCTGGGGTGACCTTCTTAGCCTGATCCGCTTCCGGTGTCGCGGGCGGAGGGGTCAAGCTCTCCTTGTCGGACGGGAACGCCTCCGGCACATCAGTCAGGTTTTCGTTGGCGAAACGCTTGATGGTTACTTCTGCAGGAATGTCCTGACCTTCGAAGGGGCCTCCTTTTCGGGCCACGGAGAACACCATATTGCCCGACTTACAGTCCCCCTCCGCTCCTCCGGACTGCTTGGTTGTTATCGATGCGAAAAAGGGGCCATTGGAGTCGATGATGCCATTGCCGAAATCATTGGCAAGGAAGCAACTGCTGTCGTCCAAATGCATAGTGAGCGCGAAGTTGCGGACATCTAGGTCCATCAAAGTCGCGCCTGACGACGCTCCCGGCACCGTGGCCGCACTAATTGCAAGCCGCTCTCCCTCAGCGACCGGGACGGAGAAGTACTCAGCACCGTCGCCTTCCTGATTACTGATGCTGCGCTCGGACTCAGGAGTCTTTTCCCGCAGCTTGGTCGAGAACGTTTCCACGTCGGCAGGCACCTGGGTAGCGCTCGTAGGAGCGTCGCCGCCCTGTATCTCTTGCGCGCTGGACTGCGCGGTGCGTGCGGTGCGGGTCGCCAGCGTCTTCATGGACTCAGCCAGCGAATCGGAGTCCTGGGCGTCTAGGTACTCGCCGCCTGTGGCCCCAGCAATGCACTCCAGTTCAGCACGTGCGCCCGCATCAACGAGGAAACCAACTGTGTTGATGACCAGATCAATGCCCTGCTGCTTGAGTTCCTTGGCTACCTCGCACACCGGTGGCGGAGCACAGGTGTCCTCACCATCGGAGACCAACACAATCGAACGTTGCCCTTCTTTCGGCAACTCATCGGCAGCCTGACGCAGCGCAGGCCCCATCGGGGTGTGGCCGGAGGCTTGGATCTTTCCTACTTCAGCAGGAATCTTCGCCGAGTTGCCAGCTTGCACGGGCAGCAGCGTGGTGATGTCCTGACAGCCAGCTTCCCGCTCCTCCGGCGAATTGCCGACTTCCGTGCCGTAGACCATGAACCCAATTTCGGAGTCCTCTGACACAGATCCCGCGAACTTACTCGTCGCGTCCTTCGCTGCCTCCATTCGGGTTTGGCCACCCGCGTCGTCGGCAAGCATTGACCCTGAAGCATCCAGGATCACCATGGTTGGCGAGATAGTACTCGCAGCCTCTTGCGCCTGTGCACGCCCTGCTGTGATTCCCGCAAAAGAGCCTACGAGCACCAGCAACATGGAAATGGTGAGCACGACCGCCGAGAGTTGTTTTGTTCTGATCATGTGGTCGGTTCCTTTTCTTCAAGCGTAAAAAAGAACGTTACCCGACAAAAGTGTGTCTGATTCTCAAGATAATGACTGGGCAGACACCAAAAAATTACGGGCTGCAAATGTGAAACTGTGCGAGTTTATGACACTTTCAGGCCATTTTTCGGGCCATTTCTGACATAAACGCAGTCAGTAACTCGGATTGACCCGCCGTCGCTGACATAAACGCAGTCAGTAACTCGCATTGAGGTAAGTATCGAAGGCGCCCACCCGCTGTCGCGCCGGTCAACACGCCGGTCGACACGCCGAGCGGACACACTTTTCGCCTATTAACCAGCTCCCCTTAGCGGGACTCCAACCACGCCAAAATGTCGGCGTAGACCTCTTCCTTATTCAACTCGTTGAGAATTTCATGGCGACCATCCGGGTAGACCTTAAAGCGCACGTCCTTCTTCCCCGCGTTCAGGTATTTACCCACGACCTCAGTCACACAGCCAGCGCCACCCGCCGGATCAATGGCACCGGAAACCACGAAAAGTGGCAGATCATCAGGCGCTTTCTCATAGGCTTCAGACGAATTCGCGTAGTGCGTGCCGACGAGAAGGTCGCGGAAAAAGGCATTGGTGGGAACGAAACCACACTTGTCGTCCGCAATATAAGCATCGACAATCTTGTGGTCGCGGGTGAGCCAATCAAACTTAGTGCGGCGCTCAAAGCCCTTGTTGTAATCAGCAAAGGTGAGGGTGTTGAGCAGCTTACCCGGCGTGGTAGGACGAATTTTAGCCAGCAGGTTTGCAACCTTCATTCCCGCATCGCCCTTAGCTCCTGGCCACGACACGGTGCCCATGATAATGACGCCGGTAAGCCCCTCGCCGTACTTGGCGATGTAGTTACGAGTCAGAAGCGACCCCATAGAGTGGCCGAGAATATAGTGCTTGCTGCCTGGGAATTCTGCATCAACGTACTGGCGCACTGCGTGGAGGTCTTCGAGAATTAGATTCCAGCCACCGTAGTCAGCGAAGTAGCCCGGGATGCCAGCATCCGTCTTGGTCATACCGTGGCCGCGATGGTCGTGCGCGACGACGGCATAGCCCTGAGATACGAGGTACTCGGCGAATTTAGCGTAGCGGTTGGCGTACTCGACCATGCCGTGGACAATCTGCACCACTCCCTTAGGAGTAATGGGCGCGCCCTTGTCATTTTCTGGGGCCCAGCGCAGCACATTCAATGTGGCACCTGGGCGAGAAAGCGAAGTCCTAACAGCCGATGTCACGTCGCGCACCTTTCGCGTAGAGGTTTCGATACTTATCGCTCATCGTACCGAGGAACTTGGCTGCTCACTGGTGGTTTCGCCAACAAACGAAGAAAAACTCTGCCACCAACGTGACAGAGTTTTTCAAAGGTACTTACGTTTGCGCGTTTCGCGTTTCGCGTTTCGCGATTCGCGCGTGACGCACGTGGAGCTACAGAATCTCGCCCGGCTTGTAAGCCGCGGCCTCTGGGTACTTGTCCACGACAGCCTGCACACGTGCAACTACACGGTCAACCTGCGATTCTGCGGCACCGATGAACGCGTGACGGTCTGCCAGAGCGTCGGCAAGCCCTGCGGCATCCAGCGGGAAACGCTCATCTGCAGCGAGACGTTCAGTGAGATTCTGCTCGGCGCCCTTTTCGCGCATATCCAGTGCGGTGGCGACGGCGTGCTCCTTGATAATCTCGTGGGCTTCCTCGCGGCCCATACCAGCGCGGACAGCTGCCATGAGGATCTTGGTGGAGGCGAGGAACGGCAGGTAGCGCTCCAGCTCACGGTCAATCATGGCCGGGAATGCACCGAACTCGGACAGGACGGTGAGGAAGGTTTCAAACATGCCGTCCATGGCGAAGAAGGCATCCGGCAGCGCAACGCGGCGGACCACGGAGCAAGAAACGTCGCCTTCGTTCCACTGAGTACCGGCGTATTCGGAGAGCATGGTCATGTAGCCGCGCAGAATGACCTGGAAACCGTGGACGCGCTCACAGGAGCGGGCGTTCATCTTGTGCGGCATGGCGGATGAGCCAACCTGGCCTTCCTTGAACCCCTCGGTGACGGTCTCATTACCGGCCATCAGGCGGATGGTGGTGGCCAGCGATGCCGGCCCTGCGCCGAGCTCGACCAGCGCGGACAGAGCGTCGAAGTCGAGGGTGCGCGGGTAAACCTGACCGACGGAGTCAAAGACGCGGTCGAAGCCGAGGCCTTCAGCGATTTCGTTTTCCAGGGAGGCCAGTGCGGACTCGTCACCGTCAAGCAGATCCAGCATGTCCTGGGCGGTGCCCATCGGGCCCTTGATGCCGCGCAGCGGGTAGCGGGAGATCAGGTCTTCTACGCGCTCGATCCCCAGCAGCATCTCGTCCGCAGCGGAGGCGAAGCGCTTGCCCAAAGTAGTTGCCTGCGCGGCGACGTTGTGGGAACGACCCGCCATGACCAGCGACTGGTACTCGGAGGCCTTCTCAGCAGTGCGGGCGGCAACGGCAACGGCCTTGTCACGCACGACCTTCAGCGACTGCAGAACCTGCAGCTGCTCGACGTTTTCAGTCAGGTCACGCGAGGTCATTCCCTTGTGAATGTGCTCGGTGCCAGCCAGGTCGCAGAACTCTTCAATGCGGGCCTTCACATCGTGGCGAGTAATACGCTCACGGGCGGCGATGGAGTCGAGGTCAACCTGGTCGATGACCTTCTCATACGCCTCGATAGTGCCCTCCGGAACCTCAATTCCGCGGGCGACCTGGGCCTTCAAAACTGCAATCCAGAGCTTGCGCTCGAGGATGATCTTGTACTCAGGGCTCCACAACTCCGCCAGAGTCGCAGAGGCGTATCGGTTAGCAAGGACGTTTGCAATCTTCTTTTTCTCAGCCACGCCCTCAAGTATTCCATGACCACGGCATCCGCGGTTATCTAGGCCATGGATGACCACGCATTTCTTCCACGCCTTCGTTGAATTTGCGCATCAATCGCACGAACTCCACGAGCTCCGAGTCCTCCCAGTCATGCGTAATGTCATCGACGGTTTTCTTACGCGCCTCGATTTCCCGGTGCAGCAGCTCTAGCCCCTTGTCGGTCGCGCTATGCACCTTCGCGCTTGACGACGGCGCGGGTCTCTTCGCGATATACCCCTGCCGCATGGCGGCGGCCAGCTGGCGGTGCACCGTAGAAATGTCCAGCCCCAGCGCATCGGAAAGCTCGGCGACCGTCATATCCGGCTGCGCTTCCAGTCGTGCCAGTAGTGCTGCGGCGGAGCGATCCAACAGGATGTCCTTGCGATGTGGTCGGTAGCCGCTGGAGCTCACCCGGGATAGCAGCATGTTCTCGTAAACGAGCGCGGCTAGGTCGTCGTTTCGCACGATGGCAGTCAATCCTCTTGTCGCCTATATGTCGGCCCTTTAATGGGCCTGCGAGATGTATCTGTTTGCTGAACAGCTCCTATTCTAGCGCGCCGCGGATGGGGTTAAGGCCGAAAAAGCGCGTTTGCATCATACAAACCAATTGTTATAATTCGACCCCTAACTGCATTTTTGCACGATACAAATGCCGGGAAGCAGTTTTGCCACAGCACTAATTCCACGATCGTTTTCAAACGAGAAAAGAGACCGTATTTTCAGCATGACAACGCATACGACCACGCAGAAGAGGCGCAGACAGTACAAGCAGGACGAGCAGCACGGGCAAGACAGGCTCTTCTCCCCCGCGTTCATCATCAGCTGGCTGATTAACTTCAGCATGTACCTGGTGTTCTACCTTTCAATCACAGTCATGGCGCTCTACGCCGTCCAGCGCTTCTCCGCCTCAGATGCCGCCGGTGGCTTCGCTGCCAGTTCTTTCGTGGTCGGCGCCACCATCGCGCGTCTCTTTTCCGGCTACTTAGTGGACACCTTCGGTGGTCGCAGAATCATGCTTGGCTCGCTCGCTGTCATCGTGGCAGCCTGTGCCGCCTACATTTGGGCCGCATCCCTGCCAGTCCTGATTGCAATCCGCATCATCCACGGCCTGACCTACGCATTAGCTTCCACCGCCGTGATGGCCGCCGCCCAGACCGCTATTCCGGCTTCGCGCCGCGCAGAGGGAACTGGCTATATCTCGCTCGGCACCACCCTGGCCACCGCGATTGGCCCAGCTCTCGGCCTAGCCTTTATTGGCTCAGTCGGCTACAGCGTCCTCTTTGCCACAGCCCTCGGCCTGTCCATTGTCGGACTGGTGCTGGCACTCGTTCTGCCACAACACAACGGGCCCACCACTGCGGCAACCAAAGCCGAGGCCACCGAGGATTCGTCGGCAAGCGAAACGAAGCGCACATTTTCCTTCGATGACATCATGACGCCGCGAGTGGTGCCGATCGGCCTATTCATGCTGCTCATCGGCCTGGCGTATGCGGGCGTGATTACATTTTTGAACCGATACTCTCAGCTGAGCGGCCTGGCTAGGGGCGCCAGCTTCTTCTTCATCGCCTATGCGGTGGCGATGATGGCAGCACGCTTCTCGCTGGGACGCCTACAGGATCGCCGCGGCGACAACCCGGTAATTGCCATCGGCCTGGTGTGCTTCACCATCTCACTGCTTGTTCTGGCGTTCGCAACCGCTGACTGGCACGTCATCGCCGCTGGCGCGCTCTGCGGCCTGGGCTACGGCACGCTGATGCCGGCGTGCCAGACCATCTCCGTGCACCTGGCGCCGGCGCACAAGTTGGGCACGGGTATCTCGACGCTGCTCTTGCTTGTCGACGCAGGCATCGGCCTTGGCCCAATCGTGTTGGGCTCGGTAGCTGCCACGATTGGCTTCGACAAGATGTACGCAGGCCTGGCGGTTGTAGTGGTTCTCGCGGCCGTTTTCTACTGGTTCGTACATGGCCGCAAGCCTGTTGCGCAGCGCCATCACGTAAATATTCAGAACTAATTGGTGTGCAGCCACTATTAATTGGTGTGCAGTCACTTTTCACAGGTGAATATCGGACAAGGAACACCGATAGCGGTTATGTGCGGTGAGTCACCTATACTTTCCCCCATGACTGAATCATCCACACCACAGAGCATGATTTCGATTGCCGGGGTGAACAAGCACTACGGCGATTACCACGCTTTGCGCGACATCAACCTGGAAATCCCAGCTGGTCAGGTCGTAGTTATCCTCGGCCCCTCCGGCTCTGGTAAATCCACACTGTGTCGAACCATCAACCGCCTGGAAACCATCGACAGCGGCGAAATTCGCATCAACGGCAAGCTTCTCCCAGAAGAAGGTAAGGAACTCACCCGTCTGCGGGCTGAGGTTGGCATGGTTTTCCAGCAGTTCAACCTCTTCAGCCACATGACCATTCGGGACAACGTCACGCTGGCCCCGCTGAAGGTCCGCAAGATCTCCAAAGCCGAGGCCCGCGAGCGTGCGGACAAGCTGCTCGCCCGTGTCGGCATTGCGGAACAGGCCGACAAGTACCCGGCCCAGCTCTCCGGCGGCCAGCAGCAGCGCGTCGCCATCGCCCGCGCCCTGGCCATGGACCCGAAGGTCATGCTTTTCGACGAGCCCACCTCCGCGCTCGACCCGGAAATGATTAACGAGGTCCTCGATGTCATGACCGACCTGGCCAACGGCGGCATGACCATGGTCTGCGTCACCCACGAGATGAGCTTCGCCCGCCGCGTAGCCGACCGCATCCTGTTCATGGCCGACGGTGCGATTGTCGAAGACACCGACCCGGAGACCTTCTTCACCAACCCGCAGAGCGATCGCGCCAAGGACTTCTTGGCCAAGATCGTCGGGCACTAGGCGAGGCTGGTCACCATGAAGTTTTCACTATTACGAGGAGGCCAGGGACGCAGTCGCAACCGGGGCCGCCGAGGCGTCGTCGGCAAGCGAGTTGCGGCGGCTGTCGTAGCTGTTGCCACGACAATGAGCCTCGCGGCCTGCGGTAGCGGCGGACCCCGAAACCTGCTGGCCGATATCGAGTCTGGGCACGTGACGTTGGGCACGAAGTATGACCAGCCGGGTCTCGGTGAGCGCACCCCGGATCGCGAGTTCGCGGGCGTCGATACTGATGTCTCCCGCTACGTCATTGAGTACATCGCCAACAAGAACGGTTGGGACGTGCCCGAGATGGAGTGGCGCGAGACCCCGTCCGCTCAGCGCGAGACGCTGATCAATAACGGCGAGGTCAACATGATCGCCGCCACCTACTCCATCAACGCTGGCCGCCTGGCGGCGGTTGACTTCGCCGGCCCGTACCTGGTCACGCACCAGGCACTGTTGGTGCGCGGTTCCGAGGGCATCCAGGGGCTTGACGACGTCGCCCCGGGCACTCGCCTGTGCTCTGTTTCCGGTTCCACCCCAGCGCAGAAGGTCAAGGACGCTCTGCCGGAGGTGCAGCTACAGGAGTTCGATACTTACGCCGCATGCGCCGAAGGTGTGAAGCAGGGCGTGGTCGATGCTGTGACCACCGATGCGACTATTCTCGCGGGCTTCGCCCAGCGCTACAAGGAGCGCTTCGGCGATGACTTCCGCGTGGTCGAGCTGCGCAACCCCGATGGCTCCTACTGGACCAACGAGTACTACGGCATCGGCCTGCCCAAGGGCGATGATGCCAGCCGTGAGGCCATCAACGAGGCGCTGGAATCGCTGTACGACACCGGTGAACTGCAGAAGATCCTGAAGAAGCACTTGGGCGACAAGTTCGAGCTCGACGACAAGCCGGCAATCGGCGATTTGTCGTTCGTAGAGAAGAAGTAGGAAGGGGTGCGAGCAAACAATGAATCCAGAACTATGGAGTGAAATGGGGCCGGAACTGCTTCCGGCTTTCTGGGTAACCATCAAACTGACGATTGCCTCGGCAATTGGTTCCCTGATCTTTGGCACGCTTCTCACCGCTATGCGCGTGAGCCCCGTGGGAATCCTGCGTACCCTGTCGACCTGGTACATCAACATCGTCCGCAATACGCCGCTGACGTTGATTGTCCTGTTGGCCTCGATGGGCCTCTACTACAACTTGGGCCTGCTGCTGGCTGCGGAGAATGACTCCTTTATTGTCAAGCAGAACTTCCGCCTGGCGGTGCTGGCGTTTGTTGCCTACACCTCGTGCTTTGTCGCGGAGTCCCTGCGTGCCGGTATTAATACTGTGCCATTCGGGCAGGCCGAAGCCGCCCGCTCCCTGGGGCTAAGCTTCGGCCAGAGCTTCCGCTACATCATCTTCCCGCAGGCATTCCGCGGCGCTATCGTGCCGCTCGGCAATACCCTGATTGCACTGACGAAGAACACCACGATTGCTTCGGTCATCGGTGTGGCTGAAGCGTCGCTGCTGATGAAGACCATGACCGAAAACTACGCCAGCGATATCCTGATTATCTTCGGCATCATCGCTGTCGGCTTTATTATTCTGACTCTGCCGACCGGTCTGTTCTTCGGCTGGGCTGGCAAGCGATGGGCGGTGAAGCGCTAATGGCTACTCGCGCAACAGTTCTTTACGACGCGCCAGGCCCCAAGGCTCAGCGCTTCAACCGAATTCTCACCTGGATCGTGGCCGCAATCACCGTTGCGTTCATCGCCTGGGTGGGAATGAAATTGGCCGACAAGGGCCAGTTCGAGGCCAATAAGTGGTCGTTCTTCCTCGAATCCACAACCTGGACCACATACATACTGCCCGGCCTGGTCAGCACCATTGTCGCGGCTGTCGTCTCTATTATTCTGTCGCTGGTGATTGGCGCTCTCCTGGGCGTCGGCAGGCTGAGCCCGGTCGCGCCGGTGCGCTGGCTGTGCTCGGTGATTGTCGAGTTTTTCCGCGCCATCCCGGTGCTGGTGCTCATGCTGTTTGCCTACTCGGTGTTCGCCATCTGGCAGCTGTTCCCGTCGAATTACCTCGGCTTTGCCGCTGTTGTGTTTGGTCTGACCATGTACAACGGATCTGTGATTGGCGAGACACTGCGCTCCGGCATCGAGTCGCTGCCAAAGGGCCAGCGAGAAGCCGCGATTGCGCTGGGTCTTTCCCACCGCCAGACGATGGTCACCATTTTGCTGCCGCAGGCAGTCGCCGCCATGTTGCCGGCGATTATCTCGCAGATGGTCATTGCGCTGAAGGACTCCGCGCTGGGTTACATGATTGGCTACGTCGAGGTTGTCCGCTCTGGTCGCCAGCTTGGCGAGTACTACGGCGCCATGATCCCAGCGCTGGTCGTCGTGGCGATCATTCTGATTGCTATCAACTTCGGTCTGGCCAACCTTGCCGAACGCATCGAAAGCCAGCTCCGCGCCGGTCGTGCCCGCCGCAACATCATTGCGAAGGTCCCGCAACAGCCCGACGTCGGTGTCACCACCAAGGACCAGGCCAACGTGGATTGGCACGACGAGGACTACAAGGACCTCCGAGGCACCCACGAGTAAAGCTGATCACGGCTTTACGCCGCATTCGCTTTACGACGAATACAGCGACGCCGCCCACGGAAACTACTTTTGGTTTCCGCCGGGCGGCGTTTTCTTCGTTGGCTTTGCTTCGCTCCTATCGATGAGCTACTCACTGATGGACAGGCTCCAGTGCATCGATAGGTGAATAGCGTGGCCACAAGTGCCGGGCACTACTGCGACCGCACTCTCCTACGACTCAGACTTGGTCCCCGACTCCTCTGGCCCCTCCGATTCCGACTTTTCGCCAGACTCAAACTCACCTTCAACGACCACATCGGACTGAATAACCAAACGTCCGTCTTCATCGTGGGTGTATTCAAAGCGCGGGAGTTCGTTGCCCTCTTCGTCGTAGCCCGGCGCGGGCGCTGCTTCGTGCTTCTCCAGCTTCTCCGGAGTGTCGGTCTTGCTCCACTGTCGCGTGACCGGCTTGCGCACGGCCATATGGTCATCGCTCATGCCCTTGACCAGGGAGTACATCATGATGAAGTGGAGGAAGAAGAACGGCACACCAATGACAATCACCGCGGATTGCAGCGCTTCCAGTGCAGTTTCACCAGAAATCAGCAGCAGAGAAGCTGCCACAGCACCAATCATGATGCCCCACAGGACTCGGTAGAAGGTCGGAGCCTTGTTTTCCTCACCGGTGGACATCATGTCCATGACCATCGAAGCCGAGTCGATGGAGGTGACGAAGAAGATCATGATCACAAAGAGTGCAAACACGCTGACAAGCGTTGTCAGCGGGTACTGCTCCAACAGAATAAAGAGTGCCGGTGAGGGGTCTCCGCCTTCGACAACTGGTTCAGTCAGAATTCCTGGCTGCTCGTTTTCCAGTTCAAAACCTGCACGACCGAAGATGGAGAACCACAGAATCGACACGATTGTCGGCAGTGCAATCACACCGGCAATGAACTGGCGGACTGTACGTCCACGGGAAATACGCGCGATGAACATGCCCACAAATGGCGACCAGCAGATTGTCCAGGCCCAGTAGAAGACCGTCCAGGCACCCTGCTTCCAATTCGGGTTGACGTCGTAGGAGTCAGTCCAGAACATGACGCGCGGCAGCGCATCCAAGTAGACACCCGCCGTATCGACGGTCTGGCGCAGCAGCGTCAAAGTCGGGCCCATCAGCAGCACGAAGACCATCAATCCCATGGCGGCCCAAATATTGGCATTGGACAACACCTTAATGCCCTTGTCCAGCCCGCGAGCCACGGAAATCGAGGCAATCACAATAATGATGGCAATCAGAATGAGCTGCACCATCGAGTTTTCCGGGGTACCGATTACACGAGCAGCACCGGAGTTAATCTGCAGCGCACCCATGCCCACCGATACCGCGATACCGACAACCGTACCGATGATGGCGACGGCGTCGATAAGCTTGCCCGGCCATGAGTAAATGCGGGCACCGAGCAGCGGCGCGAAGATGGAGGAGACGCGCGGCGGCAGGTGACGCTTGTAAATGAAGTACCCCAGCGCGAGCCCCGGCAGCGCCATGATGACCCACATGTGAATACCCAGGTGGTAGATGGTAAATGCCATCGCAGTGTTCTGAGCTTCGCGGCTCATCGGCTCTTGACCGAACGGCGGGTTGTAAGCGTGGTTGAGCGGTTCAGCCACGCCCCAGAACATCAGCATGGAGCCAGTACCACCGGCGAAGAGCATGCCGAACCACTCGGCGATGGTGTATTCGGGCTCTTCGTCATCATCGCCAAGCTGGATGCGTCCGTAGCGGGACACAAACAAGCCGATGAGGAAGATAAAGCTTGCCGAGACACCACCGATGAACAGCCAGCCCATGTTAGACGTAACCCAATCGGAAGCGGCCGAGTAGGCATCCCGAGCGGTATCCCCCAGCGCTATGGTCACTGCCACAAAGAGGACAATGAAACCCATCGCCGTCGTGAAGATCAACGGGTCGGTCGGCAGGTTCTTAAGAAAACCGCCCGACTTCTTTTCTTGCGTTTTTACTTGTGGCGTTTGTGTAGATCCCATTATCGGGGTCAGCGCCTTTCACTTCTAGATTGTTTGTCTCAGAAAAGACAGCTCGGAAGACACATTCCTCCCAAGTCGGTTATCTACGTTACAAAAGGAAGCCCAGTCATTCTCAATAACTAAGCCTTTGTTCTGTAATTGCGACTTTTTCCTTCGAGTTCACGCTGGTTTAACTGAACGTCAAAGTGGAAAACCTATCGTTCGACTCCATGCAGCTTTCCCGTCGCAGCGCTCTACGTTTAGGCGCATCCACCGCACTTGCCACTTCAGTCACGCTCGCTCATGCCTCTAGAGCTGCGGCTTCAGCTACACCGGGTTCGCCGTCACTGGCCTCCCCAGGGTTACTGCGTTCTCGGCCACAGCTCACCCACGGCGTTGCAAGTGGCGATATCCGCGGCGACGGCGCATTGATTTGGGCTCGCTCAGACCGCCCCGCCCATATGGTGGTTGAAACTGCTGCAACTGAGAGCTTCCAGAATGCCAAGGTATTCCGCAGTAACTCTCTGTTAACTCCAGACACTGACGGCACCGGACGTCTACGTGTCGTCGGTCTCGAACCGGGGCAGGAAATCTTCTATCGTGTCACGCTCGAAGAGGCAGATACTGGAATCTGCTCTGATCCCGTTATCGGCACCTTCCGTACTGCCCCCAACCGCGCATCCAACATCCGCCTGCACTGGTCCGGCGATGTCGCAGGACAGGGTTGGGGAATTAACGACGAGATCGGTGGCTACACCGGCTTTTCCACCATGCTGGAGCGCAATCCAGACCTATTCATTCACTCAGGCGACACCTGCTACGCCGACGGTCCGCTGGAGGAATCCGTCACGCTTTCCGACGGCACTGTGTGGCACAACCATGTCACTCCGGCCAAATCCAAAGTTGCTGAAACCCTCGAGGATTATCGCGGCCAGTACTCCTACAACCTCATGGACAAGAACTACTTGGCCTTCAATGCGCAGGTTCCGCAGCTGGTCCAGTGGGATGACCACGAAACAGTCAACAACTGGTACCCCAACGAAGTCCTAGACGATGATCGCTATACCGAGCGCGATGTCAACACCCTGGCCAAGCGCGCCTACCAGGCTTTCCATGAGTGGCAGCCACTTGATCAGCAAATGGCTGTTGATGGGCGCGTATACCGCAAGGTTTCCTACGGCCCTTTGCTAGACATCTTCATCCTGGATATGCGCAGCTACAAGGGAGAAAACACTTCCAATAATCCGCGCTCGACAACCGAAGAACCAATCCTTGGCGAAAAGCAGACAAACTGGTTAATCGACTCCCTCAAGGACTCCCGCGCGACGTGGAAGATTATTGCCAATGACCTACCGCTTGGAATCATTGTCCCCGACGGCGACGATGGTGACCAAGAAAGCGTATCCAATGGTGCCGCCGGTACGCCTGCAGGCCGTGAGCGTGAAATCGCTCGCCTGCTCAGCGCCATTAAAGATGTTTCAAATGTCGTTTGGCTCACCGCCGATGTGCACTACACCGCGGCTCACCACTACAGCCCCGAGCGCGCACAGTTCACTGACTTCGCGCCCTTCTGGGAATTCGTCTCCGGTCCTCTCCACGCGGGCGCTTTCGGCCCCAACGAAATGGATCCGACCTTCGGGCCGAAGGTGGAATACGTCCACGCTCCGGGTAAGGACAACGCCAACGCCGACCCCACGCAGGATTTCCAACACTTCGGTGAAGTCGACATTGACGGCGACTCGCGTGAGATGACTGTCCGTTTGCTCACCACCCGTGGCACCGAGTTGTGGTCGACGACACTGAAGCCACAGGCGTAAGCACACTGTTCAACTGGGCATGGCGGTAGCTGCTAATTAGTGCGTTCCACCACGCTTTACGACGGTCTCCTGCCCCGCAGCCTGCCAGGCCACAATACCTCCGTCCAAGTTGATGAGCTCCGGCGTGGCACCATCAGTCTCGACCTCACCAGCCAGCAGCTCAATTGCCTGCTGCGAACGGGCACCCGAGTGGCAGTGAATGACAACTCGTGGGGAGTTCGGCTGGAGGTTCCGCTCAGCCCACGCTTCGCGAATCGCAGCCCACCTACGGCTGCGAATTTCGCCGAGCGGTACAAGCACCGATCCGGCAATGGCGGCCTCTGCATACTCTTCGGGCTCGCGTACATCGATAAGAGGCACGCCCTCGGCGAGAAGCTCACGCACTGCATGAGGACCAACGCTGCGCACATTCTGCTCCGCGCCGTCTTCATTTTCCGACCACGATGCTGCGCACACCTGCGCAATTTCGGTCAGGTCGGAAACGGGTTCGCGCTCCGGGTCGGTTGCAAAGGACAGTGTGCGGGTGGTTGCCTCCAAAGCGTCGATAAGCACGAGCTTGCCGACGGCGGCCTTGCCGACACCGGTGAGCACCTTGATTGCTTCGACGACCATCATGGAACCAATCTGACCGACCATTGCGCCGAGAACCCCACCTGCGGCGCACGACGGCACGGAGCCGGGGTCGGGGATGTCGGGGTAGAGATCGCGAAGCATGGGACCGCAGCCCGGCCAGAACACAGACAGTTGCCCTGCAAACTGCAGGATTGTGGCCCAGACCAGCGGGGTTCCGGTCAGCTCCGCAGCATCGGAAGACAGATAGCGGGTGGCGAAATTGTCCGCGCCGTCGAGCACTACATCGTGAGTGGCGAAGAGCTCCTCAGCATTGTCGACGCTTAACCTGCCGACGATTGCGGTCACCGATGCCTCGGAGTCAAGGCGCCGCACGGCATCCGCGGCAGATTCGGCCTTCGGGCGACCAATGTCGGACTCACGGTGAATGACCTGGCGCTGAAGATTGGACTCGTCGACCACGTCATCGTCAATGATGGTGATGTGCCCGACCCCTGCCCCGGCCAGGTACAACAGCGCAGGCGATCCCAAGCCACCAGCTCCGATGACGAGGACGCGGGAGGCTCGCAAAGTTCGCTGCCCCTCGGCACCAAAGCCCGGAAGTGTTAGGTGCCGGGCGTACCGGCGCAGGTCGCGGTCCGAAAGATTGACCCCCTGCTCAGCCATTACAGAGAATCCTGCTCGCGTGCGCCGCTGACGCGCTCAGTGATGATGCCCTCAAACGACGAGCTCGCCTGGGCTAGTCGACGCCGTGGAATGCGGCCGGACTCGCGAGCAGTCAGTCCTGCCTCAACGCCGAAGCGCATCGCCGTGGCCATGCCCACCGGATCATGTGCACGGGTCACTGCGGATGCCAACAGCACTGCATCGCAGCCAAGCTCCATCGCCTGAGCTGCCTCAGACGCGGTACCGATGCCCGCATCCAGGATGATGGGCACATTCGCGCGGTCCACAATCAGCTCGATGTTGTGTGGGTTAAGAATGCCCAGACCAGTGCCAATCGGCGAGCCCGCCGGCATGACAGCTGCACAGCCCAGATCTTCCAGCCGCTTGGCCAGCGCCGGATCGTCGTTGGTGTAGGCGAAAACGACGAAGTCGTCAGCTACCAACTGCTCCGCTGCCGCAACCAGCTCGACCGGGTCCGGCAGCAGCGTGTCCTCGTCGGCGATGACCTCGAGCTTTAGCAGATTGGTCTCCAGCGCCTCGCGGGCCAACTGCGCAGTCAGCACCGCGTCACGAGCGGTATAGCACCCCGCAGTATTCGGCAGCGCCGCAATATTGTTGCGCTGCAGAATCTCAAAAACGTTCTGCTTCGTGCCGGGCGTAAAGCGGCGCATCGCCACCGTAGTCAGCTCGGTGCCCGAAGCCACCAGCGCGCGCTCCAGCGTATCCATGCTGGTCGCACCGCCAGTTCCCATAATCAGACGGGAGTTCAACTCCAGCCCGCCAATGCGCAGCGGTTCGCGTGTAAGTCCGCTCGCCGCCCCAGTTTCATTTTCCTGCGCGGACATGTTTGCTTGTGCGGAATTCGCGGTCATCTCTAGCCTCCCTGAACTGCTGTCACGATGTCGATTGCACCTGTCACGGGCGTGCTCGCCCACTTGGCTCGCGGGATTACCGCACCATCCACGGCTACCGCGATTCCCAGGCGGGTGCCGTCCGCGGCAGTGCCGTCGTCGTTAAGCGCGTGCCCCGTGTGCTTTGCGACGAGATCTGCGACCATCTCCCCCGCAGCCGGTGTGTAGCCTTCGCCATTGAGTGTTGTGGTGGACATAAGCGAGCCTCCTCTAATCGCTGAAGCGGAATGGATTGACGGCGGAAAGAAGCGCCGGGTCGTTGTCAGTTTCCCGACCTGCGACGACATCGGCCGTGAGCTTGGAGCCGATGGCCGTAAGCAGAATGCCGTGACGGAAGTAGCCGGTGGACACGGTCAGTCCTGGAGCCACGCGACCAATCATGGGGACATCGTCTGGGGAACCAGGCCGGGCGCGGGCGGTCATCTCGTAGATTTCGCAGTCGAGAATGCCGGGCACCAGGCGGTATGCGTCGCGGAGTAGCTGGTGGACTCCTTCGGCGGAGACGCCGGTCAGGTCATCTTCACGCGAGGTTGCGCCGAGCACGACGGTGCCGTCGGCACGCGGGACGATATAAACCGGACGCCCCTGAACCACACCGCGAATAGTGCGAGTGACCAGTGGCTGCAGGCGCTCCGGTACACGCAGACGCAGCACATCTCCATAGACCGGGCGCAGCGGCAGATTCAGATTCTCCGGCAGACCGGCCATATCGGCGGTGTTCAGCCCCGCAGCCAGAACGACCTCATCGGCGAGGTAGTCATTTCCGTCCGTGCCGCGCAGCCCAATGGCTTGGCGGGGGTCGGCATCGGAAGCGTAAATAACCTCTTCCGCGCGGGTGCGGATGACGCGGTCTCCCAGAATGGTCAGCAACGCTTCGGCGAGCAGACGCGGATTGACCTGGTGATCTCCCGGAATATCCACCGCACCAACACAGCCCGGCCCCAGTGCCGGTTCTGCCCGGTGCGCCTCGGTGGCGGTGATGCGGTTGATCTCCATGCCCATGTCATGCTGCAGCTCAACGAGCTCGCTGAGTGTCTGCCGGTCAGCGGCATCGCCCGCACAAACAAACGTGGAATTCTCGATATAGCCAACATCGTGGCCCGATTCCTCGGCGATGGCCTGGGCAAAGTCGCGGTAGAGCTTGCCCGATTCCACCATCAGCGGATACAGCGTCGGCTGATCCCACACGACTTCGGCAACCGGCGCCAGCATGCCAGCCGCGGCGAAGGTTGCGCCGGAAACGGGCTCGGCATCGAGGACGGTCACATCGAATCCCTGGCGGAGTAGTCTCCATGCCGTCGCCAAGCCGATAATGCCCGCGCCTGCGATAACAACGCTCGACGACGTATCCCCTGTGCCACCCTCACTTGTCGAGGCAGCACCCATAGCGGCAGCATCCACTGCCATTCCTCCCTCCGGCGGCATAACCCGCATCAGGTAAAAGCGGTCGGCGTTACTCGCCCTCTCAGCCAGCGGCATCTCATCGATACCGAGTACGGCTCCCGCGGAACGTGGTACTCCCCCATCATATGACTTCGGGCTCTCCGTCACGACACCGCATCCTCAACCTCGCCTAACATGGGGACATGAACGCCTCATCAGCTGCCACTCGCACAACACGACGCGCCCTGCTTGCCGACGCCCGCCTGTACCTCTGCACCGACTCGCGCGCATCCCGCGGTGATCTGCGTGAATTCCTGCACGCCTGTTACGAAGGCGGCACCGACATCATCCAGCTGCGCGACAAGAAAGTCGACACCCGCGACGAGATTGCCGCTGTGGAGACCCTCGCCGAGGTCGCCGCTGAACACGGCAAGCTCTTCGCCGTCAATGACCGCGCCGACATTGCCGCGCTGACCGGCGCAGACATTCTGCATGTGGGCCAGGAAGACCTCACGACCGAGCAGGCCCGCCAGATCGTTGGCCCCGAGGTTCTCATCGGCCGGTCCAACCGAAATCTGGACATGTTCGCCGCCTCACTTGCCGACGATGGCATCGATTACGCGGTAATCGGTCCGGTTTATGCCACCCCGACGAAGCCCGACCGTCAGCCCGTCGGAGTCGAGATGGTCAGTGAGGCTGCGGCACTGGTGCGGAGAGTGCGGGCACAGGGATCAGCGGAGTCCCACCAGGATTCCGTGGCCGATATTGTGCGCCCACACGACCGCGGCGCAAGTGACCCCGTCAAGCCATGGTGGGCAATCGGCGGTATCAACGCCGAGACCGCTGGTGAAGTTATCGCCGCTGGTGCGGAGCGCATTGTGGTGGTTCGCGCACTGACCGAGGCAGAAAATCCGGAAGAGGCAGCGCGTGCTTTGCGCGCTGTGGTTGCGGGCGGTCGCTGAGTTTCATGGGTTAATAGACAAAAGTGTGGGTTAATAGGCAAAAAGTGTGTCCGCTCGGCGTGTCGCTGGGTGGGCACCATTTGCTATCTAGCCCTACTTTGCCCCAATGCGAGTTAGTGACTGCGTTTATGACAAAATTGGCCCAAAAATGGCCGGTAGGGTCAGGCGGTCATTGCATCATGGATAA
>NZ_KV821813.1:144626-260376 GCF_001815745.1 Corynebacterium sp. HMSC064E07 | reverse complement strand
ACCGAGCGGACACACTTTTTGTCACTTAACCCACCGTGGGGCGGCCCTTCAGCGGGCTGCACGTGTGAATGCGGGCACGGGCTGCAAATGTGAAACTGTAGGAGTTTATGACACTTTCCGGCAATTTTTCAGGCCATTTCTGTCATAAACGCAGTCAGTAACTCGGATTGGCCCGCCGCCACCAATGTCGGTGCGCGCCACCTGCTCGATATGTGCGACAATGGACAGCAGCAGTAGTGCCCGGGAGTTCGCTCCGGCGGATGAAATATGCCGCATGTGATCGCTGAATCCCCGAGTCAGCCGGTAGGCCTGCCAATAAGACTTTCATAATTGTTCATCGTTTTCGGCCCTCTATCTGCGCATTTGGCGCAAATGAAGTGGCTGTCGCAACATCGTTGCTCCGCCTGGTTTCCAAGGCCACAACGGATGTAGGCGCACATGGAATGACAAAGAGTGTGCTTCCTGTTGTCGGGTTTTGCGTGGTGGGGTGTCAAGGAGAAACAAATACAGTGGCAAATTTCAGCCAGGATGTTGTCGCTAAGGCACGCGAATTTGATCGTGAGTCAGCGGCTCTGAAAACCCGAGTCCACCACCTGGCCAAGAGCTTGGGGTTGACCTCGAAGGAAACCATCGAAGCACTGGGGCACGCGGGGATCGTCGTAAAGTCCGCTGCGTCCACCATTAATCAAAATCAGCTCGACGCAGTGCTGAATTTCATCGGTGATCATCCAGAGGATGCCTCGCTTGACGACGGATCCGCTGCGACCAAGCCAACCGGCGAAAAGCCAGCCGCGAAGGAAAAACAGTCGGCAGGTAAGCCGAACGCGGCAGATGAGAAGTCGGACGAGCAAACTGCAGCTAAGTCCGAGAAGAAGCCAGCTGCGAAGAAGAGCGGCAAGAAGTCGGCTGCGAAGAAGGCCACAAAGAAGGCTGCGCCGAAGGCAGCCAAGAGCGAAGCGGAGTCGGACGCAGCGCCTGCCGAGGAAGTGACCGAGAAGAAGGACACCAAGAAGGCCTCGGCTAGAAAATCCTCGGCAAAGCAGAGCGCAGAGAAGCAGAGCGCAGAGAAGCAGAGCACGACTAAGAAGCGAGCAACGCGTAAGCGGGCTGTGAAGAAGACCGCTGGCGCTCCGGAAGAAACCGCTGCGAAGGACGAGCAGAAGGACTCGAACTCGGTCGTCGAGGAAGCTGTTGAGGCTGTCGTTCAGTCGTCGTCGAAGAAGGCTGCAGACAAGAATGCTTCCGATAAGAAGGCTGCCGACACCGTAGCCGAGACCGCTGAGAAAACCTCCGCTGAGGAAGCTTCCGCCGAAGCACCTGCTGCAAAGAGCGCTGCAGTGACCACACGTCGTGGCCGCCGAGTTCGCCGTGCGGTCCGCACGACCAGCGCTCCAGTGGCAGAGGAAGCTCAGGAAGCGCAAGAGCCGCAGAAAACGCAAGAGCCGCAGGATACGCAGGCAACTCAGAGCGAAGCCCTGCAAGACATCGAGCCGCCGGTAGTCCCGGAGCCGCCGGTTGCGGAAGAGCAGACCGCGTTTGCGCCTATCTTCCTGGCGCCGCAGGCTGTCCCGGCTACGGCCAAGAATTCGGCCACCGAGGATGCAGCTTCAGCTGACAGCGGGGCCTCCAACCAGGGCACCGATGACAACGCGGGGGAGGGGCAGGACGGCTCGTCGTCAAGCGAAACGGAGCGTCAGCCGCGCCCGCGTCGTCGCCGTCGTGGACGTGGGCGTCGTAATGATGATGCTCAGCAGGCGGAGAAGACCACCGAAAAGGCAGAGCGCGAGGAGGCGGAAACCCGCGAGGCGGTCGAAGAGCCGCAGGCGATTAAGGGCTCGACTCGCCTGGAGGCGCAGCGCCGTCGCCGTATCGAACGTCGTGAGGAATCGCGCAAGCGCCACGTGATCTCGGAGGCTGAGTTCCTGGCTCGCCGTGAGTCGGTGGAGCGCACGATGGTAGTGCGTGAGCGCAAGCGCCATGACCACTCGGGCATTGTCACTGAGGTGGGTGTGCTGGAAGATGACCTGTTGGTCGAGCACTTCGTTACCTCTGACACGCAGACCACGCAGATCGGCAATATCTACCTCGGTCGCGTGCAGAACGTCCTACCCAGCATGGAAGCGGCGTTCATTGATATCGGAACCGACCGCAACGGTGTCATTTACGTAGGTGACCTGAACTGGAAGCTGCTGGGCACGAAATCGCGTTCGCGCAAGATTGAACACGCGCTGAAGGCCGGCGACCAGATTCTGGTCCAGGTGTCCAAGGATCCGATTGGTCACAAGGGCGCGCGTCTGACCACTCACATTTCGATGGCTGGTCGATTCCTGGTGTACGTGCCGGGCGGCCGGAGCGCGGGTATTTCCCGCAAGCTGCCGGAGCCGGAGCGCAAGCGCCTGAAGTCGATTCTGAGTGAGGTTACGCCGGAGGGCTCGGGCACGATTATTCGCACCGCGGCCGAGGGTGTGTCCAAGGAGGCCATCGAGGCCGACATCAAGCGCTTGGAGTCGCAGTGGCAGGAGATCTGGGAAGCCTCCGAGGCAGCGAAGGCGAAGCGTGGAGCAAAGCCGATTGCGCTGTACGAAGAGCCAGACATGCTGGTCAAGGTCGTCCGCGACGTCTTCAACGAGGACTTCTCGCGTCTCGTGGTGGAGGGCGATCGCCCGTGGAACACAGTGACGGACTACATCGGCGACCTGGCACCAGAGCTGGAGCCGCGACTGCAGCGCTACTTCGCCAAGGAGCACGGCGGCGCTGATGTCTTCGAGCACTTCCGCATCGATGAGCAGCTGGCCAAGGCACTCGACCGCAAGGTCTGGCTGCCTTCGGGCGGCACGCTGGTCATCGACCGCACCGAGGCCATGACGGTCATCGACGTCAACACCGGTAAGTTCACCGGCGCTGGCGGAAACCTGGAAGAGACGGTCACTCGCAACAACCTGGAGGCCGCTGAGGAAATCGTCCGCCAGATGCGTCTGCGCGATCTGGGCGGCATGATTGTCGTCGATTTTATCGACATGGTGCTGCCGGAAAACCAGGACTTGGTGCTGCGCCGTCTGAAGGAGGCCCTGGGCCGCGACCGCTCGCGTCACGAGGTCTCCGAGGTCACCTCGCTCGGCCTCGTCCAGATGACTCGCAAGCGTCTGGGCACAGGCCTGCTGGAGACCTTCTCCACGCCGTGTAGCTGCTGCAATGGCCGCGGTCTGATTATCCACATCGATCCGGTTGAGCAGGACAATCAGGGCCGTGGCCACAAGAATGGCCGTCGCAACGACGAGCAGGACAAGTCCAAGCGCCGCAACAAGTCGCGCTCGGAGCACAATCCGGCCAACCACCCGGCCGCGCTGGCCATGCACCGCGATCAGAGCGACCAGGCAGGCTCTTCCAAGGCAACGCGTGACGACGACACGGAGACCAACCAGCGCGATAAGGACGCAGCCGACAAGCGTGTCGCAGCTGCTGTCGAAGCTGTCATCGTCTCTTCTGAGAACGATGAGCCGAAGCCGCCGCGTCGTCGCCGGGTTCGTAAGAGCCAGGGCCGAAACGATGAGCAGCGACAGAACGGCCGTGGCCGTCAGGAGCGCCGCGAGCGTACTGAGCAATCGGAGAACTCCAATGACCTGGCTGCTCTGGCTGCCGCAGCTGTTGCGGAAGCCCGTGAGAAGGACCCAGAGGAGCCGTCGGATGACCGTTACATGCCGCAGGAGGGGCAGCGCCGCCGCCGTCGGGCTACGCGTCGCCGTGTAGCGGAGCATGTTGCCGTTGATTCGGCTGCACGCGACGCTGATGACCGCGACGAAGAATATGGTGATCGTCGCAAGCGTTCGGAGCGCCCGACCCGTGCTGAGCGTGCCGAGCGCACCGATAACGGTGGAGGCCGTGGCGACGCTGAACGCTCCAGCAGCGCTAGCGCTCGACATCGCCGTCGTCGCGCTGTGCGTCGTACTGCTGTGGATGAAACCACTGCGCCTCAGGCTGGGTCTCAGGCAGCTTCCACCACAGATGTGAGGGAGCCAGCCAGGAATGGCAAGGGCGGCAACGCTAACAAGACCGGTAAGGCTGTGGCCGAGGAGTCCCAGACCTATGAGGAGGCGAAGGAGGCGTTCGAGCGTTCTCCACGCCGTCGTCGTCCGACGCGCGGTAACTCTCGCTCGGATCGCGCACCGCGCCGCGAGGACTTCGAGTCCACTAAGCCAAAGGCGGACGCAGAAGGCAGCAAGGGCGGAGATCGTGCAAAAGACAACCACGATGACAGCAACCGCAGCGCCAACCGCAGTGGCGGTGGCCGTCGCTCGGGCAAGTCGCGGGTTGAAGTGGTAGCGGTCCAGGGCACGGGAGCTCGCCGTAATCGCCGTCGGGCGGTGCGCAGGGTCTCGTCGCAAAGCGATGCTGGAGCGACTGCGCCGAAGCAGCGACAGGGCACTTCAAACCGCGCTACTAAGCCAGAGCAGAAGCAGGCTAATCGCGGTGCTGCGGTGCCGCAGAAGAAACCGGCCAATCGTCGCCGCCGAGTGCGTCGTGCGGTGCGCCGAAGCGGCCGGAACTAGGTATTAAAAATCTGGAATAAGGCCAGATAGGAGGCTGTTTTTCGTCCCCTAAAGCAGGGGGTGGAAAGTGGCTTCGGAAACTGCCCGAGAAGACCGTGAAAACCAATGGGGGACAGGGTCTTACTCGGGCAGTTTGTAATTTAGGGGGATTTTTCGCTACTCTTGACCAGTCGCTGATTAGTAGGCGTATCTGGTCATGCCCGCTGGCGCTTGAGGTGCTGGCGGTAAGGAAACGGCCAGAGCGGGGAAATCTACTCGGATTTGGCTTTCGGGTATGTCCCTGAAGTGTTCTGCACACGCAACTAATCGCAATTCCATTGTCCAGTCAAGGAATTACAAGGATTCCTTGAGTCGAGTTTCTCAGATAAAGGGGTAGCCCTCCTATGTACGCGATCGTCAAGACCGGCGGCAAGCAGTACAAGGTTGCCGAAGGTGACCTCGTCAAGGTCGAGAAGATCGAGGGTGAGCCGGGTTCGTCCGTGGCTCTCACCCCGGTTCTGCTCGTCGATGGCGCAGATGTCATTGCGGATGCCGACAAGCTTGCCAACGTTACCGTTAACGCAGAGATCGTCGAGGCCGCTAAGGGCCCGAAGATCCGCGGCATGCACTACAAGAACAAGACTGGCTACAAGCGCCGCTACGGCCACCGTCAGCCGCTCACTGTTCTGAAGATCACCGGCGTCTCCAAGTAAACCGCCGAAATTCCAATTAGCTTTTCCCTAGGAGAAAATCATGGCTACTAAGAAGGGTGCATCCAGCACCAGCAACGGCCGCGACTCCGAAGCTAAGCGCCTCGGCGTGAAGCGCTTCGGCGGCCAGCAGGTTAAGGCAGGCGAGATTCTCGTTCGTCAGCGCGGTACCTCGTTCCACCCGGGTGAGAACGTTGGCCGTGGCGGCGACGACACTCTCTTCGCTCTGAAGGCAGGCGCAGTCGAGTTCGGTACCCGCCGCAACCGCCGCATTGTCAGCATCGTTGAGAATAACTCCTAAGAACAACCCCCGGTTGTCCACATAGGATTACTGCAACGTTGAATATGAGGCAGGTTTAACTGCCTTGCAGAAGAGCCGATTCCTTTCCCACTGCGAAAGGTAATCGGCTCTTTTGTTGTTTATGTACTGTTTCGCGCTTTTAGGTTGCGAGGCAGCGTTTTGTTACCGCCTAGACTTCTGCCCGTCGGCTCGCTTAAATTAGGGCATTACTCCAGGCACTAGATGATGGCTCTCCGCTCGGAAGTGTGTGTGATTTTATGTCTCGTTTTGTAGATCGTGTCGTACTGCATTTGCAGGCCGGCGACGGTGGTCACGGCTGTAACTCGGTGCTGCGTGAAAAGTTCAAGCCACTCGGCGGTCCCGATGGCGGTAACGGCGGCCACGGTGGCGACATTGTGCTGGCCGTCGACCCGCAGATTCACACTCTGATGGACTTCCACTTCCATCCCCATATCAAGGCTGCCAACGGTAAGCCCGGCGCGGGTGATCACCGCAATGGTGCTCGCGGCGAGGACCTGGTTCTCGGAGTGCCGGAGGGCACGGTTGTGATGACCGAGGATGGGGAAGTGCTGGCGGACATGACCGGTAAGGGGGCCCGCTTCATCGCCGCTGAAGGCGGTTACGGTGGTCTGGGCAACGCAGCGCTGGCGAACAAGAACCGCCGTGCGCCGGGCTTCGCTCTCCTCGGTGAGCCTGGCGAGGCCAAGGATCTTGTCTTGGAGCTCAAATCCATGGCAGACGTTGGACTGGTGGGCTTCCCGTCAGCTGGAAAGTCCTCGCTGGTCAGCACCTTGAGCGCTGCTAAGCCGAAGATTGGTGACTACCCATTTACCACGCTGCAGCCGAACCTGGGTGTGGTCAACGTTGGCTACGAGTCCTTCACCATCGCAGATGTGCCGGGTCTTATCCCGGGGGCGTCTGAAGGCCGTGGTCTTGGGTTGGATTTCCTGCGTCACATTGAGCGCTGTGCTGTGCTGGTGCATGTGGTGGACGCTGCTGCGCTGGAGGGCGACCGCGATCCGGTCTCTGACATCAAGGCGTTGGAGACGGAACTCGCCAACTACCAGTCGGTGCTGAAGGCCGACGTGGGGCTTGGGGATCTCGCAGAGCGTCCGCGCGTCATCGTGCTGAACAAGATTGACCTGCCCGATGCTCGCGAAATGATTGACATGCAGCGCGAGGAGCTGGAGAAGTTCGGCTGGCCGATTTATGAGATCTCTACGGTGACGCACGAGGGACTCAAGGAGCTGACCTACGGCCTGAAGGATCAGATTGCCGCCTACCGCAAGGCGCATCCGTTGCCAACAGAGCAGGAGCCCCGTGCGGTCATCCGTCCGGAAGGTGTGCGTGGCAAGAAGCGCGAAGGCGCGGACTTCACCATCGAGCGCGATCCGAATACCCCAGATGGGTTCATTGTGCGTGGCCGTAAGCCGGAGCGCTGGATTAACCAGACGGACTTCGAAAACGACGAGGCAGTCGGCTACTTGGCTGACCGCCTGGCCAAGCTTGGTGTAGAAGATGCCCTGGCAAAGGCTGGGGCAACGGTTGGCTGCCCGGTGACGATTTCCTATCTCACCTTCGAGTGGTACCCGCAGCAGGTCGCGGGCACCGATGACTTCGTGCCGAGTGGCCGTGGTACCGACGATCGTCTCTACGTCAACGAGCGCACTAGCGCCGAGCAGCGTAAGCGTGCATCGCAGGCCCGCCGTGGTCTGATTGACGAGTACGATTTCGGAGATGGCGAAGAGGCTATTCGCGACCGGTACTCATAGTCGCGGGCGACAGCGTCGTCGGCAAGCGAAGACTTCAAACTTGCATTTTGCCATTGATTGTTTAAACAATTATATAGTCAGAATTACATTAGACCGTCATGTTTTCCATTAGTGAAATGAGTGAGTCAGTTATCCCTTCCGACACCGTTGCCAACGATGTTGACGTCACTGGAGCAGATGCATTAGATGCCCCGGTAGCTACCGCGCCGAAGTCTGGATCGGACGCGCCGATTTCCCGTGAGGAGGTCGACGAGCTACTTCACGACAATCCTGAGTCCACCGTCGCTGAGATTGAAAAGGCGACTGAGAATTTATCTCCGGGAACCAAAGGCGGTTTCGATTCCGAGACTCGTGAGGCAATTCGGACCGCGAAGCGCGTCGTGGTGAAGATTGGTTCTTCCTCGTTGACCGGATCTGACGGTCGTACCGATCCCGAACGCATCGACTTCATTGCCGATGCCCTGGAAAAGCGTATGGGCTTTAGCGATGTCATTGTCGTGTCCTCCGGCGCGGTGGCATCCGGAATGGGGCCGCTGGGGCTGACTTCGCGTCCCACTGATTTGGCGACCAAGCAGGCGGCTGCAGCTGTGGGGCAGGTGCGCCTGGCACAGGAGTGGGGACGCTCCTTCCTGCGCTATGGCCGCACTTCTGCACAGGTGCTTTTGACCTCGGACGATGCAGGTGTGCGTTCGCGTGCCCGCAACGCCCAGCGCACTATCGACCGCCTGCGCCAGCTGGGTGCAGTGCCAATTGTCAACGAAAATGACACGGTCGCGACCTCGGAGTTCCGCTTCGGCGACAACGACCGCCTCGCCGCCCTGGTCAGTCACCTGGCGTACTGCGATGCACTGATTCTGCTTTCCGACGTCGACGGCCTCTACGACCGCAACCCGGCCGATCCAGGTGCGACCTTTGTGCCAGAGGTGCGCAGCGGTAACGACCTACGTGGTGTTATCGCCGGTGACGGTGGGGCACTGGGCACCGGTGGAATGGCCTCGAAGGTGTCTGCCGCACGCCTGGCTTCGCGTGCTGGGGTGCCGGTGCTGCTGACTTCTGCGTCCAACATTGAGCGAGCACTTGACCAGGCAGACGTGGGAACCGCTTTCGCCGCGAAGGACAACCGCCTGAGCGCCTGGAAGTTCTGGATGCTCTACGCAGCGGATAGCTCGGGCCTGCTTCGCCTGGATGCCGGCGCGGTCGACGCTGTGACCCGCATGCGCAAGTCGCTGCTCCCGGTCGGTATCACCTCGGTTGACGGTGAGTTCTCCGCTGGTGACATCGTCGACCTGATTGGCCCGAGCGGTGAGGTCATCGGACGCGGCGAGGTCAACTATGACTCTGAAGAACTGCTGGGCATGATCGGCTACCACACCGAGGAATTGCCGAATGACATGCAGAAGCCTGTCGTCCATGCCGACTACCTGTCGGATTTCGCCTCCCGCGCTTAGGAGAGCGTTGCGCTGAGAGCTGCAGCGCTTAAAGACGCGCACCTGGGCGCGCCCGGACAGAGGTGCCTCGGCAAAGACCGGCTGAGTGGGGACTAGCTGAGTGCGGACTGGCTGGGGGAGGAGTGCCTGAGCGCGGACTGCCTGGATGAGGAACTTTCGGGCATAATCCTAAGTGTGTTATCGAAAATTATTGGCGTCATCGGCGAGTTGCTCTTGACCGCTGGAGTGATGGTGGCGCTCTTCGCCTTTTATCTGCTGTACTGGTCTGGTCTTGAAACCGGGAAAGCTCAGCAGCAGGCTCGTGATGAGCTGCAGCAGGCATGGTCCGCACCGGCATCGGCCTCAGCTCAGGCGCCAGAAGGCACGGAGCCAGCTGTTGAGGGCTCTTGGGTGCCTGGCTCTGCGGTGGCGATGATTTCCGCTCCAAAGGCCGGTTTTAGCGATTTGGTCGTATTCGAAGGTGTCTCTCAGGAAGTTTTGCGCGGTGGCCCCGGCCATTATCCGAGCACAGCCCTTCCGGGGCAGGTGGGCAACAGTTCTTATGCCGCCCATCGTGACGGCCACGGAGCTCCCTTTGACAACATTGACCGCCTGCAGACGTGCGATGACATCACTGTAGAGACGCGTGATGCTATTTACCGCTACAAGGTATTACCGGTCGACGGTATGGCTGGCGCAGGGGAAAGCTTCGACTGCGTGCCAGAAGGAACTAACGTCCCCGAGATTCCCGGCCAGCACATTGTCACTCCAGACCGCGCCGATGTCCTCAATCCGGTCGGTAACGCGACTCTACTTACGCTGACTACCTGCCATCCGCAGTGGGACAACACTCATCGGCTCATTATTCACGCGGTTCTCGCCGGTGTTGAGACCAAGGAGGTCAACTAGATGTACGCAGCTTTTTGGCGATCCCTGCCGGGTCCGTGGTGGGTGAAAGCGACCATCACCATCGTGATTGCCGTCATCGTGTTCCTGCTGTTGATGAATTACATCTTTCCTTGGGTTGCTGAGCTAATTCCCTCAAATGATGTCTCACTCTAGTTATGCTGGTAGGCATGACTGCTCAAACGAACGAAACTGCTAACACCAATCAACAGGGCATTGCCGAGGATTCGGCTCTTAGTCCGGAGCGTGCTGCTGAGCGCGCCGAGGTTTTAGATAAGGCACAGCGTGCCAAGGCTGTCGCGGGAGAGCTGGCTCGCTTTACGTCGGCACGCAAGAACGAGCTCCTGCTGGCCGCAGCAGATGCGCTGGTCGCCCGTACTGAAGAGATTCTGGTAGCCAACGCCAAGGACATCGAGGCCGGTAAGGCCCGTGGTTTTAGTGACTCCCTGCTGGATCGCCTGCGTCTTGACGCCGATCGTGTTGAGGGTATTGCCGGTGGGCTGCGCCAGGTTGCGGCCCTGCCGGATCCGGTAGGCGAGGTGCTGCGGGGCAGCACTCTTCCCAACGGCATTAAGCTTTCCCAGGTCAGCGTTCCGCTGGGCGTGATGGGCATGGTCTACGAGGCTCGCCCGAACGTTACTGTCGATGCCTTTGGTCTGGCGCTGAAGTCGGGCAACGTGGCCTTGCTGCGTGGCTCCAAGTCCGCCGTCCACTCCAACACGCAGCTGGTCGCGGTTTTGCGTGAGGTGCTGGCCAACCACGATGCACCGGAGGACCTTGTTCAGCTGCTGCCGTGTGAGACCCACGATTCCGTGCAAGATCTCATAACTGCCCGCGGCCTGGTTGACGTAGTGATTCCGCGTGGCGGTGCCGGTTTGATTGAGGCCGTTGTGACGAAGGCAACGGTGCCGACCATTGAGACCGGTACCGGTAACTGCCACATCTACATCGATGCTTCCGCCGATATCGACGAAGCGATTGCGCTGATGATTAACGGCAAGACCCGCCGTCCGAGCGTCTGTAACGCCACTGAAACGGTTCTCATTGACTCGGCGCTGTCCGCGCAGGATCAGGTCCGCATTTTGGACGCGCTTGCCGACGCTGGCGTTGCGGTCCACGGCGATGTCGATAATCTGGCGGCCTCTGGGTGGACCGGTGAGGTCATTCCTGCGACGGCGGAAGACTGGTCGGATGAGTACCTCTCGCTAGACATTGCAGCGCGCATCGTCGACGGTGTGGTGGCCGCGACGGATCACATCACTGAGTACTCCTCGGGCCACACGGAAGCTATCTCTGCACGTGACTGGGGCGTGTGCCAGGAGTTCGTCGACCGTGTTGATGCTGCTGCCGTCAGCGTCAATGCCTCCACTGCATTCACCGATGGTGAGCAGTACGGTTTCGGCGCAGAGATTGGTATTTCCACTCAGAAACTGCACGCCCGTGGGCCCATGGGGCTGCCGGAGCTGACCAGCAGCAAGTGGGTTCTGGCTGGTCGTGGACAGACTCGTCCGTAGTGCCCAGGTAAAGTGCCAGTCATGATTAAGCGCAAGAAAAGTGTGCGGTCGCGAGTACACGCCGCGTTGACAGCGAAGTCGGCGGAAGCGCCCCGGCAGCGCATTGGCGTAATGGGTGGCACTTTTGACCCCATTCACAATGGTCACCTGGTTGCCGCCAGCGAGGTGGCAGACCGTTTTGACCTCGACTTTGTGCTTTTCGTGCCCACGGGTGAACCGTGGCAAAAGCGCGGCCGGAAGGTCTCTCACAGCGAAGACCGCTACCTGATGACGGTCATTGCCACTGCGTCGAACCCGCAGTTTTCGGTCTCGCGGGTTGATATTGATCGGCCGGGTGCGACCTATACCGTCGATACGCTGCGGGATTTGAAGGTCATCTATCCCAACGCGGATCTGTTCTTCATTACCGGTGCCGATGCGCTGCAGAAGATTATGACGTGGCGGGACTGGGAGGAGATGTTCGACGCAGCAACGTTCGTCGGTGTCACTCGTCCAGGGGTTCACCTGCGGGCAGAGGACCTGGAAGGAATCGACGCTTCACGGTTGCACCTCATCGAGATTCCCGCCATGGCTATTTCTTCTACCGATTGTCGAAAGCGTGCGGAGGCAGGACGCCCTGTTTGGTACTTGGTGCCGGATGGCGTGGTGCAGTACATCGCTAAGCGGGGTCTGTACCAGTCTGCTGAGGGCACGGTTGGTTCTGTGGGCCCCGCATCGGTGAACTCGACCTCCGAGGATGCGGCATCGGTGGATGCGAAGTCCGATACCGCGGACTGAAAGTTAGCAAAATCCCGCTGAGACGGTAAGTTACAAGTACAAACGCTGTTTTTCACGACTTTTAATCACAAGGAGCTGAAGTCTTTCGTGACTGCACAACCACGCGCCATTGAGCTGGCGACCGCCGCGGCGAAGGCCGCCGATAGCAAAAAGGGTGAGGACGTCGTTGTTCTCGATGTCTCTGGCCCGGTGGTGATTACGGACGCATTCGTCCTGGTCAGTGCTGACAATGAGCGTCTGGTTGCCGCAATCGTCGACGAAATTGAGGACGATCTGCGTGACCTCGGCGCAAAGCCGGTTCGCCGCGAAGGTGTCCGTGAGGGACGTTGGGCGCTGCTGGATTACGGCGACATTGTCGTGCATGTCTTCCGCAGTGAAGAACGCGACTTCTACGGCCTGGATCGACTGTGGCGCGATTGCCCGCGCATCGAGGTCGAGGGCATCGAGCAGCCGAGCAACGAGGACGGCGAAGATTCCGCCCGCAATGCTCGTTCTATCGACGAGATTCCGCTGGCTGCCGAAAACCCGGACACGGACGAGTTTTAATTGTGGCGGGCTCACGCGAGGCACATGTTGCCGCTCGACGTCGCCTGATTATGCTGCGGCACGGGCAGACCTCGTATAACGCTACCGGCCGCATTCAGGGACAGCTGGACACGCAGCTTTCCGACGTTGGTCGCGAGCAAGCCCGTACTGCGGCGCAGTACCTGGCGGAGGCTGAACCGCGAATCACAAAAATCGTGTCCTCTGACCTGACCCGGGCAGCCGACACCGCCCGCGCGCTAGCCGAGGCCACCGGTGCAGAGTTGAGTTTTGATAAGCGCCTGCGTGAGACCAACCTCGGTGAATGGCAAGAGCGTACCTACGACGAGATTGACTCCGCGTTTCCCGGTATGCGTGACCACTGGCGCCATAATCTCAACTGGGCACCCAAGGGTGGCGAGACCCGCTTTGAGGTCTCCAACCGAATGCTGGCGGTCATTGCTGAGCTAGCGGCCAACCCCGATTGGGAGTCGGATACCTTTGTGCTCGTGTCCCACGGTGGTGCCATTGCTGCCGCTACCGCAGCCCTGCTGCAGATGCCGCGCGACTACTTCAGCACGTTCAACGGCCTGGGCAACACTGCGTGGGTCGAAATGGAGCAGCGCACGCGCGTCAATGGTGAGACCTCCTGGTACCTGAATGCTTTTAACGCGAAGGTCCGCGAGCGGGAGTCGCAGGTTTCTGATTCTTCAGGAGGCCGCCATGCCCGGTGACGGTCGCGTTCGCATTGTTGTTGATGACACCGCGTGCTTGATGCCCGAGGTTGCCCGCAAGCTCGACATCACCGTGGTTCCCATCGGCCATGACATCAATGAAGACGCCGTCACCACGTCGGCAGTCAGTCCACTGAAGCTGTGCGCCGCATATGCGCGTGCGCTGGAACGCTCCAACAAGGATGGTTCTGACGCTGGCGTTGTCGCCCTGCATCTTGGCAAGGGAATGTCCGCTACCTGGTCTAACGCTGTCACCGCTGCTGGTGCGCTGGACCGTGTGACCGTCATCGATACCGACACCGTCGGAGCTGGAGTCGGTGCCGCTGCCATCGCGGCGGCCAAGGCTGCGAGGGCCGGGGCCAGTCGTGATGAGGTTGCCGATGTAGCGCGTGATGTGCTGCAGCGCTATCGACTCTGGTTGTTTGTACCAAAGCTTGATTCGCTACGTCGTGGCGGTCGCATCTCCGCGGGCCAAGCGATGCTTTCTACGGCTCTCGCTATCAAGCCCATCGTCGGCATCAAAGATGGCTCACTAGCGCTGGTCGCCAAGTGTCGGACAGAGGCGAAGGTCAAGCAGCGCATGGTGGATTTTGCCACGAAGATGGTGCGGTCCGCGTCATCGGCGAACCGTCCGCCTGCGGTATTGCTGCATCATTCCGATGCGCTTGACGACGTTCACGAGCTCCAGGCCATGCTTGCCGAAGAGCTACCCGACGATACCCGGTTTAGAATCCTGGATTTGCCGGAGTCTCTTACCGCTCATGTCGGGCAGGGAGCCTATGCAGTTGGCATGGTCTCCGGTGGCTCGATTGATTCGAATGCCATGGATTTTGAAACAGAGATGGGCGTGACAGCGCTGCTCCACAGTGTGGAGGAGAGTGACGCGCCTGCTGTTGATGCTGTGGCTGCAGACGCGGTAGACGACGATTCCGGGAACATAGACAATTCCGGTGACTCTGCTGACACGGACGGTTCGGCTGAAAACGCTGGCACCACAGACCCAGGTGAGCCGATCACCGATCAGGCTGCGGTGAAGGTAGTTGAGAATCCGGCTGCCAGTCGCAACCGCAATAAACGAATCCATCGCACAGTAGTGACTAATGAACAGGGAATTCCGCTTTTCACCACGGCGGTTTCTAAATTGCCAACGTGGAGTGAGAATCGCCAAGCAGCTCTGGATAAAGCTGAGCGTCTGGCGAAGGCTATCTCTGATTTGGCGCTGCGCGATAAGTCCGATCCCGAGGGAGCTGTATTTGGCACCGATGGGGAGAAATCGCGGGAGTCGTCGTCAAGCGACAAGCGTGATGATGACGGCGACGAGAAGAAGTAGCGGCTGAACTGCGAAGATGATCTGGCCTGTGGATAACCTCCACAGGTCATTTTTTATCCACAGATGACGCCTTGATGAGTGCTTTCGTCAAGGTGGGGTGTGGTGCGGGGCGCTAGGGTGCGCATCGTGACGAATTTGCGGAATCGGCTGGCGGACTATCTGGAACCGATTGATCAAGACAAGCGCATGGCGGTGGACTTTTCCACGCGCCGGGCGGTGGTGACGCCGCGGGTGGCGATGGCTGCGTGCCTTGTGATTGCGGTGTTGGCTGTTGGAGCAATCGCTGCGGTGGTGTGGCCGTCGACGCCGCAGGTGGAGATGCCTGCGGTGCAGGACGCGGCTGTCGCGGGGACGACACCGGAGACGACCGAAACCCCAGCGGAGGCGCCTGGCGGTCCGGGGCAGGAGACTAACGCTCAGGCACAGGTGGGGCCGTTGATTGTGTCGGTGGTGGGGTTGGTTGTGAATCCTGGCGTGGTGGAGGTGCCAGTGGGTGCGCGGGTGGTGGAGGCAATTGAGCGTGCGGGTGGGCTTTTGCCGGAGGCTAATCCTGCCAGCGTGAACCTGGCGGCACCGTTGGTAGATGGTCAACAGATTGTGGTCGGGACAGAGGCGCTGCCAGCAGGGACGGCGGAGGGCGGTTCCGATGTTTCTGGCGGTTCTGGCGCCGGTGCTGCAGGCGGGGCTGACCCGGGTGGCTCTGACGGAAAGATCAACATCAACACCGCCACTGCTACGCAGCTGGAGGAATTGCCCGGAATTGGACCCGCAACAGCGACCAAAATCATTGACTTTCGTGAAAAGAACGGGCCTTTTGCGAGTATCGACGCACTTGAGGAGGTACCGGGAATCGGCCCGGCGAAGGTAGAGGCTCTGCGCGATGCCACCACCGTCTGACCTGCGCGCTCGTGCTGGGCTCGATGTGCGGCTAGTGCCAGCAGCGGTGTTGGCGTGGGCGACTGCGGTGGCGGTGATCATGCGCCCAGAATGGGCGATAGTTGTGGTACCGAGCTCAATCGCGACTGCGGTGGCGTTGCCGTGGGCGTGGCAGCGTTGGTCGTGGCGATGGGGCAGAGGTGCGGTGACCTCCGGCTGGCGAGCAATCGCCACTATCGTGGTGCCAGCTGTGGCGGTGGCCAGCGTTGCGGTGGCCACGCGAATCCGCATAGCGCAAGCCCGAGCCCATGAGCTCTATGAGGACATTGGTGGGATGGCGAAAGTGCAATTGCGCCTCGTCACCGAGCCGAAAGCAACCGAGTTTGGGGCCAGTGCGAAGGCCCGCATCGAAGGTCTTCCGGGGCAGGTGACGGCTTTCGGCGACGAGTCACTGTTGGCTATCACGAGAGACACCGTAATTGAATCCACAGCCGGTATACGTGTGGCCAGCAAGCCCTGCATTAGTGGTATCCAGCTGAATCTGCGCGGTGATGTTGAGGTCATCGCGCCACCACAGGGGCTGGCAGCTGACGTGAGGCAGCAGCTCTTTGACTCGGCGCAGAATCTCCCCGTTGGTCCCGACCGCCTGATTCCCGCCATGGCCATCGGCGATGAGCGCGGCTTTAGCCTCACCGATGGCGATGTGATGACTGCTTCTGGGCTTTCACATCTATCAGCGGTCTCTGGAGCGAACGTTGCGCTTGTTGTCGGGGCTGTTGTAGCCGTGTTTTCGTGGGCTGGACCGCGGGTGCGCGTCGCAGTCGCCGCGCTTGCCCTGTATGGCTTTGTGGCAATTGTGGGTACAGAACCGTCAGTGCTACGCGCGGTGGTCACCGGCTGCATTGGGCTGTTGGCGATTCTTGTAGGACGAGCTGGCCAGGCCATCGCGGCGCTGTCGGCTGGCATTATTGGGTTGATTCTCCTGGCTCCAGACCTATCGGTATCAGTGGGCTTCGCCCTCTCGGTCGCAGCCACCGCCGGGTTAGTCCTTCTTGCCGAGCCCCTTGCCAGACGCCTGTCCGCCACCACCGTTATGGGTACCTGGCCCGCCCCAGTAGTCCGCGCCGTCGCCGTATCGATTGCCGCACACGTGGTCACCATGCCCGTGTTGGCGCTCCTTATCGGCGAAATTAGTCACGTCTCACTGCTCGCCAATCTCCTCGCCGCGCCCGCCGTCGCACCGGTTACTATCGCTGGTTCGCTCGCTGCCGTTGCCGCCGCACTGCATCTCAATTGGCTGGTCAGTGCGCTGCTCTGGTGCGCCGCGCCGTGCGCATGGTGGATTCATCAGGTCGCACGCCTCGCTGCGGGAATCGTCGCGCCCGCCACTGGGACGGTCACGTTGGTCATCTCCTGCACGCTCACGTTCGCATGCTTGACGGCGCTCTGGGCGTGGCCCCGTCTTGCGCTCCGCGCTGGTTGCTTCGCAGTGGTACTTGCCGTCTGTAGTTACGCGGTTATTTGGGTGTTCGGGCTGGACATTGCGCGTGCCCCACAGGGGTGGAAGGTTGCGGCCTGTGCGGAGAAGAACCAGGTTGTTCTCATTCACGCGGAGGCTGTCGGAGAACCCGCCAACCATGTGGCATCGGTTGGTTACCCTGCACCGACCTCGCTCAGCCGGCAGTGCCGAATTGCACTCGGACTCACCGAGGAAGAGGCGGGGTACGTCCAGGTGCTCGATGACACCACCAATAACCCCACGACAGAAACCGTGGCGGTGGAGTCCCCGTCGTACATCGCTGAATCCGTGAGCGGCCAACCGTCCCAATCAGGCCGCTCACCCCAGTGGTTTATCGCTCGCGAGTGTGGTCCGCGCGTGCGAGAAACCGTAATGACACCCGAGCAGATTCCTGTGGTGTGCCCGCAGCGAGATGGGCCGCAAGCCCTGTATTCCAATGGTGAAGTCTGGCGAGGAAGGTGAAATCCGGGCTGTCCCGTAGGCTAGAAACAACAGTCGCAGGAATTAACGCGGAAAAGAGGTCGGGATTGAGCGCCGTCGCACCCGTGAATTTGATTGTGGGCAAAGAGGAGCTGCTGAAAGACCGCGCCCGCCTCGCCATTGTCGCTGCCGTCCGCGCGCAGGCAGCAACGGAGTCCGATCCGGGTGGACGCTCGGTGCCTGTGACCACCATCCGCGCAGGGGACATGACCACTGTCGATGCCGTGGAGCTCTTCAGCCCTTCGTTGTTTGGAGATGACCGGATCGTGGTTGTCACCGACTGCCAAGACGCCGGCAAAGAGCCTGCCAAGCTGTTGATGGATTCGGTTAAGGATCCCGCGCCGGGCATCACGTTGATTCTCCTTCACAGCGGTGAGGGGCGTCAGAAAAAGATGGTCGCTGACCTGCGCAAGTTGGGGGTCCGCTTTTTCGAAGCTCAACCGCTCAAGCGAAACGACTTGCCCGGTTTTGTTGGCGAAGAGTTCGCCTCACACGGGGTTAAGGTGCGTCGCGACGTCATCGATACCGTCCTGGATGCGGTCGGTTCAGACCTCCGCGAACTGGCGACCGCCATTTCCCAGCTGTGTGCGGATACAGCGGGCAAGGTCACCTCGGAAGCAGTGCGCACCTACTACGGTGCTTCGGCGGAGGTCTCGGGCTTTGAGATTGCCGAGCTCGCACTGCGCGGTCGGGGCGGGGAAGCGTTGGCCAAGATGCGCCGTGCCTTGCAGCTGGGAATGGCACCGGCACTGCTGTCGGCTGCAATCACGGGAATGGTTGGTGATGTAGCTCGGCTCCACGGTGCACGTGGTGTCAATGCGCGTAGAGATGCCCACCGCTATGGCATGCCGCCGTGGAAGTTGGAGAAAACTCAGCGGTTGGCATCTGCCTGGTCAACCCCGGCGGTTGCTCGCGCTGTGGTTGTCGCGGCACAGCTGGATGCAGACACCAAGGGAGCCTCATCGACGCCGGAACTATCGCTGGAACAGTCGGTGCTTCGTATCGCGGAGCTGGCCCATTCGTCCCATCGGCGTTAAAATTTCCGGGCTGCAAATGTGAAACTGTGTGAGTTTATGACACTTTCAAGCCATTTTTCGGGCCATTTTTGTCATAAACGTAGTCAGTAACTCGCATCGCCCCACCGCCGCCAGCCATAAACGCAGCCACTAACTCGCGTTGGGGTTAAATAATAAAAACCGCCTCCCGCCACATCCGAAATGAAATCGGAAAATAGCAGGAAGCGGTTAATTTCACGGCACAAGCGCCACAAGAACGGCACAGCGCCAAAAGGGAATTAGCCCTCCAGCTTGTTGAAAGCCTTAGCCATACCGGACTTCTTGTTAGCCGCAGTGTTGCGGTGGAAGACGCCCTTGGTGACAGCCTTGTCCAGCTTGCGGGAAGCAACGCGCAGCTGAGCCTCAGCAGCAGCCTTGTCGCCAGCCTCAACAGCAGCCTGGAACTTGCGGATCTCGGTGCGGACTGCAGAGCGGATAGCCTGGTTACGCAGGCGAGCCTTCTCGTTGGTCTTGTTGCGCTTGATCTGGGACTTGATGTTTGCCATCGTGAATACCTCTTGTATCCGTAGTAGTTGGAATTGCTACCGCCCGCCACCAAGAAAACTCCTGATCACAGTGCAAATTTCGGGGTCGAACCTCTGCTGGTTAAAACTCTTTAACCAGCGAGTTAAAACCACCCACTGCGCTTATGCGACGATGAAAACGCGAACCCAAGGTCCTGTCCGCGCTCGCCGCAAAGGAACGCAACGGTAAACAACTTGCAGAATCTTAGCAAACAGCGCTGCCTAATACCAGCCGCTGCCTAGTTCCAGCTGCGGCTAATTCCAGCCATAGTCACCGCGCAACCGGGCGGCGATGAGCTCGAAGCGCCTGCGGGGCATCATTGCGCCTGCGCGGCGAATACCCGATTCTGGAATGAGCAAGATACGGTCCATGCGAACCCACGATGGCTTGGGGTCTTCATTCCAGAACCCACTACCGATAAACAGCCACTCCGGGTGCTCACTGTGCTCGGTGCGTGTGGAAATCAGCATGCCCAGAAGATACTGGTCGTGGCGACCAACCACGACCACAGCGCGCTCACGCAAAGCGGCATTTTCACCTTCGAGCTGCAGCGGAATCCACACCACTTCGCCGGGGTCGGCCTGGCCATCCATGTCAGGGCTGTAGACAATTGTGCGGGCCAGTTCTGCGGTTGGGCGCGCGATGGTCACCGAATCTCGCAGTCGAAGTAGAGCCTCCTTGGACTCGTCGGAAAGCGAGGTGTCCTGAGCGAGCCCAAGTTGCGTGTTGAGCTTAAACAGTGCCTCATCGAGGGTGTCGGGGCCGCGGAACCACTCGGTACCGGCGAAAAGACGCGCGCTGATGCGATTGCGCAGGCGGCGCGGCCAGCTTTCGCGGTCATTTTGATCGGTGGACGAAGTGGAGCTCATGGAATCTAAGTCTAGAGGTTTAGTGCGGAGGGAATCGATAGGTAAGATTGTGCGTGATTGTATTTAAGCCCGGCTGGTCGGTTTTCGAGGCCGGCGCATATGGGTCGGCCAACGCCGCGCCCCAATGCCCATAACGTCTTTATTTTTCGGAGTAGACCCAACGTGACCAAGAATTTTGCGGAGCAGACTTTTACGGACCCCTCACGGATTCGAAATTTCTGCATTATTGCGCACATTGACCACGGTAAGTCCACCCTGGCGGACCGAATTCTGCAGCTCTCGGGCGTTGTTGAAGCACGCGATATGCGCGATCAGTACCTCGACAACATGGATATTGAGCGCGAGCGCGGCATCACCATTAAGGCTCAGAACGTGCGCCTGCCGTGGGTTCCGCGCACCGGCGAGCACGCGGGCGAAGAGATTGTCCTGCATCTGATTGATACGCCTGGTCACGTCGACTTCACCTACGAAGTCTCGCGTGCGCTAGAGGCGTGTGAAGGCGCGATTCTGCTTGTCGACGCTGCTCAGGGCATCGAAGCGCAGACGCTGGCCAACCTGTACCTGGCCATGGAAAACGACCTGGAGATCATTCCGGTTCTGAACAAGATTGACCTGCCGGCCGCGGATCCGGATAAGTACGCGGAGGAAATCGCGCACATCATCGGCTGTGAGCCGGAGGATGTCATGCGTGTGTCGGGCAAGACCGGTGAGGGCGTTGCGGAAATGCTCGACCGAGTCTGTGAGCTCGTCCCGGCACCGGTCGGCGATCCGGAGGCACCTGCTCGTGCGCTGATTTTTGACTCGGTCTACGACACCTACCGTGGTGTGGTCACGTACATCCGTGTTGTTGATGGGCAGCTCAAGCCGCGTGAAGTCATTCAGATGATGTCCACCGGAACTAAGCACGAGCTGTTGGAAATCGGCATCGTCTCGCCGCAGCCGAAGAAGTGTAAGGGCCTCGGCGTCGGCGAGGTCGGTTACCTCATCACCGGTGTGAAGGACGTCCGTCAGTCCAAGGTCGGTGACACCGTCACGCTGAACGCCACACCGGCGGAGGAGCCGCTGGAAGGCTACGCAGAGCCAAAGCCGATGGTCTACTCCGGTCTGTTCCCAATCTCTCAGCAGGACTATCCTGACCTGCGTGATGCGTTGGAAAAGCTCCAGCTTAACGACGCTTCGTTGACATTCGAACCTGAGACTTCGGTGGCCCTCGGATTCGGTTTCCGCGGGGGCTTCCTGGGCCTGTTGCACATGGAGATCACCCGCGCCCGACTGGAGCGCGAGTTCGACCTGGATCTCATTTCGACGGCCCCGAACGTTGTCTACCGCGTGGTCACTGAGGATGGCACCGAGGTCACTGTTCACAATCCGAGTGACTGGCCGGAGGGGAAGCTCCGCGAGATTTACGAGCCGATGGTTAAGTGCACCATCGTCGTGCCAAGCGAGTTCGTTGGCCCCACCATGGAGCTGTGCCAGCAGAAGCGCGGTGAGATGGGTGGTATGGACTACCTGTCTGAGGACCGCGTGGAACTGCGCTACAAGATGCCGCTGGGCGAGATTATCTTCGACTTCTTCGACATGCTGAAGTCCCGCACCAGGGGTTATGCTTCGCTGAACTACGAAGACGCCGGCGAGCAGATTGCGGATCTGGTCAAGGTGGACATCCTCTTGCAGGGCGAGGCCGTCGATGCGTTCTCCGCTATCGTCCACCGCGACAACGCGCAGTGGTACGGCAACAAGATGACCAAGAAGCTGCGTGAGCTAATCCCTCGCCAGCAGTTCGAGGTCCCAGTTCAGGCCGCAATCGGTTCGAAGATTATCGCCCGCGAGAACATCCGTGCACTGCGCAAGGACGTCCTTGCTAAGTGCTACGGCGGTGACATCTCCCGTAAGCGCAAGCTGCTGGAGAAGCAGAAGGCCGGTAAGAAGCGCATGAAGAACATCGGTTCGGTCTCGGTGCCGCAGGAGGCATTCGTGGCTGCGCTGTCCACCGATGAGGGCGGTAAGTAAAGGGGAAACTGCATGCCACGGAAGCGGAAGAAACTGGTCGAGGACTTCGAAGAGCTGCTCGAAGCCGGTGACATGGATGCGCTGAAGGCCGTCTATGACGCTTGCGCACTCAACGCAGTTTTCGGATACAGCAAGGACACTGCACTAGCGCTCCGTGGCACCCCGCCGGAGCTCATGCGCTGGCTAATCGACCAGGGAATCGACGTCAACACCGAGAACCGCTTCGGTAAAACCGCCCTGGCAGAGCACGCAAGCCGGGGCGATACCGACAAGATGAAAGTCCTGCTCGAATGCGGTGCTGACATCGAAGCTGGCAAACACTGGCCTCTATTCCAGGCAGCGAAGAGCCATCAGCCCAAGGCCATTGCGTTGCTGTTGGAAAATGGCGCTGACCTTCACCGCGAGAACCGCCTCGGTCACGGCCGGACAGCGTTCAAAGAGGCCGTCGCTACCGCCGATATCGATTCCCTCAGTCGAGTCCTAGCGAGTATCGAGGTGCTCCTGGACGCGGGTTCGGAAATCGACGACGAAGCTCGCGAAGAGTTCACTAAGTTCGGTCGCCGCTACAACCGCCTGTCAGACAAGCAGCGCGACAAGTACCAGCCAGTCATGGATCGACTATATGAGCGCATCGGTGCTGACCGCCCGCAGGAAATCACGCCTCACGACGGCCACAGCGACATTATTGTCCCCGCAGACAAGTCGATCAACGGCCAGTTCCGATACCTCTGGAACTACCTGGTGCCGGGTGGTGGCCCAGCCGCGACTGTGCAGGGCGAAGTTATCCGCATCGTGGGCCGGCTCGGGTACGAAGCGCTGGAGATAGGCTACGTCAACTGGGACGAAGACTATGCCAAGATGATCGACTTCTGGCTGGAGACGGTTGGGGCCGCCGAGGATGCCATGGCCGTCGTAAAGCAGCGCAAAGCTGGTGAGGCGGACATTGATGCGCTGACGGAGGCGACAATCGAGTGGGTTACAGAGCACCCGCAGCCGATTGCGTTGGGCGAGGTCCCGTACCGGCGCTAACTCCCAAGAAGCTAACCCCGGTTTGGTGTTAAAAATCTGTTAATGGTTAGCCACTGCATCAATCGGTAGTGTCAGCTGATATCTTTGATGGGTGGAATCCGTATACCTAACAGCAATACTGTTTTCGATTATCGGCGGACTCGGTGCGTCGTTGCTTCGGCTGCCGCCGCTGATTGGTTTCCTTGGGGCCGGTTTTGCCGTTCATGCAATGGGGCTTGAGGAAATCCCGTTCATTGATTCGCTGGCCGAGCTTGGTGTTACCACCTTGCTGTTCACAATCGGTCTGAAGCTAAATCCGAAGGATATCGTGGCGCCACGAGTGGTCTTTTCGGGGCTTGGCCACGCGTTTTTAAACACGGTAGTTTTTGCCGTGCTGTTCGGTGTCGCCAGTTTCTTGCCGCTGCGTGAGCTCACGGGACTGTCGGTGACCGCGCTAATTTACATCGGCATCGCGACTTCATTTTCGTCGACGGTGTTTGTGATGAGCCACTTGGAGGAGCAGAACCGCGGTGCTTCGGCCATCGGACGTATCGCGATTGGTGTACTCATTCTGCAGGACATCATTGCGGTCGGCGTGCTGGTGGCATCGTCGGGTAAGACCCCGGAGCTGTGGGCGCTGGCGCTGCCACTATTGTTCTTCATTCGCCCGCTGGCGGCGCGGCTTCCCAACCGCATGTTCCGCACTGAGCTGCTGGTTCTCACCGGTATTGGTATTGCAGTGGCTTCTTACTCGGCTTTCGAACTGGCAGGGCTCTCTGGCTCGCTGGGGTCCCTGGTCGCCGGTATTCTGCTGTCTTCGCACCCAATTTCTGACCGTCTGTCGGAAGCACTGATTAGTATTCGTGAGCTACTGCTGGTCGCGTTCTTTATCGAGATTGGTCTCGGTGGTCTGCCAAGCGCGGGCGGCTACGTCATCGCTGCGATTATGGTGCTGTTCCTGGTGCTCAAGGCCACTATCTTCATCTGGATTCTCAAGCGCATGGGACTGTCGCTGCGCACGAGTGCGCTGGCGGGGCTGACGTTGAGTAACTACTCGGAGTTCGGCCTAATTGTGATGGCGGCGGCGACGCAACAGGACATTCTGCCGGAAGAATGGACCTCGATTATGGCAGTCGCCGTGGCGGGTAGCTTCATTGCCAGCTCGCTGATGGCCCCGCACGAAGACAAGATTGTCAGCTTCCTGCAGAAGTTCGTCCCAGAAACCCCAGAGGACCGCCTGGTGCCAGAAGAGGCAAAGGTCATTATTGATAGCGCCGATGCTCTCATCATGGGTATGGGGCGAGTCGGCGTTGGTGTCTACGGCAGGTTGGTCAACGAGTACGGCATGAACGTCTTCGGTGTTGATTTCGACGAGGATCGCATCGAAGAGCTGCGCGAGCAGGGCTACCAGGTCATCCCAGGCGATGTGACAGACCCAGAGCTCTGGCACCACATCGAGCTGGAGAAGAAACCAGCGCTGTACGTGTTGGCGCTGTCTGAGCACGCTGAGACCTACGCGATGATTCAGAACATCCGTAAGCAGGACACCGAAGCCGTGGTTGCTACCACCACTAAGGTGCAGAGGTTTAAGGATCAGCTTCTCAACGTTGGTGCCGACATGGCCGTCTACCTCTACGACGGTGCTGGCGAGGAGCTCGCCGACCGTGCAGTGGAGACGCTTAAGCAGCGGTCTTAGTCGCATCCGTTAAATACGGCAAACAACAAGCCAGCCGATTCGTTCGGCGATAAGCTGATTTCATGTCAGTCACCCAAAACCAGATGCCCGCGAGTCCTATTCGATCCAGTCGCAGTGCGATGTTTCGGATGACCGCGGGCCTTGCTGTTGTCATGCTCGGAACTCTCGTCGGCTGCTCATCTTCAGATTCCGAAGATGCCGCCGCATCACAAAGCAACAATGATCAGAGTGAGGTACAGTCGCAATCGACGTCGGCAAGCGAGGGCGATAATCCGAAGATGCCGTCGCCGACGAAGGGGACAAGCGTCGACAGCATCGGATTTGATGAAAGCGCCTACCAGAAAATTGACGTTCAGCGGTTTAGCCAGAACGGAATCAAGGCGTTCTACGTCACGCTAGACGGGAAAAAGAGCGAGTGTTTCTACTCAGACGGCGCGGTGACGTGCATCGGTAAGGCTGATTCGTCGATTCCCGACGTGGAGGTTCCGCCGTTCCCACCACAGTCGCCGGGCGCAATCATGCTGAATACTTCAGGTGCCGCGTACACGCTCGTCGAAGGGGTACCGCCGGCTCAGGAAGAGCTTGACGACGGCCAATGGACGAGCTTCGGCACCGCTGCGTGTGCGAAGACGGATGCGAACAAGCTGGTGTGCCAGTCGGATAACGCGGCCTTTACCATCGAAGGCAAGGACAAGAATATTCGCACCTCCGGCAAGGTTTTCGATTCCGCCGAGGAACTCATGGCCCAGGGGAGTGAGCCGGCGAGGGGCTACAGTCAGGGCACGGATGCACTTGTTCAGGGGCCGATGATGTGCGGTGCCATGGAGGGCCATCGTCTGACGGAAGTGGTCAAGGGTGAGATGACCTGCGCTGAGGCCATGGATGTGTTGGATCGGTACGACGCAATCAAGGACACTGAGGGCGGTGGCAACACCCTGACCGCTCAAGTAGGGGACTGGACCTGTAGCTCTCCGACGGCGGCGAGGTCTGAGGAGTTGGGAGCGGTAACGGTGTGTGAGGACCCGGAGCATGGCTTGGAAGTCCGTGACCCCGTGATGGGCTAGCAGGGTTACCGCGGCTAACAGCATTTTCAAATAAGCCTAAGCTGGAACTATGACTGATTTATATCTCGTGCGGCACGGTGAAACTGAGTGGTCGCGCACTGGGCAGCACACATCGGTAACTGATCTTCCGCTGACTGACAACGGTCGGGAAGAAGCCAAGGCCCTCAACGGCTGGCTGGATCCGAAGGACTTTGGGCTAGTGCTGGCATCACCCCGTCAGCGCGCCCAGGAGACCGCTCGATTGGCGGGGTTCCACGACTTCGAGGTCGAAGAGGATCTCGCGGAATGGTTCTATGGCGACTACGAGGGGATTACCTCGAAGGAAGTGCAAAAGACCGTTCCCGATTGGCAGATTTGGACTCACGGTGTGCCCAATGGCGAAACCGCGGAGGAAGTCCGTGAGCGAGTTGAGCGAGTGGTGAAAAGGGTGCGTGAATCGGGCGAAGACAAGGCGATTCTGTTCGCCCACGGTCACTCGCTGCGTGCGCTCACCACAGCCTGGTTGGAACTGCCCATTGCACTTGGCCAGTCCTTCCCATTGAATACCGCATCCCTGTCCGTGCTCGGTCGCTACCATGATCGGCCTGCGGTTCTGCGTTGGAATCTCTCGCGGGGGCTGTAGCAGCGTTGTAGCCGGTCCTCGGTGAATTCGCCGATGCCATTCAAGCCGCCGACACCATTCAAGCTCTGTAGGAGACACTCCGTGATTCACAATTCCGATGCCTTCGCCCGCGTCCTCGATCGTGCCCGCGGCGTGCTCTATGGCCAGGTCATCGGCGATAATCTCGGGGCGCTAGGGGAGTTTTGCAGTGCCGAGGTTATTGCACAGCGCTACCCACACGGTGTTCGGGAGCTCGCCGATGGCGGAACCCACAATATCGCCGCCGGTCAGCCCACCGATGATTCCGAAATGGCGCTGGCGCTGGGACGCTCACTGGTGCGCTGCGAAGGCTACGATGCCGCTGATGTCCATGAGTCCTATGTGCGCTGGGCGAATTCCGACGCCTTCGATATGGGAGAGGCCACTACGGCGGCGCTGTTACGACACGCACCGAACCCGAACTCCCAGGCCAACGGCGCGCTCATGCGCATCTCACCGCTGGCTATCGCGTACTGGCGCAACCCCGCACGCGCTGGCGAACTCGCACGCAAGGACGCCGCCATCACACACCCGCACCCAGTGTGCATCGACGCCAACTCACGTTACGCATCCGCGCTTGCCGACGTCATCAGCGGCGGCCTCCACCAGCCGCGTCGCGGCATTGGCCTAAGCGGGCTAATGGAATGGCTGGCCTCCCAGAGCACGCAGTGGGAAGCCGAGTGGCAGGCCAGCGGTGCAGTGTTGGACAGCGGCGAGCCGGATTTCTCTGTGCATCAGGGCTGGCTGCGCTTTGCGCTCTGGGCACTGCAGGAAGAACTGCGCCGGGTAGAAGACAACACCACAACCTTTGAGGACTCGCTAGTCCGAGTCATTGGCCGTGGTGGCGACACCGATACCAACGCAGCCATCGTTGGTGCTTTTCTCGGTGGTGTCTTTGGTGCTTCTGCTATTCCGCAGCGGTGGCGTGACGTGATTGATTCCTGCTCGCCGAAGCGAAACCGGCCTGCGGAGTATCACCCGAATGATGTTGCGGAGTTGGCGGAGAAACTGGTGGGCATGGAGAGCTAATATTCGGCGACGCACTCACTAATGAGTGGACGTATCGTCAGATTTCTTTCCACTTGACGCCGTTTCTTCTCGTCGTCCACGCCGAGTCTCCTTGGTTTACTTTTTATCCAGTTAACTCTCTTTCCCGAAGATTTTCTTCATTTAGATAGTTGGCGTGGGCATTAGGGGACTCGGTGAGTCCAGCCCTCCGTGCCGTATTTGGTGTCAATAAGATGCTGCGCCGCAGCGAAGTCCTCATCGGAAAGCGATGCCTCGGCGGCACCGTAGCGGTTGATGAATGTCTGCTTCATCGTGTCAATGACTTCCGCGCGGCTGGCACCGGTCTGGCGACGGAGCGGATCGACGCGCTTCTTCGCGCTGCGCAGGCCCTTATCGGCAATCTTGGCCTTGCCAATGCGCAGGACTTCCATCATTTTGTCAGCGTCGATGTCATAACTCATGGTGACGTGGTGAAGCACTGTTGAGCCACGGCGCTTCTGTGCGGCACCACCAATCTTGCCGCCATCGGAGGTGATGTCATTGATGGGGACATACCACGCATTGACCCCGAGCTGCGCAAGTGCAGCGATGACCCAGCGGTCGAGGAATTCATAGGATTCGACGTAGCTAAGACCAGCGACCAGCTTCTCTGGTACATAGATCGAGTAGGTGACGCAGTTGCCGCCCTCCATGAACATCGCGCCACCGCCGGAGAGACGACGCACCACTTGCACATCGTGCTTCTCTACACCCTCGGGCTCGAGTTCGTTGACATAAGACTGATATGAACCGATCACAGTGGCACGATCATCCCAATCCCAGAAACGCAGAGTCGGTCCGCGCTGCCCGGAATTGACTTGATCAAGAAGGACCTCGTCGAGCGCAACATTCATCACCGTCGGCAGGACACCCGGCTGCAAAACCTCCCACTCCAAATCAGTGAAGTCGACGGCCTGTGTCAGTGCACGTCGAACGACTTGCGCAATGATGTGGGTATCAAAACCGTGCAGTCGCACCTCGCGGCCAGACTGATCCTCAAAATCCTTCAGCGCCGCATCGAGGCGAGCCTGCAGGCGCTCTGTATTGTCCTCGGCAGGTGCACCGAGGAGCGCGTCATTAATGATGTCGTAGGCTTCATCGGGTTCGAGGAAAAAGTCGCCCGAAATGCTTATCGACGAAATAGTGTCGCCTGTGGTCTCGCAGTCGGCGACAACCAATTTGCCGCCGGGAACCTTCATCTCTGAGTGGAATTTCTGTGCGGAGGTCATAGGTTTCGATGGTACTCGCGGCGGGCGTTACGATATCCCCCGTGTTTACCTCATCGACTTTGGATCACCGCGCCCGCAAAATTGTCGCGTGGGTAGCGGGCTTGAATCTTCTCGGATTCTTCGTTGAATTAATTGTCGCCTCGATTATTGGCTCCGCAGCCCTGTTTGCTGACGCTGCGGACTTTCTTGAAGATTTCCTCATCAACCTGCTGGTTCTCACCGCATTGGGTTGGTCGCTGGCGAGCCGTCGTAAAGCGAGCTTCGGCCTCGCCGGATTGATCCTGATTCCGGCAATCGCGGCGTTCGGCACTGCCATCTGGAAGATGATCAGCGGTGAGCCGCCAGAGCCGCTAACACTGTCGGTGACGGCGATTATCGCGATGGTTATCAACCTGGTTTGCGCGATTTTGCTGATGAACCTGCGCAAGGCCGACAGTGCGCTTATGCGGGGCGCATGGTTGGCGGCGCGTAACGACGTCCTGGCGAACCTGCTCATTCTCGCCGCCGGAGTGGTCACCATTTTCTGGTTCAGCGCATGGCCGGACATCGTCGTGGGACTTGTCATCGGCGTCATCAACCTGACGGCCGCGAAGGAAGTTTACGAGCAGGCGCGTGCCGAAGACCCCGAGCTAGAGATGGATGATGACGACTAGCGCTGGCTAGTCCGGGGGGAGCGAAGGTTGGGAAGGGGCCGGGGAGGGCCGGGGCCTACTTCCACATATCCTTCTGCCACTGCGGCTTATGAGCGTAGGTGAACTCGTAGTATTCCTTGTTCTTCAGCTCACTGGCTGCAGCTTGGTCAATCACAACCGTGGCTCGCGGGTGCAGCTGCAACACGGAAGCCGGCATGGAAGCGCTCAGTGGGCCCTCGATGGAGGCGGCAATAGCGTGCGCCTTTGCGGTGCCGGTGGCCAGCAGCAGGAGGTGCCCCGCACGTGAAATGGTGCCAAGCCCTTGGGTGACCACGTGGTACGGCACGTCTTCTGCAGAGTCGAAGAACCGGGCGTTATCCAGCACGGTCTGCGGGTGCAGCGTCTTAATGCGAGTCAGAGAGCCAAAAGAGCTGGCGGGCTCGTTAAAACCAACATGCCCATTGGTGCCGATGCCCAGCAACTGAATGTCAATGCCGCCGGCCTCGATAATCTTTCGCTCGTAATCCTCGCAGGCCGCGCCGATATCGTCCGCGAGGCCATCGGGAATATGGACCCTCGCCGGGTCAACATCCACGTGATCGGAAAACTCATTGTGAATCACGTGGTAGTAGCTCTGCTCATGCTCGATCGGCAGGCCCACGTACTCGTCGAGTGCGAAGAAACTGCAGTCTTTGAAGGTGACTTCACCAGCCCGATGGCGACGAATCAGTTCCCGATACGTCGCAAGCGGGGTCGATCCTGTTGCTACACCGAGGTTTCCACCTTTGTTGGCGTAGTGAGCGAGGTAGTCCGAAGCGATGCTCGCGATTTCGGCCTCAGAATCGACGATGATGATTTCCATGGTGGAACACTCCTGAAAACGAGGGCTCTTGGCAGAAATTGCAAAAGGTGCGAGACAGAGTACCAGTGACTCCACAACGCTAAGTGCTATAGCCCTATTCAGATGAGGTTAATCTGCCATGGGGTTAGACCCGTAATTGAGCCCTGTTTTTCCTGCGTAGGCTACTTCACCCAGAAGTTGCCGTCTCCGTCCTTGTAGATGATGTCGCCAGCGTGAGCGACCTGGGTGTCATTAACCTGAAGCTCAACCAAATCCAGCGTTTCGACGATTGGTTCAATGTAGACACCACCGTTAAACCAAACCTTGAAAGCATCTGCCGAAGTTGAAGAACCGGAGAAACGGTGTTCTTCATACTTGTGCACTGGTGCAAAGGGGCAGCCAATAGCCTGTGCGACAGCCGGAGAGGCAGCAACAGCGCCCAGCACAGTAGCGGCACCGATGGCGACAGCGGCGAAAGAGCGAGAGAATTTCATGAGTCAATTCTAAGCGGATTCAGGCCCGGGTGGAAAGGCCTGGATGAACGGCTGCCGCCCGCCGCCTAGCGTCACCCGCCACCTGCCACTTACCGCCACTCGGCAGTAGCCGGGTCAATGCCTTCCTTACGAGCCTGAGCTTCAATCAGCTCCAGCAGGTAGCCAGCATTGCCGCGGTAGTACCGATCAAACCGGGAATCAGCGACGTACATGCGAGCCAGCAGAATCTGCTTTTCTCGGCCAGCCTCGTAGAAGCGGGTAATAGTGGCTAAGTGACGGTCAACTAGCTCGGCCGCCTCGGTGGAGCCTGGCTCGACGTGGCGCTCGGCGGCGTCGGCAAGCGCATCGGCAAAATCCTTAGCCTCTGCTTCAAGCTCGGCCCAGTCGCTGTCCTTCATCTTTTCCTGAGCCTGCTGAGACTGCTCCCACTCAGTAGTGTCGCCCCAGCGCTCCTCAGCTTCGGCTTCGAGTTTCTGCCAGTCACGGCCCAAAAGCTCTGCCTTCGTCTTTGCTTCCATCGTGTGTCCTTCCTCAATCAGTTTGTCCAAAGACTGCACCATGTGGTGCAGGTCAGCGATCTTTTCGGTGAGAACAGTTCGCTGTGCGAGCAAACGATCTTTTCGACTTCTCGGGGAGGAATCGCCGTGGATGAACTCCTCGATAGTCTTCAACGGCACACCAGCGGCGCGGTAGACCAGAATCTCCAGCGCGGTGTCGATGTCCTCGTCGGTGTAGAGGCGGTAGTCGGACCACGTGCGATACTGCGGGCTGAGTAGTCCGATGGCGTCCCAATGTCGCAGCGTGCGCGTGGTAACGCCCAGGAGTTCGGCCGTTTCACCGATGGTGTACTCGTTGTCGTTGTTGCTCACGGGAATCATCTTTCTGTTTGACGTCGCGTCAAGGTCAAGCCCTGACGCCGAAATCAATTGAGGAAGTTAGCCGCGGCAGCCGCAGGGGCGGGGCTGGTCCACGAACCTTCGAGCCGCTACCGCAAGAGCCGAAGCCTGTTGATTGCCGCCGCAACCTCCTGGAAACGCGGTTCCGCGAGATGACCAGAGTTGGTGGACGCAGCTGTCGCATCGAAGAGCGAATGACAAAAGTTGTCGTATTCGCGCTGGATCAGCTCGGTGAGGTCAGTACGCCCATCGAGCTGCTTGACGACGGCCCCCAGAATTCGGGCAATGGCTTCTGTTTGGGAGGAATCCATCAATTGGCCGACAGCACGCAAGTCAAGATTGTCCTTGCCCACCTGAATCAGCTCGAGACCACGCGCACGCGGTGGCTTAGGTGGTTTCGAGCCTCGGCCACGACCACCGCGACCACCGCGACCACCGTGTCCACCACGGCCACCGTGACCGCCACGTCCGCGGCTCTCGCCGGCGGGGAAGTCAGCCTGCAGAAAACGCTCACCGATCTGCGCAAAAGCAGGCGAAGGCTCGGCCGGAGTAGCCGATTCGCGGAGCTCACGGGCGCGCTTGGTGACGTCGTAAGGCGTGTACGCATCCATAGCAATCACGGTGTCCGCGACATCGATGAATGCACCAGAACCACCAGCGACGATGACCGTGGAGATTCCGTGGTTTTCCCAGAGCTCGCGGACCCGTGCGACCAGTGGAGTAATCGGCTCCCGGTCATCGGGGATGAGGCGGCGCATGCGCTCATCGCGAATCATGAAGTTGGTCGCGGAAGTGTCCTCATCGATGAGCAGCACTCGCGCACCGGAACCCAGCGCCTCCATCAGACCAGCAGCTTGGGACGTCGACCCCGATGCGTTCGCCGTGGAAAACCGGGTCGTGTCATCACCGGAGGGAAGGCCGTTGATAAACGGCGAGATATCCACACCAGTGATGGCTCGGCCGTCCTCGGCACGCAGCGCAACCGCAGTCTCGTCGGCGACTACAAACTCGCGGCCATCGCCAGCGACATGGTTATAAACACCCGTGACCAGGGAAGACAACAACGTGGACTTGCCGTGATAACCGCCACCAACAATCAACGTCACGCCCCGCGGAATACCCATGCCGTGCACGGTTTTGCCCGACGGCAGCTGAAAACTGTGCTGCAGCGATTCCGGCGAGGTAAACGCAGTCGCGCCGGGCTTCGGAAGCTGGCTATTGCCCGCCTGACGAGGCAACACCGCACTGTCTGCCACAAACCCAATCAGGTCCGCGTCCGCCACTGCACGGCGCAAAAAGAGCTGGTCATACTCCAATTCCGCGGCTGCCTCGAGCGCATCGATGGGTGCGTTCACGATGGCGTCGTCAAGCGCGTCAAACAGATCCTCACAGATCAAGCGCGCCGCCTCACGCCCGAGAATGCGTCGGCCGCGGGCGGGCAGTTGGATTTCTAGGCTGATCTGTAGGGCATCGCCATGCTTATCGACGTCGTGCGCATCCGCACGGAGCTCAGCGACAGCTGCTCGGCGCAAGACCTGCTGACCTGGAGAATCAATGAATAGCCCGCGACCATACTTCTTCAAAGCGCGCACGAGACGGCGGTTCAGCAAATCGAGCTCCGCCGTGCTGAACCTGCCGGGCTGTGACCGGGAGGCGCCGCGATAGTCCAGTACGGACAGCGGAATATGGACGCGTGCCCGTGATGCCGGGGCATAGGGGTCGGATTGGACCTTGTCGATAAACAGCGTCGCGTCCAGATCCGGCAGGTCGTGGGAGCCACGCAAAGATTTGTATGCACCGTAGCTCTTGCCATCGAGGTTGGAGAGACGCCGATAAAGGTCAGCGGGCATATTTCTACTTTCGTTGAAGCTGTTAGATGTTCTTCCCGCGAGTGTAGTGGCTGAGGGGACAAGCGCGATTCGGTCTTTGACTGGCCTGGGCAGACAGCCACGTGCGGTAGCGCCGTTGCTACAGGCAGGTAGCGTAAAAGGTATGACTGATAGCTCGGAAGCTGCCAAACCCGCAGGGGAGAACCCAGAGTCGGTGCAAAAACACGCCAGCGCCAACGCCAAGCGCTACGTTTGGGCGCACGGTTTGCAGAATATCGGCGATCAAATCGTTGCGGCAAAGACGCTGTTGCCATGGTTACTTCATTCGGCTGGAGCGCCGGGCTTCTTCATCGCCATGCTTGTGCCGGTGCGTGAGTCTGGTTCGATGCTGCCGCAGGCAGCGCTGACACCGTGGGTAAAGTCTCGCCCGCGCCGCACAACCGTCTGGATCGCTGGTGCTTTGGGGCAAGCCATCGCGGCGGTGCTGATTGGTCTGGCGGCATTGTTCCTGGAAGGCACCGCGCTCGGCGTCGCTGTCATCATTGCACTTGCAGGCTTTGCGACGGCACGAGCCCTGTGCTCGATGGCCTCGAAGGATGTTCAGGGACGCACGATTCCGAAGGGGCAGCGCGGGCAGATCAGCGGCCGAGCTGCGATGTTGGGCGGTGTCGCCGCAATTATCGTTGGTGCGGTGTTGTGGATCATCCGCGACAACGTCACCAAACCAATCGTGGCGGGGCTCATCTTTGTTGCGGCGCTGTCGTGGGTGGCAGCGGTTTTGATCTTCCGCGGAATTGTCGAGCCCACCAATGAAGATGACAAGGACGAGCCGAATAAAACCTGGTGGCAGGACACCTGGCGGCTCTTTGCAGAGGATAAAAACTTCCGTGACTTCGTGATTGTCCGTAGCTTGTTGCTGGTCACAGCACTATCCACGTCGTTCATCGTCACGCTAAGTGCACAGGTGGGTGCTGACCTGGAAGCCTCTGACGGTAGTGGCGGGGGAGTGAGCGCAAACGTCGGCATCTTCATGCTCGCCGCCGGGTTCGCGTCGCTCATTGGCGGAAAAGTCGCCGGAATCTGGTCTGATAAATCCTCGAAGAAGGTCCTGACCTACTCTTCGCTGGTCGGTTCGATTGTGCTTTTCCTGCTGGTCGCCAGTTCACACTGGCTTTCCACCAGCACCAATGCCTGGATATTCCCACTCGGCTTCTTCGCAATGTCGGTCGTCCACGCCGGTGTTCGCGTGGCTCGGTCGACCTATGTCGTTGACATGGCAGAAGGAGACAAGCGCACCGAGTACGTCGGAGCGGCCAACACCATCATGGGCGTTGTCCTGCTCATCGTCGGTGCGTTGTCAGGTGTTATCGCTAGCTTCGGTCCCGCGGCAGCTTTGATCTTCCTGGCGCTGATGGGATTGGTTGGTGTCGCGATGTCCAGCAGGCTGAAGGAAGTCTCGGCTCCGCGCAGGGCAGTTCTTTAGTTCGTTAGAACTCTACGACCATCTTGCCGGTGTTGCCTCCGCTAAACAGCTCGAGGAATGCAGCTGGCATGTTCTCGATACCGTGGCGAGTGGTGACATCGTAAGCGACCTTACCGCTGACGACCAGCGGAGCCATTCGCTCCTGGAATTCACCTGCCAGGTGCAGGTACTTGCCCAATACGAAGCCGCGCAACGTAATGCACTTGCCAATGGCCAGAGCTAGGTTGCGTGGTCCGGTCGGAGCTCCGGTGTTGTTGTACTGGGAGATTGCGCCACACATAGCGACACGGCCAAAGGTGCGCATCGCGCCGATGGCTGCCTCCAGGTGGTCTCCACCAACGTTGTCGAAGTAGAAGTCAATGCCCTCTGGTGCCGCCTTTGCTAGCTGCTCTGCAACCGGGCCGTCGTTGTAGTTAAAAGCGGCATCAAAGCCGAGTTCGAGCAGGCGCTTAACCTTCTCGTCCGAGCCGGCGGAGCCAATGACGCGGGAAGCGCCCATCTGCTTGGCGAACTGACCAGCAGCCGAGCCAACTGCGCCAGCAGCGCCAGAGATAAAGACGACGTCGCCTTCCTTCATCTCTCCGACGGCACTCAGACCAACGTAAGCAGTAAGGCCAGTAAGACCAAGGATGCCCAGGTAGGCAGCAGCTGGAGCAACGTTGAGGTCAACCGGAGTTGCTTCGGAATCGGCAATAACAGCGTTGGTCTGCCAGCCGTAAGAGTGGCGGACAGCGTCGCCAACCTGGAACTTATCCGACTTGGACGCAAGGACGGTGCCTACAGCACCGCCAGTCATTGGCTGGTCGAGCTGGAATGGTGGGATGTACGACTTGGTGTCGTTCATGCGGCCGCGCATATAGGGATCAACGGTAGCGACCGAGTTGGCTACCAAAATGTCGCCGTCGTTAAGCTCAGGCAAATCGACGGTCTCGAGGCGGAAATTCTCGTCAGTTGGCAGGCCGGTCGGGCGAGACGCTAAAACCCATTGCTGAGTGGTGGTGGGCAGATTAGTCGTGGACGATGCATCGGTGGAAGTCACTATTATTCTCCTGTTGCGCGTTCCCGGATTTATTGTCGGTTTAATTGTTGACTCGCAGGTTACGCCTCTTGTACCCAGGAATCGAGGCGCTCAATAAGAACGCCCAGGTCCGCTAGCAAAGGCAAGTCGGGCAGTCGTTCGGCAATCACGTTGCGGACGCTTGTGTACCACCACAGTTGCTGGCTCGGAGTTGAACGAAAGCGTTCCCACAGAGCGTGGCCATCGCGGTCTAAATCCTCCAGAGTCTGGCTGAGATTGTGGAACTTATCCGCAGCGGCCACGATGACAGATTCCTCGCTGCCATGAGAAAGCTGCTCCAGGTAGGCATCGGCACGCTCCTGCCACGAGGGCAGGGAAGAGTCTTTGGTGACGCCCTCGACGATCTCAACCACCCGAGGCCCGAACTCATCTTCCATCTCGGCACGTGAGTAGTTCTCCGGCACGTCTTCCAAAATGTCGTGGAAGAGGGCTGCCAACAGCACGTCTTCGTCGTTAGTCACGCTCGCCGCAATCAACATCACCGACATCGGATGGCTGATATAGGGAACGCCAGAGCCCTTTCGGTAGTGCCCATCGTGCGCGCGAGAGGCGATAGCGATGCCGCGCATGAGCCTGTCGCTAGGGCGTGCCGAAGCAAAGGTGTCAGCGTTTTCCATGGGTATCCCGACCTTTCGTTGATGCTTGAAAAATAGCAGCGTCTAAGCTTGAACATCATGAACGTCGCAGAAGTAGATCCGCTCATCGAGTCGATGTACCGGTGGTCCGATGTCAGTGGTGTCCTGCTCATGGGCATCATCGGTGGCACCATCGCCCGGCAACGAGGCTACGACATCATCGGGTTCTTCTTTATTGCGCTGTTCTCCGCACTGGGCGGCGGCATGATTCGCGATGTTCTGATTAACCAGGGCACCGTCGCTGCAATGAGTCAGCCGGAGTATCTAATCCTGGCGTTTACCGGTGCGCTCATCGCGCGATTTTTCTATTTCAAAGGAAAGACCTGGGAATACGTTCAGGTCCACGGTGACGCTGTGGTCTCGGGACTCTGGGCAGCTACGGGAACGGTCAAAGGCGTCACTTATGGTCTGCCCATTCTGCCGTGCATCATGATGGGCGTTTTCACCGCCACTGGTGGTTCCATGATCCGCGACATTGTGACCGGGCGGGTACCCGCTGTTTTCGGCGGCAACCAGCCCACGGTCATCCCGGCCGTGGCTTGCGCGGTCATTGTCATCGGAGGCCACCATTTGGGGTTTATGGCCGTGTCCATGGTCATTGGTCCTATCGTCAGCATCCTGCTTTCGCTGCTGGGGTACTGGGGTAATTGGCGAGTGTCGGCACACTCGGAGTGGGCGCCACTGAACGATACCGCGGCGCAGATTGCGGTCCTCGCACGTCGAGCAGAGGGCAAGAGTCGCGAGGTTGGTCGACGTTTCGAGCCCGCACGCCTCCGCAGCTGGCGTCACCGTCAGATGGAAAAGGCGCTGCAGCGTCGCATTCAGGCTGAGGTTGATAGGGGAGTGTCTCGTTCCGACGCCGAGGCCAGCGCGGAGGAATTCCTGGAGGAGTTCAATGCGGACTTTCCAGCGGATCTGCACATGCCGACGGCACAGCAGGAGACAGTGCAGGATGACAGCGACGAATCCGATTTCGGTGTGGACCTATCCGGTGATTCCTATGATGACTACGGAGAAGATACGGCACTGCGGCAGCGGGAATACCGGGAGATGTTGGATCAAATTCTTGCTGACGATGAGGCGACCGATTTACTCGTCGCAAAGCTGATGAAGAAATACGAGCAGCGGGATTAGAGGAGCGGCAGAGACATGGCATCGACGAGTACTGCAAGCAGGCATTTTGGGTACATTATTAAGGAACACACCGTTGAGGTGCCCTGGGATCCTTTTACCGAAGCTGCGAATGCCGCGACATTTGAGCTTTTCGCCAGGGAAATCTATGCGCCAGGAAATGAGGATGCGCCGGCAATTGTTTATTTGCAGGGCGGCCCGGGATTTCCGGCACCGCGTCCGGTAGGTGCCAGCGGAGTAATCGGTGAGGCGCTGAAGGAATTCCGCGTCATCCTGCTGGATCAGCGCGGCACTGGGCGCTCGCATCGAATTGATGCGGCCAATATTGCAGATGTTCCGGCCGAGCGGCTTGCCCAATTGCGTCAGGAATACATCGTCGAAGACGCGGAGGCATTGCGAAAGCATTTGGGCATTGCCAAATGGTCGCTGTATGGCCAGTCCTTTGGCGGGTTTTGTATTACTTCGTATCTCAGTTGCTATCCGGAATCCGTGGAGCACGCCTACCTCACAGGTGGTTTACCTGTTCTGGACTGTGGTGCTGACGACCTTTATCGCACGACGTATGCGAAGCTGCGCACCCGTCACGAGCGTTTTTATCGCGAGTATCCGTGGGTCGAAAACCGAATTCGAGAAATCTGCGCGCACCTCGAGCAATCTGCAGAAACTCTCCCCACCGGTGAGCGACTGAGTTCTCGCCGATTCCGCACCATCGGAATTGAATTAGGCCGCGGAGATGGATTCCACAATCTGGCGTATTTGTTGGAAGAGCCATTCCACATTCGCAATGGCGAAAAGCAATTGCGCACCGATTTTCTGGCCGATGTAGGATCCCGCGTGAGTTTCGCCGACGGTCCGCTATACGCCGCGATTCACGAATCCATTTATGGTGGCGTCGGAAACCAGCCCACAACTAATTGGGCAGCTCACCGTATTCGCGAGGAAATCCCAGGTTTTGAAGAAAAAGCCAATCCTGCAGGAGACGAGCCGTTCTACCTCACCGGTGAGCACGTTTTCCCCTGGCAATTCGACGAGGACCCCGCGCTCGTTCCTTTCAAGGAAAAGGCGGAAGCATTTGCGCAGCACACCTGGGAAAGCTCGCCGTATGATTCCGCACGCTTGCTTGCCGACGCCCCAACCTCGGCAGCTGCGGTTTACCTCGACGATATTTTCGTGCCGTTCGAGTACTCCATGGAGACAGCCAACTGCTACCGGGACCTGCGGCCACATGTGACCAATGCATTCCAGCATGACGGTATTCGCCACGACGGCGCGGCCATCTTCGAGCGGCTCCGCGAGCTCGTCGAGGATCACTAGGATGCCAGTTTGCCGGTGGAGATTCTCTCCCCGTAGAACTTCAAACCTCCGCAGAACCTCATGTAGTCCAGCATTGCCTCTCGGTGCCGTCTATCCTGGTGAGCATGTCGACAGCAGAGTTCTGGGATGGGAAATTCACCGCAGATCGCGAGGCCGCAAATGACGGTTCGCCCTCTTTCTTTGGCGGCGAACCGAATCCGACAATCGCGCAGCATGTTGAGGTAATCCGGAAAGGTTTCTCCGACCCCTCACGTGCGCTCGACCTAGGCTGTGGCCGTGGCCGTCACACGGTGTGGTTAGCCAGCCAGGGCTGGGATGTCACCGGCATGGATTTCTCCAGCGTCGGGCTCGAACACACTGGAGCCGCGTTGGCAGCTGAAGGGCTCTCTGCGAACCTGGTCCAGCAAGACTTAACAGACTGGCAGCCGGAAGCAGGAAGCTTTGAGCTGGTAGTCGCCGCATTTATTCACCTGCCGCGCAGGGACAGGGAGAACCTCTGGCGAGCCGTCGCTGAGGCTCTCACTCCGGGTGGCTACTTTGTCTCAGTCTCACACCATCCGGACAACGAAGTCCACGGCCCGGGAGACCCCGAGCTGCTCTACAGCGCGGATGAGGTCACTGATTTCTTTGCGCACGAGCCGCAGAGTCTCGAAGCGGTGGTGGCGCAGCGTGACGTCGTCAAGCAAATCGATGGCAAGAACGTTGTCGACACCGTGGTGGTGCTGCGGAAGACCTGCGCGGAGAGCTAGAAGGAGCCTAGACCTCGGCGCGCGCAAGTCGAGCAAATGCGCCGTCTGCGTTGAGGAGGTTGTCATACGTGCCGCGTTCGATGAGCTGGCCGTTTTCGATGACCAGGATGTCATCGGCCTCGGCCAGTGTCTGAAGTCGGTGCGCAATAAAGATGCAGGTCGCTCCACATGCGCGGGCATTGTCTACGATACGAGCCTGCGTCAGTGGATCCTGGTGGCTGGTGGCTTCGTCGAAAATAACAATCTTTCCGGCGAGGTGTGCAGCGAGGTCATTGGGCTTAGTGCCGTCGGCTAGTACCGCGCGTAAGTAGGTGCGGGCCAGCGCCAGACGTTGACGCTGACCACCGCTGAGCCGCTGCGCGCGGCGGCCAATGGGCCTGTCCAGCGCCATCTCAGCAGGGTTGATGGCAGCGAGTTCGAGTGCCCAGTGCATCAGCGATTCGGGAACCTCGCAGCCATCAGGTGCGCCGAGACACAAGTTCTCGGCGACAGTGGCCTCCATGAGAAAAGGATTCTGATCTGCGACAACAACTGCTCGGCAGACATTGGTTGAGCCGAGGTCACGGGCATTGTGGCCATTGATGATGACCTCGCCGACATCCGGATCGACATGCCGCTGGATTAGCCGGGAGAGCGTGGACTTGCCCGAACCAGTTGGGCCGACCACACCGATGAACTGGCCTGAGTCAATGCGCAGATTAATCTTGGTCAGCGCAGGGTTATCGGCGCCAGGGTAGTGGTAGCTGACAGATTGTAGTTCGAGGGCAGGGGCTGGGTCGGCGGAGTTGGCACGGGCAGCCTGCGCGTGGAGCGGTGCCTGCTGCTCCGGTTCTTCTACAGTCGGCGGCTGTGCAGCCAACTCCCTGATTCGCGTGACTGCATTGAGTCCCGCTGGCAGAGAAGACGCCAGGAGCTCAATCGAATCCATCGATGAAGCAGTTCCCGCCACCAGGGATGTCGTCACCAAAACGGCAGGGAGCATTCGGTAATCGGCGGAAAGAGCCGGGATACCAGCACAAAAGACAGCGATGCTACCGCCCCAAATCCGAAGCCCCGTCGCACCAGAGCGCAGTCCCGCCCGCTTGCCACCTGCACGCATCTTCTGTGCGAGCTGCTCGTCGAGCTCGCGCAGTCCCTGTAGCCGCTGCTCAGCTGCGCCGTAGACGAGGATTTCCTCCCGAAGTCGCAGCGTATCGGCAATGTACTGTGCAACTTCCGTGCGTGTGGAGTTTGTTGCCGAAGCCTCCGTCGTCGCCTTCTTCGAGCCTGCGAGCGCAATCACAAAGCCAGCCGCGAAGGTCAGCGTCAGAGCAATCGCAGGCAGTGCTCCGGCAGTCGATGCCGCTGTCACGACCGCCATCAGCGGAATCAGTACGGCCGTCACCGCGGGCGCAATTGTGTGCGCGAAGAAGACTTCCACTCGGTCAACATCACGAATCGCAATTGTGTGAATCCTGGCAGTACCCAGCCCATCGGTTACCGCGGGCGCCTGCGGGATAAGACGCTCGACGATCCACAGCCGCAGCTCGCCGAGCAGCCGAAACGCAGCCAGATGCCCGAGGTACTGCTCGACATACCGCAGAATCGCTTTCAACAGCGCCAGCCCTGCAACCACGCCAATGACCGCCCACGTCCACTGCATGCTCAAGCTTTGCGACGAGTCGGTTGCGTCCCACTTCGACAGCGCAATTGTGGCAATTGCCCAGGCGGGCACAGCCAGCATCAATGCACCCAGAATGTGCCCAGCCACGCGTGCGAGGATAGATGCACTGAGCGCTCCGCGAGCCTGTGCGGAAAAGCGCAGCAACCAGATGATGTTGTTCATGTCAGCTCTCCTCGGTCAGCGCTCGTGCGTAATACTCATTGCTTGTGCTCAGTTGGTCGGGTTTGCCCGCAGCCACGATCCGGCCTTCGGCGACGACAATGACCAGATCAACGTCCGATAGCGCTTCCATGCGGTGAGCGACCATGATGCTCGTTCGTCCTTCAGCAAGGCGGGTCAAGGACTCCTTGATGAGACCTTCCGTCCGACGATCGATGTCCGCTGTCGGCTCGTCGAGAAGCACAATCGGAGCGGCGCCGAGCAGACCACGCGCAATGGCCAGGCGGCGTCGTTGCCCGCCTGAGAGCCAATTGCCCTGATCACCGACCTCCGAATCGAGACCACCAGGGCGCTGCTCGATTTCAGCGAGTAAGTGCACGTCGCGAAGTGCTTTTCGCATATCGACGGCCGTTGCGTCCGGGCATGCGATGCGAAGATTGTCCGCGACGGTGGTGCCGAAAATGGCTGGCTGCTGGGAGATGAGCAGCGAGTTGGCGAGCAACTCCGGGGTCGAAAGCGCGTCGCCGTCAAGGCAGACTTCCCCGGAATGCGGCTGTAGGCCTGCGAGTACACGCAGGAGTGTGCTCTTTCCGGAACCGCTGGGGCCAACGATGCCGACTCTGCTGCCGGCTGGAATTGTCAGGTTGATATCGGAGAGAATGCGCTTTTCGCCGATGTCAACGCTCACATCGCGGAGGGAAATCTCCGGTGCGTGCGGTGCGGAGGCTTTGGCGGAATGCGCTGTTCCGGTTGTGAACGCTTTAGCGGCAGGCTCACCGAATACCTCCACTATTCCGTTTCGATGCGTGCGCCCGCCGAGTCCGATGTAGAAAGTGCGGCCGACGCGATTGACGGGCTCGTAGAGCAGAACGGATAGGAAAACACCTGCGAGGGCCGTGCCCACGCTGATTGCATCTGCCTGCAAACGCAGCAAGACAAGACCGATTGCGGTCGTCGACATTGCAATACCAAAAACCGCGTCGTTGACAATAATCATCAGCTGATTGCGGGCGAGTAGGGCGGTGAGCTCAGACATCGCAGTGCGAGTTTGGCTGGCAAAACGTGCCATGACTCGATCAATTGCTCCAAGAACTTTGAATGTTCCCAGCCCTTCGAGCATCTCCAAGTAGGCATGCGTGGCCTTCGCTTGCTTTCGGCGATACGTCGCATTGGATTTCCGCAGAATCTTTCCCGCACCAATAATGATCAGCGGCGTGGAAATGAAAAATAGTGCCAGCCACAAGGCGGTTTTCGTATCCACCCACAAAGCCCAGACCGCCAAAATGATCAGTGGAGCACTAAACGAGGCCAACGTGGGAGCGAGAAATGTCGCTCGGTAGTTCGCGGTCTGTTCGACGCTTGTGGTCGCGGCATCGAAGAGTAGGCCTTCGCCAGTGTTGGACGCGCTTCGGTGTGAGTGACCGGATTTCCCGCCACCGTGCCCTCTTCCATGCGCGTGCTTCGGGGCTTGTTCAGGAGCGGAAAACTCCGGCTTCAGCACACTGCCAACCACATGTGAGCGCCACAGCTTTTCCTGCTCGCCAGCAAGCCGTGGTGGCAATGCCTCGGTGACATAAGCACAGAGGCTTCCCAAAATGACCGCCACAATTGCAGCGGACAGGGATTCATGAAGTCCCCACTGCCCAAACCAGTTGCCGCCACTGGTGTCTGCGACACCGCCGTACAAACTGCTGAGAGCATCGAGCGTGTATCCAAGAGACACGGCGCTGAGAGCGAAGAAAAAGCTGCGCCCCCAGCTGGATAACAAAACCCAGTGCATTCCGCGGGGTGGGGAAGTCAGTGCTTCATGAATCCACATAGCGACGTGAAAACCTATTTTCTATTTAGCCAGTGCGTCAGCGATCTCACGCAGTCCATCGGGCATGTGCATTCCGGCGGTGCCAGAGGTCGTCTTCGCATCAATTAGTTGCACTCGATCATTCTTGACCGCAGCGACGTCGGCAAGCGCCGGGTTATCCAGCAACTCCTGGAATGGAGCCTTGCCCTGGCCGTGGAAATCCTGAATCAGAATGACATCCGGATTCAGCTGCACAATTGTCTCCGGATCAGCGGGAACGGCACCCGGACGCTTGCCCTTTGGCGAGATCGGCTCGCCACCGGCCAGCTCAACGAGATTCGTCGTCGCCGACTGCATGCCCATAATCATCTTCTGACCACCGCGGGCAAACAGGACCAGCGTCTTTGGCTTAGTTGTGGAATCAATTTCCGAGAGAATCTCTTCGGTTTCCGATTCAATCTTGGCAACCATTTCAGCCGCCTTATCTTCGGCTCCGAGCAACTTGCCGAGTTTGGTCACCGACTCTGCCAGCGCCTTCGGCGAGGCGAAATCACTGCTGGCAAACGCCGCGGTCGGAACATCGCTGGCACCCAGCAGCTCACTTGCCGACTGCTCCTGATCATGGCGGCTGGTCATCAACACCATGTCCGGCTCATAGGACAGAATCTGCTCCGGATCCGGCTTCGTGGAGTTGGCAATCGCGTTAGGCACCTGACGCGCCAGCTCAACCTGATTACCCGAGCTCTCATCGAGCGCATTCTTCGTCACGGCTACGACACGCTCTGGCCCAACCAGTTCCAACGCCAGATCCGCAACCTCGGTCGACAGTGCAACGATGCGCTTCGGCTGACTCTGCACCGTAACGTCGTGGTCACCGACGGTCACAGTACGCGGCCACTGCGCCTGCTGGTTTGTCGAAGTTTCGCTTGACGACGACTGCTGCGCCGTCTCCTCCGAGGAAGAACAAGCGACCACCGCAGCGAGGGGGAGTGCTGCAATCAACGGCAGAGTGACGGCCTTTTTAGAGTTTCGCTTCAAGGCAGAGATAGGAGAAGTTGGTGAAAACACGAAAGTACTTCCTTGAGTGTTGAGTTTTGATTGTTGGGGAGTTTTCGGTTGCGTTGGTGCTAGCTGGAATCAGACAGTGTGAGTCAGACAGTCTGAAACAGCCAACTGCAATCAGTCAGCCGGGCGAGCCCGAGCCAACGCCGTCACTCGCACCGAACCGGTATGTGGATCGGTATCGACAGCGCTGGAGATGCGATAAATCGCATCTATTCGGGGAGGCGTCAGCACTTCTTCGGCGGAACCAGTGACTTCCAATCCGCCGTTGTGAATCACACTGAGCCGGTGGCAGCTGCGGGCCGCGAGGTTGAGGTCATGAAGGACGACTCCGATACCGTGGCCCTCGTCGGCAAGCTCGCCGAGGAGCTCGAGGATTTCCAGCTGAAACCCGATGTCCAAGGCCGCAGTGGGTTCGTCGAAAAGCATGACCTTGGCCTGTTGTGCCAATAGCTTTGCGATGAACACCAATTGCCGCTGCCCGCCGGACAGAGCCGTGATGGGACGGTCGGCGAGTGCGGTGACACCAACGCGGTCGAGGGCATAGGCGACGATGTCGTGGTCCGTGGAGTTCAGTGAACTGCGGAAACGGTCACGCCGACGGTGGTGCGCGTACCTGCCGAGTGCCACGACAGTTCGAACGTCAATAGCGGCATCGGCCGGTGTGTGCTGCGGCAGGTACGCCAACCGGGTGGCGCGTTCGTGGGCACGAAGCTTCGTCAGCGGCGCACCGAGGAGCTCAACCTGCCCCGAACTCGGTGTCACAATGCCCGCCATAGCACGGAGCAAGGAGGATTTTCCGGTGCCATTGGAACCGATGATGCCGTGGACCTCGCCAGGTCGAATAGCGAGGTTCACGCCACTTACGACGGTCCGATTGCGGTAACCGACACTGAGGTCGGTAGCCCGCAGCAGCGCGGTGCTATCGGCGTCTGGCTTAGTGACGTGGTCGCTGAGGTTTTGTGTCTGCTGACTCATGACTGGCGGCCACCTTGCCGAAGAATCAACGCGAGTAGCGCCGGTGCGCCAAGGAACGCGGTGACTGTGCCAGTTTGCAGAGCAACTGGGGAAAAGAGACTGCGGGCGACGAGGTCGGCGAGAATGAGAAACACTGCGCCGAGGCACATAGAAATGGGCAGCAGGCTGCGGTGATCGGGGCCGATGGCAAGGCGAATCAGGTGCGGGACGACCAATCCGACAAAGGAAATAACGCCAGTGACAGCGACGCCCGCTGCCGTGACTAACGCAGCCAGGGCGAGCAGCAGTTGCCGGATCCACACTGTGCGCATACCAGTGGCAGCGGCCTGTTCTTCGCCGAGGAGGAACAGGTTGAGTTCGGGAATGAGCATCATCAAGATAACCGTGCCGACGGTAATGGGGCCGACTGCCAGTGCAATGTCCTGCCAATTCGAAGCAGTTAAATCGCCGTTGAGCCAGAACATGGCCTGTTGAGCGTCATCGCTGTGTGGCGCGTTCGCGATGGTGGCGGAGATGACTGCGCCGAGGAACGCGTTGAGTGCAATACCGACGAGCAACAGGGTTGCTCCACTGCCGCCATTGAGACCGGCGACGATTTGGACAAATATGACAGCCAGCAACGCGCCTATGAATGCGCCAGCCGAAAGAACCCACGGTGCTTTCGCGGCCACGCCAGTGACGATGAGAATGACGGCTACCACTGCTGCACCGGAGGAGACACCGGTAACACCGGGTTCGGCCAGCGGATTGCGAAAAACTGCCTGCATGGTTGCACCTGCGACAGCGAGCGAGGCACCGACCAGTCCAGCAAGGAGGACACGGGGCAGCCGGATGCTCCAGACAAGTGATTGCGTGGCAGGGGATATCTCTGGCAGAAGGTGGTTGAGAGCCGGGAGGTCGTCGGAAAGCGTCTTGATGAGCGGGGTGAGCAGCGCGACGATGCCGTTGCTGAAACCTGTTCCCGCGGGGCCTATGGAGATCGCCAAGAGGATTGTGGCGGGGACGGCCAGGAAAAGTAGAAAGCCGAAGAGCCGGGCTCGAAGTTTTTGTTTTCGAGTGCGCGGAAGAGAAGCTCTATCGACAATAGTTTTCACTTGGTTAATGATGGACAATTTGAAAATAATTGTCAATAAAGGCGTGTCGGTGGGGCTGTGGGGTCCCCTAAGAACAGCAAAACCCCGCACCAGCTCCCTTGTGAAAACAGGGTGCTAATGCGGGGTGAAGAAGCTCTGTAGCTTACTTCTTGTCGCCCAGGCGCTCGTCTGCCATGTCGCGAACCTTCTTGATCTGGTCGGCCTTGTCCTCGCCGAGCTTGTCCTTGCCCAGCTGCTCAGCCTTGTCCAGAACCTTGTCGGTGTTCTCTTCGTTGCTCAGTGCTTCCTTGGCCTTGTCCATAAGTCCCATGGTGAAGACTCCTTCCATTTTTAATGTCTATTCGCGTTTTTTCGTTTGCGGCATAGAGTGTACCGATGAATTGGCGACGTTGCGACCGTTTTGGACTCACGGAGCGAATCCGGGATTCGACTGGCAACACCGTGACTGACGGCTATTGAGTGGCTATTGAGCTGTCTTGGTGCGGGCTTCATCTGCCTTGTGCATGACTTCGCGCTCGTACTTGCCGACGAAGATCATGAGGACAAACGCAATAGCGACAACTCCAATGAGGGTTGCGAATGTGACATTCCAGCCTGCGAAGTCGATCAAGAGACCGACACCAGTGGAGGCGAGTGTTGCGCCGAGAAGGTATCCGAACAATCCAGTGAAACCAGCTGCGGTTCCCGCAACATACTTAGGCGAGAGGTCGATGGCCTGCAGTCCGATGAGCATGATTGGGCCGTAAATGAGTGCGCCGATCAGGGAGATGAGCACATAGAACATCCACAATGGTGCCGTAGCGGGTAGCTGCCAGTATGCGAAAATGGTGATGCCGGTGCCGATCAGGAAGAGCATGCCGGCGCCTGAGCGCCAACCCTTGAAGACCTTGTCGGAGACCCATCCGCACAGCAGGGTGCCCACAATTGCTGCGCCCTCGTAGAGCATGAATCCGATGATTCCGCCCGTGACGTTGGTCTTGTGCAATTCGTTTGTCAGGTAAATCGGAATCCAGTTGAGAACGCCGTAACGAAGTGCGTAGACGAACACATTGGCCAGCGCCAACATGACGATAACCGGATTGGTAAGAACATGGTTCTTGACGATTGCGAACCAGGGTTCTTGTGCCTCGTCATTAGTTCCTTCGACCTTGTCTGGGTCGTTACGGTATTCCTCTACCGGAGGCAGTCCCATGGATTGCGGGTTGTCTCGAATCAGCAGGAATGCGATGGCAGCAATCACGAGCGCGACAATCGCCGGTAGCCAGAATGCGGGGAGTCCAGTCGGCATCGGAAGTGGCGAACGAATGCAAGCCCCAGGCTGCCAGAGCACCGCCGACGGCGGCGCCAACATTGTGGGCAGTGTTCCAGATCGACATCAAAGTGCCACGCTCGGATGTCGAGAACCAGTGGACGACAACTCGTCCAGAGGGAGGCCAGCCCATGCCTTGGAACCAACCGTTGATGAACATGACTGTCGCGAATACTGCAACAGAAGCGCTGATGGCCGGGACGAACGCAACAAAGAGGTTTACGACCGCGGACAGTGCTAGGCCAAGTGGGAGGAAGTACCTGGCATTGGCTCTGTCGGAGAGCATGGCCATGAAAAACTTGGATAGGCCGTAGGAGAACAGCACGGCATTGGCTACGATGCCGATTCCGGCTGCGCCAAGTAGGTCGTGCTTTTCCAGTACGGCGGACACCAGGGGGATGTTATTTCTGATGAGGTAGAAGCCCGCGTAGCCGATGAAGATGCCCATGAAGACGTTGAATCGCCAGGTCCGGTAGGTCGGGGCAATCTTTTCCTCGGGGAGGGGAGCTGCTGGGCCGGGTGCGCTGAGCCAGCCGAGCCTCTGACTGCTCATAATGACAGTCCTTTCGCTGAAGGCCGCCGTTTCCTCTAATGCAACCCGGGTGGGGAGCTAGGGCAGCGGGCGGAGAGCTTTATCGTTTCAGCGATGAGTTTACAGTGGCGTCAATCCTTGTTAACGGGTTGTTAACCTCTCGGTCTTGGAGGCCTTTGAGAGGGGTTGGCGTAAAAGCAATTAATGCTTGTCGCCACCTAAAGAATGTCGTTAATAGCCTCGGTGGGACGCGCTATCCTTACCCCCTTGTCAGTGACAACAAACGGGCGCTCAATCAGGCGTGGGTGCGCGACCATTGCGTCCAGGAGTTCATCGTCACTGGAATCCCTGGAAAGCCCTAGTTCCTTGAACTCCGCTTCCTTCGTACGCACAGCATCGATGACATTCAGGCTGGCCGCCTTAATTAGTGAGCGCAGCTCGGCCTTAGTTGGGGGAGTGTCCAGGTATTTGATGATTTCCGGTTCGATTCCGGCTTCGCGCAGTACGGCGAGAGCCTGGCGGGACTTTGAGCAGCGGGGGTTGTGATAAATCTTCGCTTCCATGCCTCCATCATGGCTGATGTTGTGGTGTGAAGGTTAGCGCTGTGGTGAAACCGCCTGCGGTTAGATCCTGTTCACTGTTTATCTTTAAAAATGTAACGCCAAAAACACTTAAGTTCAATAGGTTGAAAATAGTTGTCGTTAGGTTTACTCTCACACGTGATAGATGAACGGCGAAGTGCGCCCCAACCGCCCCTAAGGTGACCAGATTTACTGAAGCGGCCGGTCAGCGTAGCCGTCGCAAAGCAATAACAAATAATCAAGAGCGGACACCAACATGACAATTTCCGGAAAACTTTCGCGATCAGCTAAGTCCATGTGTGCGGGCCTTTCGATCTTGCTAGCGGGCGCCGGCCTTGCAGCGTGTGGCGATGGCAGTGAGGGAGCCAGCGGCGAGAACCCAATCAACGTCGTGGCTTCCACGACGCAGATTTGTGATTACGTGAAGCAACTGGACATCGATGCAGTTGATTTGACCTGCCTGTTGGCGCCGAATGCAACAGCACATGAGCTGGAAATGACCCACGAGCAGCTGACCAAGACTGGTAACGCCGATCTCTTGTTCGTCAACGGCGTTGACCTGGAGCACTTCCTGGATCAGGCGATTGAGTCCTCGGGCTTTTCCGGAACGATGGCAGTAACCAGTGGCGTTCTCACTGCAGGTGACGTAGATGCCATGAAGGCAGCCAAGGACACGGACAAAACAAAGCCACTGCCACCAGAGAAGGCGAAGAATGGTAACTACACCATCGACCGAGGGGTGGAAAAGATTGATGTCGCCCCATGGCCATTCCCGCCGGAAGAACCCGGTGAGGAGGCGGAATTCCGCTTCGATCCGCATGTATGGACCTCACCGAAGAACGCCAAGATCCAGGTTGCCAATATCGGCTATGCCCTGGAACAGGTCGCTGAGGAACGTGGCGACAATGAGCTGAAGTCCACCATCGCCGACCACGTTGCGGCCTACCAGGAGAAGCTGAATCAGCTGGATGAGTGGGCAAATAAGTCCATCGCCACCGTGTCGGACCCTGTGCTGTTTACCAGCCACGATGCCTTTGGATACTTCTCCCACGAGTTCAATATCAACTTCATCGGCGCAGCGCTGTCTGATTTCAACGAGCAGCAGGATGCCACGGCCGCGCATATCGCCGAGGCGGCAAAGACCGTGAAGGACTCGGGTGCAACCGCGCTGTTTGCGGAGAACTCGAACAACTCGAAATCAATTGAGGCGATCGCCAAGGCCGCAGGTGTCAAGGCCATCGTTGGTGAGGACGCACTCTACGGCGACTCCCTTGGTCCGGCTGGCAGTGCCGGCGAGACCTACATCGGTTCCATCATCCACAACGTCACTCAGGTTGTGACGGCATGGGACGGAACTGTCGCGCCGCTGCCAGAGGGCATCAAGTGAGTCGTAACCGCTTAGCTAACCCCATGTCTGCTGACCCCATAGTCACGCTCCGCGATGCCTCATTCGGCTACACGGCGGTACCCATCGTCAATCACATCACCGCCAATGTCGCGCCGGGTACCGGGCTTGCACTCATCGGCGCCAATGGCTCTGGAAAAACGACTGTGCTGCGCGGAATCCTAGGTGGGACTCGTCTTCTCGCTGGTGAGATGCACAACAACGCGAAGATTGTGTCCTACGTCCCGCAGTCGGCAGACCTCGATCGCACTTTTCCGGTCACGGCGTTCGATGTCGTCGCCATGGGGGTGCTGCACGAACTGCGCCCCTTCCAACCGCTTGGACACCGCAAAGAACGCATCCACGCAGCGCTAGCCAAAGTCGGGCTTGCCGACCGCACCAGTGAACGTTTCGGCAACCTCTCCGGTGGTCAGCAGCAACGCGTTCTGTTGGCGCGTGCCATCGTCGCACGTCCGCAACTCGTGCTTCTCGACGAGCCGTTCAACGGCCTCGACACTGAAAATCGGGCGATGCTGCTGAATCTCCTCAACGAACTGAAGGAAAATGGCACGGCAATTATCGCGGCCACCCATGATCTTGTTCTTGCTGAGGAGACCTGCGAAAACACATTAATTGTGGCGGAGCAGCCGGCTTTTGGTGCGACCTCGAAGTTGGTGCCAGCCTATGTGGACTGAGCTTGCGAATGAGCTTGGGGTAGCGCCTTTCATGTTCAGGCCACTAGTGCTGCTGATTGCCCTCGGGGCGGTCTCTGGCCTGGTCGGTGTCATCGTGAACCTGCGTGGCCTCGAGTTCAATGCCGAGGCCATGGTGCATTCGATTTTTCCCGGAATTGTGGCCGGTGCCGTATTCGGCGGCATCGACATGATTATCCCGGTGGCTGCAGCATTTGCGGTGGTAGTGGCAGTAGCACTGACCTTGGTATCGCGCTCGCACATGTCGGAAGCCGGAGTGGCAGTTGTACTGACCAGCTTCTTTTCCATCGGTGTGATTCTCTCGCTGAAGAAAGGTGACCAGTCAGGACAGCTGGAAGCGCTCATGTTCGGGCGACTGCTGGAAGTCACTGACTCCCGTCTCACCAGCGCCCTGATTGTCTGTGCCATCGCCTTGGTTCTTATCGCAGTGACCTGGCGCCGGCAGGTGTTTGTTGCCTTTGATCGCTTCGGTGCCAAAGCCGCAGGCGTCAATGTGTGGGGCATCGACCTCACCATTAACGCGGCGATTGCTGCGGTCGTGGTGTCGTCGGCAAGCGCTGTGGGCGTGCTTCTGGTAGTCGGATATCTGGTCGTGCCGGGAGCGGCGGCGAGACTGCTGACTCGCCGAGTTCATGTGATGGTGCCGATTGCGATTGCAGTGGGCTGCCTCAGCGGAATCGTTGGTTTGGCACTGGTGCCTTTGGGGCCGGTGTCGCCTCAGGCAGTCGTCGCGCTGACCTCGGTGGGACTGTATTTCATGGCACTGGGGCTGCGCGTCGTGCTGGGAGGAGACCGTGTCTAGCATCCTGATTTTGCCCATTATCGAACTGATACTGGTAGGAGCCCTGGCTGGAGTAGTTGGGGTGCTCGCGGTGCTGGGAAAACAAGTGTTCTTCGCAGAAGCGATTACACATGCGACTTTTCCCGGCGCGGTTGTGGGCGTTGTTATTGCGGCAGCGCTCGGCCTGAGCCACTCGTGGATTTCGGTGTTCCTCTTTATCGGAGCATTTCTGATGTGTATTCCGATTGGGGCACTGTTCGGTCTGTCAAAGGTGGGAACGACGTCCTCGGCGGCAGGAATTGTGCTGACATTTGGGTTCGCACTGGGCTACTTCCTGAACAAGTGGTTCGCCCCGTTGCCGGTGAAGGTAGAAAGCTTCCTGGTCGGCAGCGTACTTAACGTGAACAAGATTGATATTGTGCTGTCCGGTGGCCTCTTGCTGCTGGTGGCGTTGGTGCTGGTGGCTCGGTGGCGCCAGCTGATTTACTTCACATTCGATCCGGAGTCTTTCGGGGTCGCGCATTCGAGGAGAAGAGCACAGTTGGTCATCAGCGGGCTGATTGTGTTGACTCTGGTGGCGCTGATTCCGGCTGTCGGCACGATTTTATCCATCGCGCTGTTGGCTGCCCCGGCAGCTGCGCTGGTTGGGGTAGTGAACGATACCCGTTTGCTATTCGTGTTAGCACCATTGATGGGTATCGCGATTGGCCTGGTGGGGCTATTCATTGCGGTGGCGGCGAACTTGTCAGTTGGTGGCTGTATTGGCGTGTGCGCCGGTTGTTTCTATGTCCCCCTCAAGATTGCGGCAACACGCAATAACGCTAGAGTTTAAAGAATGCACGTGGAGGATTTACCAGCAAAGACCCAGGACTACCTCAAGGTCATTTGGGATTTGCACGAGCGCACCGGTGAAAAAGTGGCACTAGGCGACGTCGCTGAGCGGATGGGTGAAAAGAAGCCCACCGCCAGCGAAGCTGTGAAGAAGCTAGCTGCACGTGGACTTGTCAACCACGAGCCGTACCGGGGCATTAGCCTGTCGGACCGTGGGCGGGATATTGCGCTGATCATGGTGCGTCGCCACCGGCTTATTGAAAGCTTCTTGGTCTCGACTCTGGGATACACCTGGGATGAGGTTCACGAGGAAGCTGAAAAGCTTGAGCATGCGGTCTCGGATGATTTCATTAGTCGCATTGATGCAATGCTGGGATTCCCTGAGCGCGATCCGCATGGCGATCCAATTCCCAGCGCCAGCGGTACCATCGCCAGCGCAGTGCGCACTGACCTGACGGATATCGAAGCTGGCGCGATGGTGGTAGTCGATCGTATTAACGACTCCGATCCTGAATTGCTGCGCTATTTGGCTACATCAGGGGTAGGCCCGGGGACCGTGCTCCGAGCCGAAGCCGCACCATATGCAGGTATGCATGTCTTCGCCATCATCGATGAGGTGGGCGATAACGAGCCAAAGAAAATTCATGTGGCAGACTCGGCACTATGGGCAATCAAGGCGACTCCAACAACCAACTGACGAGAGCCGCAGCGCGCTCTTACTATAAGGTGTCGCGGAATCTCACTGGGCCGACGAAAGTGCCACCCGCACCGTCAGTGTCGTTCGACAGCGTGAAGAGTGCTCGTCGGCAGGCATATGCCAGTGTCGAGAGTGTTGATGTGCCGTTGAATGCCATCGCTATCTCACGCGCCGAGCAGCAGGAACACATGGTTGACCTCGAACGTCGATTGAATGCCTCGACCAAAGACATGCGTGCCCTGGTTGACTACGAAGAGCAGCGCATTGCGGTTACTAGCACTGTCAAAGAGGCAATCGTCTATACGCTGCTGGCAATACTCCTTCTGGCAGCAGCCATTGGACTTGGCTACGCCAGCCACCTGGGGGCCGATGCGATTTTGAATGCTGCGGCGGAGGTGACGCCGCGATGAGTAAACGCTCAGGCTCCGACAACGGGTGCGCGACGGTCATTGTCGTATTTTTCTTCTTCGGCCTGATTGTTCAGCTCTTCGGTGTCACGCTGTGGATTCTGCAATATGCATTGCCAGTTGCGGGCTTGGTGCTTGCGATTCTCATTGCATACCAGGCGTGGGTCGGTGTGCGCCGCAGCGCTGAGGCGCACGAGCTCGCCGAGCGTAATCACGCTGAGCTGCAACAGATTGCCATGGACACCGAGTACCAGCTCACCGCAATCCTCTCTGCCTGGGACAACGTGAACACCACAATGGGTGTCGGCACCATCTACAAAGATGTATTTGCCTCCGGTGAGGCTACGCCGGAGCTCATCGAGCTACGCGGTGAGCTCTCTCGTGCTCGGAAGCTAAACAACCGACTGCGCGAGCAGCGTGAAACTATGACCAACCGGGAGCTGGTGGAAGCCATCTCTGATGCCGACGCGCTGTGGTGCTCGCTGACGAAGACGTATCAGAACGCTCGTCGCGAGCTGTAGTAACGCACCTGGTTTACTCGACGGTCATCACAATCTTGCCGTCAGCGTGCCCGTCTTCCAATACTCGGTGGACCTCCGCGACCTCGGTGAGATTCTTAGTCAGTCCGATAGGAAGTGAAATCTCACCGGCAACCACGCGGTCGGCCAGGTCGGCGTAAATAGTCGTGTCATTCGAAATAGCCGGAATGTGCGCCTCAATGCCACGTTCCTTCGCCGGTGCCAGATCGGCCAGTGAAGGTAGCGCCACGATCCGACCATCCGATGGCAACACATCCAGCGAGGGCAGGAAGGTGTCGAAGTACACGCCATCGAGCACAACATCTACGCCCTCGGGGAACCGTCGACGCACAACCTCGAATACATCTTCCGCTGTGTAATCAAGATGCTGCGCGCCAAAGCCCACTAGTTTTTCATGATGGCGTGACGACGCACTGGCCAACACAGTTGCGCCACGGGCAACTGCCAGCTGCGTCATCAGCTGGCCAACGCCGCCGCCGGCACCATGAATGAGTACGGTGTCACCGCTTTTTACCTTCGCTAGCTGATCGACAGCCACGGTCGCCGTGATTCCCACTAGGGCAAGGCCCGCAGCGGTTACGTCGTCAAGCGAATCGGGTGTTCGAACCACACCGTCGGCGGGGAAGACGTTGTGCGTTGCGTAGGTGCCGCGGAAGTCATCGAAGCCGCGCATGCCGAAGACTCGGTCGCCGGGGTGGAAGTTGTCCACACCTTCGCCGACGGCAACGACTTCGCCAGCGGCTTCGCGTCCGAGGACGGCGGGAGGGGTGAACTTTGCGCACAGACCGGAAGAGCCATCGCGCATCTTGTAATCCAGCGGATTCGCGCCGATGGCTGTGGTTTTGACCAGGATTTCGCCGGGACCGGGCTGAGCATGATCGATAAGTGTCCTGGTGAAAATGTCAGCGGGGCCGAACTCCGGAATGGTCATTGCGTATGCGTTGCCTGAATTTGCTGCCATGTCCATCACTTTAGTCCTAGCAGCTAATTACGAACGATCGGCAAGCGGGAGGGCAGCGGTGACGGCACTGAACGACTCATTGAGGTAGGCGCTGAGGAGGTCGGCGGCGTGGTTTGGGGTGTCCTCGATGAGAACTTTGGCGATACTGATGTGGCGATCGGCGTATCGGGCATGGAGTTCGATGCTTTGGGGGTAGGAGAGGAAGCAAAGACGGAGTTGGGCCTGAATTGATTCGGCGGTGGCTAACAGGTCGGGGGACCCGGAAGCTCTGACGATGGCGAGGTGAAAGGCATTATTCCGTTCGGGAAGGTTCAATGATGACTGTGAACCACAAATAGAAAGAATCTCTTCGCCGAGGAGCTTTGCCTGGCTCTTGCTTAGCGATCGCAGTGTTCCGCATTCGACGACATGGCGAAAGGCATACAGTTCGCGGATGCGTTGTTTGTCGAAGGAAGCGATAAACACGCCGTGATGAGGGATGTGAGTAAGTAGCCCCTCAGATTCCAGCTTGCGGTAGACCTGTCGGATGGTGTTGCGGCTGACCTGCAGTCGCGCAGCAAGTTGGGTTTCACGGAGCTGCTCGCCACTGTAGTGCTTTCCGGCGAGAATCTCTCGGCGCAGGACAGTTGCGGTGACATCCGCTACTGAAACGTCTTGTTGTTTTTCCCCAGAGGACGTGTGGGGCTGATCGTCGAGGATGCTTCCGGGGGTAGTCATGTAATACAGACTACTAAAGCACTTTTGTGTGGCGGCCATCACCAATTAACATACGAGACATTGTTCAACAATCTCTGTGCAGGCGATCTTCAACGTGGGAATCCTTCAACGTGGGAATCGTCAGACTTGTAGGGAAAGGCCTTACGCTATGGACGCTTCAACATCTGCCCATAAGGCGCGGCGAACGGCACTCCTCGGCGCCGTATTCCTGATGGCGACCAGTGCTATCGGGCCGGGCTTCCTCACCCAGACCGCAACCTTTACGGCCAAGCTTGGCGCGGCTTTCGCCTTTGCCATTGTGATCTCGGTGCTTCTTGATATCGCGATTCAGCTCAACGTGTGGCGAGTGATTGCTGTCTCTGGACGCCGCGCGCAGGAGCTCGGCAACGCCGTGCTTCCGGGGCTGGGCTGGTTAATGTCAATTCTCATTGTCATCGGTGGTGTGGTCTTCAATATTGGCAACGTCGGCGGTGCTGGACTTGGTGCGAACGCGATGTTGGGCGTGGACGCAAAGATTGGCGGCATTGTTACTGCAATCCTCGCCATTGGCTTCTTCCTCTCCCGTCGGGCGGGTATGGCGCTGGACAAGGCACTCGTTGTGCTCGGTGTCGTGATGATTCTGGTCACTGGAATTGTGGCGTTCAGTTCTAACCCGCCAGTAGGGGAAGCACTGAAGAACACGGTCATGCCCGACACGATTGACTTGTTGGCAATCATCACGCTCGTCGGTGGCACTGTTGGCGGGTACATTACTTACGCTGGCGCTCACCGCATGCTTGATGCTGGCGCCGGCGGTGTAGAGAACCTCGCACAGACCACTCGCTCATCTGTTACGAGCATCATCGTCACAGCCATCATGCGTTTCCTCCTTTTCCTAGCTGTCTTGGGAGTGGTTGCGGGTGGCGTGGTCCTCAATACGGATGGAAACCCCGCTGCAGAGGCATTCCAAGCTGCGGCAGGAGATTGGGGTATGCGCTTCTTTGGCGTTGTCCTGTGGGCTGCGGGAATCTCGTCGATTGTGGGTGCCAGCTACACCTCAGCAACATTTCTGACTCGTTCCTCGGGTGCTGGAGCCAAGACTCAAAACACGATCACCATTGTCCTAATTGCAATCTCCACGCTGCTCTTCGGTGTCATCGGTACGGCTCCAGCGACGCTGTTGGTTTTCGCCGGAGCCTTCAATGGTTTGGTTCTTCCAATTGGCGTTACTGTGCTGATTTACATCGCGCTGTTCCGTGCGGATCTCATGAATGGTTACAAGTACCCGAAGTGGTTGGCGGCTATCGGAATCTTGGGTGTCGCAGTCGCCTGGTTCTTGGCGTGGCGCTCATTCGGCGGTGTGTTTGAAATGCTCGGCTAATCCCCCCCCCCGGTTTCTCGCACAGCTCAGATGAGAACCAACATAACAACGGTACAAAGACCAGCATTATTACTTGGAAGGAGCGGTGACGTTTATGGGCGCCACTATCGATCTCAACTCTGACCTTGGGGAAGCGTTCGGCTCGTGGAAGATGGGTGATGATATCGCTCTGCTGAACATTGTGACCAGTGCCAATATTGCCTGCGGGTATCACGCGGGTGACGCTAGCGTCATGATGGAGACCTGTGAGGCAGCTGCCGTGCGCGGAATTCGCATCGGCGCGCACGTCGCCTACCGCGATCTCGCCGGATTCGGACGACGACGCATGGATTACTCACATCGAGAATTGCGAGCCGAAACCGTCTACCAGATTGGTGCACTTTCGGCATGTGCACGGGCGGTGGGTACCGAAGTTTCCTACGTCAAGCCCCACGGTGCCCTCTACAACCGCATCGCAGTGGATGAAAATCAGGCCGCTGCAGTGGTGGAGGCGCTCCTGCTCGCTCGCTCCACCTGCGGAGATGAGCTTGCCATTATGGCGCAGCCGGGGTCGGTCATCGAACGGCTCAGCCTCGACGCGGACCTCCCTGTGATTAGGGAAGCTTTTGCAGATCGCGCTTACAACTCCGATGGAACTCTGGTGTCCCGAGTACTCGAGGGGTCGGTCATTGTAGAACCCGATGCCGTCGTCAAACGCGTCATTGCAATGGCTAGCGGGGAACCAATCGTCGCCTACGACGGTTCACCGTTGACCGTGCAGGCTGACTCTATTTGTTTGCACGGAGACACCCCTGGTGCGGTCGAACTCTCCCGTATGATTCGCCAAGGGCTCGTCGACGCCGGAGTCACCGTCTCTGCCCACGTATAGCGCGGACTCGCACACCGGTCTTATCAACCGCAGTTTTTCAACCCCGCAAGAAAGAAAGGATCAGCACCGCCATGGCCGAGATTCGCCCTATGGGAACAAATGCGCTGCTTATCGACTATTCATCATCGGCCAATCCGTTGGCGAAGGTACTTCGTGCACACTCTGCTGCGGCTGAGATTGAGGGACTCGTTGACAGGGTACCTGCAGCCCAAACGCTCCTTCTTCGCTTTCGCGGACCGGCTCGTCGTTACCTCGGCGCAGTAGAAACCGCGCTGCGGGGCAACAATGCGCAGAGGCAGACCGTCGACAAGCGAAAAACAATGACGATTCCCGTTCACTATGACGGCGCGGACCTTGAGTCCTTGGCACAAAGCCTTGGGATGAGCCCTCAAGCGTTAATCGATTGGCACTGCGAACGCCCTTGGACGGCCGCGTTCGGTGGATTCGCGCCGGGCTTTTATTACATGGTGCGCGGGAGCGGTCAGGGGTGGCCAGAGCCGCTTGATATTCCCCGCCTTACGACGCCGCGCACTCGAGTTCCCAAGGGCTCCGTCGGACTTGCGGGCCAATTCGCAGGTGTATATCCCATCGATTCGCCCGGTGGCTGGCAGCTCTTGGGACATACAGATGTGGAGATGTGGGACTTGAATCGGCCTAATCCGGCGCTGCTTGAGCCCGGGGTTGAGGTGCAATTTGAAGCGACTTCTACGGTGAGTGCGGCGTAGAAAAAGGGGGGCGGAAGAGATGAAGAATTCTATCGAGATTATTCGACCCGGCATATTGACGACGATTCAGGATTTGGGCCGTGCAGGGCAAGGCAGCCTGGGCGTGAGTACTTCCGGTGCGTTCGACCACGAGTCCGCGGCAGCTGCTAACCGGATGGTTGTCAACGAAGAAAGCCTGGCGGTGCTTGAGTGCGTCGTCGGCGGGTTGGAGTTCCAAGTAGCGGAGGGAGCAATCATATCCTTCGCAGGAGCCCACGGTGAGGTGACTGTCGAGCAGGATGGCAAGGTCATCAAGACCTCGATGAATAGTCGAATTGTGGTCGGGGCGAAGGCAATTGTGCGGCTTGGTACCTTCGATGCAGGTCTTCGCGGGTACGTCGCGATTCGAGGGGGCATCGATGTCGCGGAAGTGCTGGGCTCGCGGTCATACGATACGCTCGGCAAGCTCGGCCCAGCGCCTTTGCAGGCCGGTCAGGTCTTGCAGGTCGGCGACCCGGAGTATTCGACGGGGTCGTCAATCGCAATTTATCCCGCGCCTCATTGGTCGAGCGAGGCTGCGCGCTTAGATGTTGTTCCTGGCCCTCGGGCGGACTGGTTTACGCGGGAAAGCGTCAGTGATTTCTTTCACGAGACATGGACCGTGACGCAAGAGGCCAACCGCGTCGGACTTCGGCTGAATGGGACTACTCTTGAGCGCCAGGTCACCCATGAGTTGGCAAGCGAGGGAATGGTCCCCGGTGCGATACAAGTGCCCGCATCGGGGCAGCCGATTATTTTCGGTCCTGATCATCCGGCGACGGGTGGATATCCGGTCATTGGTGTGTTGACGGAGCCGTCATTGTCGAGGGCCGGGCAATTGGTGCCCGGCGCGAAGGTACAATTCCGCCGGGTGCGGGCGGTATAGGTCTGCGGCTTCATTCTGCGCGATGGTGCGCCACTACGTTTGCCAGCTATGAGCGTCACACCGTTCTTCGCAGTAAAATCAGCCACCATGATTGAACACGCCTCCTTTTCTCAACTCAGCGCGACGGATGTTTATGCCATCTCGGCACTGCGCACCGATGTGTTCTATCTTGAGCAGTCCTGTACAGAGCCGGAAATGGATTGGCGCGACCTGGAAGATACCGCAGAGCACTATTTCATCCGCGACGACAATGACTCCCGCAAGATTATTGCGTACTTGCGTGTAATTGACACGCTCGATGAGTTCTCGACGAGCTACCCGCGCACCATCGGCCGAGTTGTCGTCGATGCTGCGAGCCGGGGTAGGGGGTTGTCCTCGAAACTGCTGCAGCAGGTCATCGCTGACCACCCAGATACGGGGCTGATTCTGCATGCCCAGACGCAGGCGAAGGCTGTGTACGCAAAAGCCGGCTTCCATGAGATCGGGGAGACCTTCATAGAAGCCGGCATTGAGCACATCACGATGGTTCGTGATGCAGCCCGTGGCGAAGCCTAGGAATTAATCGCCTAGGCTCCGATTTGTACGGCGTTGCTTGCCTGAAGTTTTAAGCGTTGACCTTCGAACTCGCCAGGATGCGGTTCAGAGAGTCGACGCTGGCCTTCGCATCGCCGATAAGCATGTCGGTGTTTTCGTTGAAGAACAACGGGTTCTGCACGCCCGAGTAACCCGAACCCATCGAACGCTTGAGAACAATCACGCGCTCAGATTCCCACACCTTCAGCACCGGCATACCCGCAATCGGGGAGCCCGGCTGCTCTGCCATCGGGTTGACGGTGTCATTTGCACCGATGACCAGGGTGACATCCACATCAGCGAAGTCATCGTTGACCTCGTCCAGCTCCAGCACGATGTCGTAGGGAACCTTGGCCTCAGCCAGCAGCACGTTCATGTGACCTGGCAGGCGGCCGGCGACTGGGTGGATACCGAAGACCACTTCCTTGCCGGCGTCACGCAGATTACGGACCAGGTCAGCAACAGCGTACTGAGCCTGTGCCACAGCCATACCGTAGCCCGGAGCGATGAGGATCTTGTCTGCGTCACGCAGAATCTCGGAGGTGTCCTCGTGGCTGACCTCGGTGTGGGAGCCTTCCACGGCGCTTCCCGACGAAGCCTCGGAGCCAAAGCCACCCAGAATAACGTTGGCAAAGGAGCGGTTCATGGCCTCACACATGATGTACGACAGGTAGGCGCCGGAGGAACCAACCAGCGCACCAGTGATGATGAGCAGCGGGTTGCCAAGCATGAGACCGGTGAAAGCGGCGGCCCAGCCGGAGTACGAGTTCATGATGGACACGACAACCGGCATGTCGCCGCCACCGATGGCGATGACCAGGTGCCAGCCCAAGAACAGGCCCAAAGCAGTCACTGCAACCATGCATGCCCATGCGATGGCGCCGCCCTCGGTGCCGGTTGCGATGAAGACAGCCAGGAGAACCAGAGTGACCACCAGAATGGCAATGTTCAGAGCGTTGCGGCCCGGCAGCAGAAGCGGCGAGCCCTTGATCTTCTCAGACAGCTTCAGGCCTGCGACGATGGAGCCAGTGAAGGTCACAGCGCCGATGAAGACGCCAATGTAGACCTCACCGAAGTGGAACTTCAGGGCATCGGGGGCGACATCTTCCGCGAAGATGTAGGAGTTGAAGCCGATGAAGATAGCGCCGAGTCCGACCAGACCATTGAACAGTGCAATCAGCTGCGGCATGCCAGTCATGGCAACGCGGCGTGCGCGACTGATACCGATGACACCACCGATGCCGATAGCGACGGCGATGAGAATCAGGGTAATCAGCGGCGAGAAGTGAGTATCCGGCTTGGTGTCTGCGGTGACGAGTGCCTGGAAGATGGCAATGACAACGGCTACAGCCATACCAGCAATACCGAAGGAGTTACCGCGGCGAGCGGTCTCCGGCTTGGACAGGCTCGAGAGGGCAGCGAGGAACAGGACAGCGGCGACAATGTAGCCGACGTTGGACAGGCGGTAGGTCCAGTCCAGAAGCGAAGCAGTATCAATGCTAGCCATTAGACTTTATGCCTCCTCTTTCACAAACATGCCAAGCATGCGGTCGGTGACGGCGAAACCGCCGAAGATATTGATGGAGCTGACCACAATGGCCGCGAACGCGAGACCGGAAACCAGCAGGTTGGAGCTTCCCACCTGGAGAATCGCACCCACCAGAACAATGCCGGAGATCGCGTTGGTCTCAGACATCAGTGGTGTGTGCAGGCGCGGCGTGACCGCGGAGATCACGTAGAAGCCGAGCACGATAGCCAAGGTGAGAACCATGAAGTTGGCGCTCACGCTGTGCGGTGCGCTGAGCATAACCACAATGGCCAGCAGTGCCGTCAGGCCCAGAGCAACCTTCGAGCCCAGGCCCGATCCCATGAAGGAAACCTTCTCCGGCGCATTCTCTTCTAATGCGGCCTGGTGAGCCTGCTGCTCCTGCAGTGGGGCAGCAGGGGTGACAGCGACCTTGATTGGCGGTGGTGGCCAGAGAATCTCAGCTCCGGTAGCGCCGGCGCCATTTTGTGAGCGAGCCTTTGTCACCGTGATGCCACGGATAATCTCGTCCTCGAGATTGAGAACTGGAGAGCCATCCTTTTCCGGCGTGATCAGCTTGAACAGGTTGAAAATGTTCTGTCCGTACAGCGACGATGCCTGCGCGGGCAGACGTCCTGCAAGGTCGGTGTAACCGATGATGGTCACACCGTTGTCAGTGACAATGGTCTTGCCTGGAACGGTCATCTCGCAGTTGCCGCCACCTGCGGCAGCCATGTCGACGATGACGCTGCCTGGCTTCATAGCTGCAACATCGGCAGCAGTCAGCAGCAGTGGAGAGCGACGGCCAGGGATATTCGCGGTGGTAATGACAATGTCAGCCTGCGCGGACTGCTCGGAGTAGAGCTTCGCGGCAGCGGCAGCCTGATCATTGGTCATTTCCTTGGCGTAGCCATCCTCGGACTTCTCGGCGGCGGCCGGAATCGGGATGAACTCTGCACCCATCGATTCGACCTGCTCACCGGCTTCAGGGCGCAGGTCTGTTGCCTTGACAATCGCGCCCATCGAGTTGGCCGTACCGATCGCCGCAAGTCCGCCGACACCAGCGCCGATGACGTAAACGGTAGCTGGTGGCATCTTGCCTGCGGCAGTCACCTGACCAGTGAAAAGGCGACCATATGCAGAAGCCGCTTCGACTACTGCGCGGTAGCCGCCGATGTTGGCCATCGACGACAGCACGTCCATCGACTGTGCCCTGGAAATGCGGGGAACTGCGTCCATAGCAAGGGCAGTGATGTTGCGTTGCGCGAGTTCTTCGACCAGTTCTTCGTTTCGGCCTGGCGCAAGTCGGCTGATCAGCATGGCACCGTCGTTAAGCAGTGCACGGAACTGCTCCGGCGGAGTGTCGAGCGTTACGACGATATCGCTGTGCCAGACAGACTCGTCGACAATGGTGGCACCGGCGGATTCGTAGTCCGCGTCGGTGAACTTAGCAGCCAGGCCGGCGTCAGCCTGCACGGCGACCTCGTAGCCAAGCTTGACGAGTTTGCCGACGGTCTCCGGGGTCGCAGCCACAATTGTTTGCTGGGGATCGGGTTCTAAAGGGATGCCGATTCTCATTGTGGGAGTTCTTTTCTGTTCGGGGTTTTATTAAGGGCCATGCGCACTCGGTTGTCGGTTAACAGTGAGTGTGGGCGTGGCCACTTTGTCCTTGGTGTCAATAAGGTATGCGCTGGTAGGGAGGCAGCGGAGGCGTTTGTGGAAAAAGGTAATAAAAATATGTGGGTAACGGTGGTGAGGTGGGTTTTCTGAATTTGTGCACTCGTGGAAAGGGGGTAGGAAATGGGGGTGGTGGTGTTAATTTTGGGCGAGAGTGAACATTTTCAGCGCTCTGAATGATTGTTTGAGGGGTGAAAGATGGGGGAGGCTATTTCTTTCTTTACGTATGTATTTACGTATTAGGTAAATTCGTATTCCTAGGTTCTTGGCAAGAGTTAAGGAAAACGATGATTGGTTCACTAAGGGCGGCCGGAAAGACCGTGTCGGCATCCCGTCAAGGGCAGGGGCGTAAGTTCTCGAAGGTGGTTGCTCTTTCGCTCGCAGCTGGTGTAGTTCTCGGCGGGCAGGTGCCAGCGCAGGCGGCACCGCGCATTGGTCAGCTGCCGGACATCACTGCACGTGAAAGCACTGTTGACTACCGGAACTCGGAAACCGTGGACAAAATTGGCGGTGGTCTGGTGGATGTCATGGGTGGCGTAAACCGCGCCATCTCCGGTGGTGAAAGTGGCCATATCACCGAGCCGTTCGCCCCAGAGGCGGGGCACCTGCGCAAGGAGTTCGGAGCGATGGGCTCCCACCCAGTTGCCGCAACCCGTGAAGCAATGCCATGTGACGGTGTCGTCTACACCATCTACAACCGCGTACTGCGGGACCTCCACGGTCTCCACGGCACCACCGGCTGCTATGACGTGTTGCCGGAATCGGCCAACGCCTCCCCAGTTGGCGCGCAGCTCATTTACCCGGCGGATATCGACTCCATGGAGTCCGCGCCGCTGATGGTTCTGAGCCCTGGCATTGGTACTGAGCCAGGTATGTACGACGCGCAAGCGCGACTCTATGCAAGCCACGGATATGTCGTGGCTCTTGGCTACAACTTCACCAACTGGTTCGCGCCGCAGATGGTGCTGGCAGCTTCCGTGGCCGCAGCGGCCAATGAGGACGAGTCCACGCCACTTGCAGGCAAGATCGATTTCTCCCGGACGATGCTGGTCGGGCACTCTGCAGGTGGCGGCTCCGCAATCTTCCTGAACAACAGGATGGATAAGGCCTTCCAGGCTGCGGGCATCGATATGGTCACCCGTGGTCTGGTTGCTATCAACCCAGGGCCTTCCGACGCTGGACTGATCTCCACCCCTCCGGAGATTCCGAGCCTGGTGGCCATTGCTGAGCACGAGGACATCGTTCCTTTTGATGCCGATCGACGTGGTTACCGCGATGCTGCAGGGCCCGCCTGGGAAGCGGTAGTCACCGGTTCCTACCACGGCACCTACCTGGATGATCCGTCCAAGAATGTGCTCGGCTCGATGGTGCTGTCCTTTAGCGAGTATGTGCTCGCCGGAACGAGTCGAGCAAAGGCCGTCTATGCGGGTGCTAACTACGGCCTGGCCACTGACTCCGAGCTCAAGGACGTTCAGCGCAAGGGCGTCTAGAGCTGGCTACTCCATCGACTCTGGAATTAGCTTTGCCGCGGCTTCGGCGATTGCCTTGCGCTGCGCTTTCGTGAGCTGATTGCCGTTGAGGTAGTCGTTAGCCCAGAGGCCATCGGAAATCATTTGGACAACGTAGGCCATGCAGGCCTCCTCATCGGTGGCAATCTTCTCCGCCGGCGGATTCCACCGGCGCAAAAGGCGCGTCCAAATCTCGCGCAGCTCCGGCTCGGCGGCGGAGTCGATGGACATGAGTAGCTCGGCCCTCGTTGCCGTATCCAGTGAGACTTGGAGGTTTGCGCGTAGGCGGTTGGCGGGGGATACCTCCTCCGCAGGTCCTCCTGCGGCTTCGATAAGCTCCTCCTCCCATAACTGCGCCATGTGCTCATGGACGCTGCGGATCATGTCTTCACGGGAGGGGAAGTGGTAAATCAACCCTGATTTACTCATTCCGCATTGAGTTGCGACATTTTCGTAGGTGACCTCGGAAAAACCGCTTGTCTCGATAATCTCAACGATTGTGTCGAGGATGGCAGTGCGCTTACTCGTGCGCATATTCAGTCTCCTTCGGGTTGCCGCGGAATGTCACCGCAGTCGCAATCGCTGCAATGACAGCAACGACAGCCAGGATAATCAAAATGGCCAGGTAGGAACTGTCGAGGCCGGCGCGGGCGCCGTCGTTAAGCGCTGGCGTGTGAAGTGCATCGGTGAGTGAGATGCTGGCGTCGACAGGCGTAAACAGGGTGTAGAACATAGGCAGGAGACTGCCTGTGATTGCGACGGTAATCAGTGTGCCGAATTCGTAGGACACGGATTCCATCGCCGCCGCCATACCTGCCTTTGACCTCGGCGCTGAGCCGATTATCGCAGTCGACGACACCGACATCACAGAACCTGCGCCCGCGCCGAGCAGTATCAATCCCGCGATCATGAGCGAGAAATTGCCCGAGGAAACGCCGTAGTACATGCCTGCCAGTCCGACGGCGTTGAGGAGGAAGCCGCCGGTGATGAGTGTGCGGAAACCCACTCGATGGAGCACCATGCCGCCGATGACACCAACTGGCAAGGATGCCAGTGCCGCGGTGGCAACTAGCAAGCCCGCGTCGAGTGGTGTGTATCCGACGGAAATCTGGAAGCGCTGCGTCGTCATCAATTCGGCGCCTGCCAGGACAAACATGGCAAGCGCTGCTGCCAGCACGCCACCGGAAAACATCGGCGAACGGAAGACCGAAAAGTCGATGAGGGGTTCGGTAAGACGTGCCTGACGACGCTGAAACAGTGCCGCGCCCACTAGCCCACAGGCGATAGCTGCGACGATGACGGTGGAGGAGCGATGGCCGGCGAGTTCCTTGATGAGTGAAACCAGGCCCAGCATGGCCAGCATCGCGTAGAGGCTGGTGAGGAAGTCCCAGTGTTTGGCTGGGTTGGGCTGATTTGGTGGAGCGAAAATCAGCGTGCCAATGATTGCGAAAACTACGACAGGGATGTTGATAAGGAAGATTGAGCCCCACCAAAAGTGCTCCAACAGGAAACCGCCGACGACGGGGCCAGCAGCGGCACCCAGTGTTGCCGTGGCTGACCAAATGCCAATAGCCGTGGCAAGTTCACGAGGGTGGTGGAAGGTCTCACGTAGCAGTGCGAGAGTGGCCGGCATCATGGTCGCGGCGCCCAGTCCCAGGCAGCCGCGGGCGATGACCAGCGCCCAGGCGTGCGGCGCAAAGGCCGCGGCCAGGGAAGATAAGCCAAAAATCGTCAGGCCCACAAGAAACATCTTGCGGTGACCGATGCGGTCGCCCAGAGTGCCTGTGCCGAGGAGGAGTGCGGAGATCACCAGTGGGTAGGCGTTGATGATCCACAGGCCCTCCAGCTCGGTTGTGTGGAGCTGCTCGCGCAGAACTGGCAGGGCAGTGTAGAGCACCGAGTTATCTATGCCGATGAGTAGTAGGCCGGCGCTGATGATAGCGAGGAAGACCCACCTGTGGGTGACTGGAGTGGACGGATTAGCCCTCGTGGAAGCGGCGTGGTCGGTACTTGTCATTCCAGTAACTGTAACGAACGTTCGGTTTAGTTACAACTTCTGGAGAGCGACGATTTAGGCCTAGAACTTCAACAAAAGTACGCCAATCCCGCCCAAAGGGCCGGTGAAAAAGTGTCTAAGTTGAAGGCGTTATTGAGGTACGAATTCACGGACACCGTTCGATCCCCCCCCGTGGCGCCCGAGCGGGTAAGGATCAGCTTGGACGCGGTGACTTTACGCTCGGACGTTGTGGCCTATCACCGCCGGGATAGTGATTGGCGCATCCCCGAAAAGCTCCTTCTGGTATTCGTTCTGCTCGAAAGCGCCGGCATCGTTATCCCTGATGGTGGCCACATTTGTCAGTTTGCGTGCCGACGGTGCGGAGTCCTTTTGGAGCAGTCCGCCACGGTTGCCCGCAGTGGTGGCCGCGAAAGTCCCTGCACCACGGTTTCCAGCAGCGGTACCCGCGATTCCGCCAGCAGCACCCGTAGCTCCGGTAATAGCACTGTTGCGAGCACTGATTAGGGAAGTCATCAATCCACCTCCGCGCTGTGCAGGGCTGTTCGAGGCATTTGGCAAGGCGGACCCAGCGACCCCGGCACCCAAGCCGGTTCCCATCCCGCGACCCGCTGTTGGCGCTGGTATACGTCCAAGACTTGAAGTCGGAAGTCCCGAGGCCGGTGGACGGAGGCTTGCGTTTCCAGAAGACGGCAGTGCCGGGATATTGCCCGCTGGTGTGAGCCCCGCAGTGCGTCCTGCACCGAGGGAGCCAGCCGGTCGGTTACCGTGAACGCCGTAAGGCGAAGATGCTTGCGGTGAAGTGCGTTGAAGTGGGGTGCTCGCCCCCGAAGGAGCGACCATGGCTGGATTCGCCGCGTTCGATTGAGCCATGCCTGATGTACCGGTCGGGGAAGTTGGCGAGATTGTGGAGCTCGTTGGGCTGCTAGGTGATGCGGGGTGCACAGGGGTAGCAGACGGATTAGTAGGGTTCGACAAAGTCGAAGTGCTCGGTTGAGCCTGCGAAGGAGCGGGAGCACTCGCGGCTGTGGATTGTGGTGTTGGAGAATCCGGAACAGTTGAGGTGGCGCCAACTGGTGCGCTGGCGGCCTGCATGCTTCCAGTCATCCCCGCAGGCGAAAGACCGAACTGACTAGTTCCAGAACGCCCGGCGACTGTGGCCCCAACGGAAACCTCGGCAGTCACACCACTTCCGGCATCGGCAGAAACCAGGTTAGGAATTCGAGGAATAGCGGTCTGTAGCTGTGCGGTATACGGGCCAGAGAGAAAGGCTGCTACCTCGGCCTGTTCAAAAGCCTTTTGCGCGCCAGGGTTTGGGAGTGCCTTGGACTCGGCCTCAATCGCAGATAGTGCATTGACGGCCATTGCCTTAACGGACGGCAAAACGGCAAGGTGTCCGGCCATGACCTCAGATGCGGTGGCGATGCTGGTTGCGCGTGCGGCCAGACCTTTCATTGTTGAGTCAGCAGCAGAGAAGACAGCACCGCTGTTGCTCGACACCAAGCCGGATGAGATGGAGGTTAGATTGCTGGCCAACGTGGTCATAGTTTCGGCGAAGTTGTTCCAGTAGGCGATTGCCTCGGCTACGGCACCGTCGTTTGTCGAGGAAAACATGGATAGTAGGGACTTCGCATCAAGACCGAGTTCCGCAGAAAGTGTGACTGGCGCGAAAGTGAGACTTCCAGCTTCAAACATTGGCCGACGCTGAAATACACCGCTTGTTCGCGCTACTTCGGCAATGGAAGCACCGTCACCATTGAACGGGTTAATGCTTCGAAGGATCCGATTCATGGTGGATTCGTGCTCAGTAATCACGCGACGGAAGTCAGCGAGATTTGTTTGCGCCCACGTGAGCTGCTTGCCCAGAGACAATCCGACGGCGGCAGAGCTTCCCGTACTGCCGGAAATTGCGAGACTGTGTTCTGTCGCCACCAGCTGGAGTGACGGAACCTGTGAGTAGCCGGCCAAGTTGGGCTGGATATGGATGGCATTATTTGCCAGCAAATTCGTGGAATGGAACTTCTGAATTGCAGAGTCGATTGTTGGAATTACGGCATGCATCATGATTCTTCCCCCAAGTAATCAATTAACAGCTCATTTACGGGAGCGCACAGCCGGTGCTGTGGGTCAGGGCTATCTTGTCCGGTTGTATCGATAACGAATCCGAGAGCCCCTTGCTCTGTTTCGACAGAAGCAATACAGGCAGAGCTTCCGAGCGGATTGATTTGAGTGAATGTCACCCAATTGAAAATCCCTTCGTGATGAGCCAAAGGCTCGGCACTGTAGCGTTCGAGTTGTGAATGAGCGACCGCAGCATGCCAGATGCTCAGCAGGCCGGAAGCGTCGGATTCGATAACGCAGCCGATCTGTTTATTTCCTTCGATTCGGCCCTCCATGTACGACTGCTCCCGGAACCCCAGCCTGTCTAAGCGCCCCATAATCTCAGGGTCGTCACACGGATTGGTCAGGACGAATTCGGGTGCGTCGTAGTTGTAGTGCCCATCGGGGCCAAGTGGAGCATCACCGGGCTCCGGCGGATTGTTGGGTGGAAGCACACCCGCAGGTAACGTCACGCCCGAGTCAGTAGTGATGGTTGTCGCATTGTCGCCGACAGGTTGAACGTCCTCGCCGGAAGCCTTGGTCGATGCGCAACTAGTCCCCGTTACTCCCCATAGAAGTGCTGACACTAGGGCGGCAGTAGTCGCCTTTTTCAATTTTCCCTCCCCAAAGAATTTGTGTGAGAAAGATATAACACCGCGTTCACAATTGCGCTTGCTGAGAAGCCGAAAAAATAGACCGACTGTGGATAACTTTTTAGGGGTGTGGACAACGCGATCGCCACGCAAAACAACGCCGCTGCACAGCCACAACCTGCATCTTTGGGGTGCGTTCTCCGCGCCGTCGTTAAGCATTTGTGGCAATCGTGGGTGTAATGACCGAAGTAATCCGAACGATTGGTTAGACTATGAGGCGCATTACAAAACCACGGGAGTGCCAACCGAAATTCCGGCACTGAGAGGACGCTAGGGATCGAGCGTCGACCGGACGAACCTGAATCTGGGTAATACCAGCGTAGGAAAGGGATGTGTTGCTTCATGGCCGCACGTGTATCTGTATCCGCTCCGCCGAAAGAGGGCGAGGTTACAACTGGCCCGATTTACCGCAGCAACAAGCATTACGACGAGGTTGCGTTCAGCAACGATTTCGGTGAGGCGAACCTGCGCATTCCAGTCCGTCGAATCAACCTGACGGACGGCACTCACTTCGATGCGTACGACACCTCGGGTATTTACACCGAGGAAAACCCGGAACTGAACCTGAAGGAGGGGTTGGCTAAGACTCGTGACTCTTGGCCGAAGGCTCCGGCAGTGCCGGCGGTTGCAGGTTCTGAGGAGGCCCCGAAGGTCAAGACGCAGCTGGCATGGGCCCGAGCGGGAATTGTCACCCCGGAGATGGCATTCATTGCCGCTCGTGAAAATGTGGATCCGGAAGTTGTTCGCGAAGAGGTTGCTGCGGGGCGTGCCGTGATTCCGGCCAACCACAAGCACCCGGAGACCGAGCCGATGATTATTGGCAAGCGCTTTGCCACCAAAATCAACGCCAACATTGGTAACTCGGCTGTGACCTCGTCCATCTCCGAAGAGGTGGAGAAGATGGTCTGGGCGACTCGTTGGGGCGCGGACACCATCATGGATCTGTCCACCGGTAAGGACATTCACGAAACCCGCGAGTGGATTCTGCGTAACTCCCCGGTGCCGGTTGGTACGGTGCCGATTTACCAGGCGCTAGAGAAGGTCAAGGGTGACCCGGCCAAGCTGACCTGGGAAATCTACCGCGAAACCATCATTGAGCAGTGCGAACAGGGCGTGGACTACATGACCGTTCACGCGGGTGTGCTGCTGCGCTACGTGCCACTGGCCGCCAACCGCGTTACCGGCATTGTCTCCCGCGGTGGTTCGATTATGGCCGCATGGTGCCTCGCGCATCACCAGGAGAGCTTCCTCTACACGCGCTTCGCTGAGCTGTGCGACATTCTGGCACAGTACGATGTCACGTTCTCCCTCGGTGACGGCCTACGTCCGGGCTCCATTGCCGACGCTAACGATGAGGCCCAGCTGGCTGAGCTGCGGACCCTCGGCGAGCTGACCAGGATCGCTAAGTCCCGCGGCTGCCAGGTGATGATCGAAGGCCCAGGCCACGTTCCGATGCACAAGATCGCTGACAACGTGAAGTGGGAAGAGGAGTGGTGTGAGGAAGCTCCGTTCTACACCCTCGGCCCGCTGGCAACCGACATCGCGCCGGGCTATGACCACATCACGTCGGCTATCGGCGCGGCAATCATTGCGCAGGCTGGCACCGCCATGCTTTGCTACGTCACGCCGAAGGAGCACCTGGGTCTGCCGAACCGCGACGACGTCAAGGTCGGCGTGATTACTTACAAGATTTCCGCGCACGCCGCTGACCTGGCAAAGGGGCTGCCGCGTGCTCAGGAGCGTGACGACGCGCTGTCGAAGGCCCGCTTCGAGTTCCGTTGGCATGACCAGTTCGCGCTGGCCTTGGATCCGGACACTGCGCTGGACTACCACGACGAGACCCTGCCTGCAGAGCCGGCAAAGACCGCGCATTTCTGTTCCATGTGTGGTCCGAAGTTCTGCTCCATGCGTATTTCCAAGGATGTGCAGGACTACGCGAAGGAACACGGTCTGGACTCCGTTGAAGCTATCGAGGCCGGCATGGCTGAGAAGTCCCAGGAGTTCGCTGATCAGGGTGGTCGCGTCTACCTGCCGATTACCGCGGAGTAATTGGTTGCCTCAAAGCTGCTGAAGCAAGCCGCGGTCGAGCTCTATTGGGCTTGGCCGCGGCTTTCTTTTGCTCTCAGCTATTTCTTCCAATCCCAGCGTTGAGACTCAAACGGGGGTGGATAAGGCGCGCCTTAATAAATGCGTTAGGTGAGCCTAATATGCAGGTGTACATTGCTTGTATGCACAGTCTGAAGTTCTTGACTTTCGATCATTCCCACCGCCATCTTGCGGGGGCTCACGAAACTCGCCTTTCGTCCGGCTCCGAATCATCGCCCGTTGGAGAAGGCAAGCGTCGACCGGTGAGGCAGAGTGCGCGCAGAGGTGTTACTGCGGTTTCGCTGTCCGGCGCCATGGTCCTTTCAGCGTTTGTGTCCCCAGCAATGGCTGAAACTGCGAAGCCAATCGTGCCAGACAACTTTCCCAATGTGATTAATCCAGCGGAGAACTTCCAGCCGCAGGATCCGCAGTATGTCGAATCCCCGGAAGTTTCTGTCACTTTTGAGGACGGCACACCAGCTGAAGGCGCCACAGTTCATCGCGGCGATGTTCTCATTGTTCGCGGCAGTGGTTTTAATCCGTCGGCCAACCGTGGTGGTTACCCGCTTCCAATTCCTCCGGGTGTGCCCAATGGCGTTTACGTTCTCTACAGTGCGTTCCCAGACTCCTGGAAGCCAAGTGAAGGTGCTCCGTCCTCGTCGCGGAAACATCCGCACGACAACATTGCCTGGGTCACGCCGGCTGGAACTCTCGAGGCGATACCGAACCAGGGCGTCGACATGCGACGTTCTATCGCTCGTCAAGCCACTCCGATGACAGATGACGGCAGCTTTGAGGCTCGCATTGTTGTTGACCCGCCAGAGACCCCAGCTGGTGAAAACTGGGGCATTTATGTTTACCCGGCAGCCGGCTCCATTAATGAGGCCGAGGAAATCTACATCCCGTTGAATTATTCGGATGCTCCGGGCAAGAATGCCCCGGCTCCCTCCAGCGAGGATTTAGTAATTTCTGTATCTGCGCTGGAGAAGGTATTCGGCGCACTGGGTGGTGGCGTCACTGCCAAGAACGGTGCCCTAGAGCCTGAGGCCGGTGTCGTCTCATTCACCCGCGACAATGACAACAGTGATGTCGAAGGGGAGAGCTACCGCGGAGAAGTTCACTTCACCGCGAAGTTCAGTCTGGTTCATGTGGTCGTTCGTAATCCGCGCATTGAGGACGGCCCGACTGGAAAGATTATTACGGCAGAGGTCTCGCAGGGTTACGATGTCGGTCCGGATGAGATGGAGCGTATGCCCATAGCCGCTGTTGTCAACAGTGATGGCGATCAGCTGATCACGACCATCGGCACTATCTCGCAGTTCCGGTAGTCCCTCCGGTCATCATGGCCGCCAATTGTTGTCCACCTGGCACTTCGTTCAAAGTAAGCCGTCATACCTTGCGGGTTCTTGTGGGGTTGTAACCACTGCTGTAGTGGAATCACTACATTAGATAGAGGCGCTTACCAGCGATGAGGAGGAACGTGGGACGGCATAGTCGGGCAGAAGGACCGGTGTCACAGGATGGGGCATCGTCACGGGTTGCGGAGTCGCAACGTGCTGTTGCGGAGTCTCCGTCGCGGGCCTCGCGAAAAATATGGGTTCGCAAACCCAATCAGGCCCCTGCGCTGACGCAATCGCCTGTGATGAGCTGGCCTCTTATGCTGGTCTCGCTGCTCGGTGGTCTTGCCTCGCTGCTGGCCTGGAATGGCCGCACCCAGCCGGACGATTGGGCGTCGCTCTGGGTGGGCGGGCTACTGATGGACAGGGGACTTGAGTCCCATCTCTATGATGCCGATCCAATCGATTTCACCGCCATGAGCGGAGAGGTCTGGCCACGCCTGGCGCAGGAAGTGTCTGCGCCATTTACGCATCCCTTTGTGCAAAACCCTTTGTTTGCAAAGGCTCTGGGAGCGATATCCCACGTCATGAGCTTTGAAACCTCGGTTGCTTGGTTGCTGTTTCTCTCTGGAATGGCCGTTGTGGTCCTGGTCGCAGCCTCCTACCACCTGTGGTTTCGGTCTACCATGCCCTGGGGCATCGCAGCGCTGGTTACCGCATGCGTATTCGCTCTGCCGACCACTCTCAATTCGTTCTGGATTGGTCAGACGACACCGCTGATTGTCGCGGGCGTCGCCTATGGGCTTGCTGCCTCGCGCACTCGTCCTTGGCTCGCGGGCATCGTCCTCGGCATTGTCGCATCCATTAAATTGACTCCGTATGCGCTCATCGCCGTGATGCTCTTTTTCGCTTATCGACGGCGCGCAGCCCTCTGGTCGCTGGCCACCACGGCGGTACTGGCAATCTGGATGTTTATCCGCATTGACATGCCGGTTATTTCGGACTGGATTGACCGAATCGACGACATTGGTGCGTCGGTCTTGGTCGGTGGTGCGAATCAGTCGTTGGCGTCGACTTTAGCCACAGACCTGGGCAATCCTGATTTATTAGTAACAGTGGTTCGTGATTATCCGAGTCACGTGAAAACGATTCCACTGTGTATTGCGCTTGGCGTGGTGTTGATGGTCACGGCAGTTGCGTGGTTGAACCCGGTCTACCGGTTCGAATTTCTGATCACGGGCGCGTGGCTTATTGCAGCCACATTCTCATCGATTCTTTGGACCCACTACATGTTGATGCTGGTCACGTCTGTGTTCGGTTTGGCCGCCATGGCGCGGACCCGATTGACCAGACAGTGGCCGTATATCGGTATTGCGTTGCTAGTGGTCCTGCTGACGTTCCCTGTGACAAACCCGATTGCTGCTACGCCGTATACCGGCGGATTTGTGTACTCGGGGATTACTGCGATGCTCTTGACGCTGGCATTGATGCTAGTTGTTGGTGGCTGCCACGCGTTTGCGGTACATCGGTACGGCGATGGTGATGCAGGCGAGGTTGGAGCTGGTTTTGGCAGTGAATTAGCTGCCGCGGAGACATTAAAATTTCCTCAGCCAGAGCCAATGGTCCTATTCGACTTGAGGAAGCGCTAGATTTAGCGGCTCAGCATAGAGACGATGTCACGGGCAGACATGTCGCTGTAAATCTCGTTCCGGGCGCTCTTAACCTGGTGGCCGAAGTGGACTGCGTTAGCGTCACTGCTTGTGTCGCGGGTAAGAGCTTCGCGCAGCGGCTGAGAGAAGAAGGCGCGCTTGGTAGTGAAAGAACGGGGGAACAGGTTTTCAAGGCTCACGGTATAAACCCTTTCTGTGGTCGGAATCCGGTCAGGATTCCGGTTTGAGAGTTTCTGTATTCAAATGGTTTTCTTTGATGCGGTTGCCACTATATGTCTGAATATGCCCGATATCGAGTTAAAACGGGCAAAAGTGACTAAGTGGATACCGTTCCCAACATGAAAGCTGCATCACACTGTGGACCGGCTTAATGCTCGGTCACGGTCAGTTGTGGGCTCCAATACAATGAAATCCGGAATCAAATGTGAAGTAGGAGTTTGGTTATGGCTATTTCTTCGGCACCCACCCCTGAGTCCCCGGATTCAGCGGATACCTCGGACGCGGCATCGCGCAGCGTTCCGGCGGCAGCGCTCAGTCACGTTGAGGATTTAATAGATTTTGTGGCTGCGTCGCCAAGTTCATTTCATGCGGCACAACAGGTCGTTGACCGTCTGAGTGCAGCCGGTGCCACGGTCGTCGACGAGCACGAGCAGTGGCCAAGTAAACCCGGTGCCTACGTCCTGCGTCGCGATGGCGCTGCCGTTGCTTGGGTCGTCCCGGAGACGCCGGCTGCCGATTTCACCGGTTTCCGTATTGTGGGTTCCCACACGGATTCGCCGGGTTTTCGTGTGAAGCCCAACGCGCGCACCTCCGCCGCAGGCTATGCGCAGGTCGCTGTGGAGGTCTATGGCGGTGCGTTGTTGGGAAGCTGGACCGATCGCGAAATTGAGTTCGCCGGTCGGGTAATTGATAAAAGCGGCAATGAGCACCTTGCTCGCACTGGCCCGGTTGCGCGTATTCCGCAGTTGGCTATCCACCTCAATCGTGCGGTTAACGAAGAGGGGTTGAAGCTCCACAAGCAGAATCACACTGCACCAATCATCGGACTGGATACTTTCGGCACCGATGTGTACCAGGTCATCGCCGATGCTGCGGGACTGTCTATCGACGACATCGTCGCCTGGGACCTCATTTCTTTCGACACCCACCAGCCGCGCACCTTCGGTGCTCACGATGAATTCCTGGCTTCAGGTCGACTCGACAACCTGCTCAGCGTCCACTCCTCCCTAGTCGCCTTCGAGGCCTTGCTCCGCCAAAACTGGAGCACGTCAACCACCATCCCCGTCATGGTCGCTTTCGATCACGAGGAAGTTGGGTCCGCCTCCACTACGGGCGCTGCAGGGCCACTGCTTGCCGACGTTCTGTCCCGCATCGCAGCGGCCACAGGCGCTGACCTGGAACGCACCCAGCAGCTCTACCGCGGTTCCATCTGTCTCTCGGCCGACGGCGCACACGGTGTGCATCCGAACTATGCAGGCGAACACGAGCCGGGGCACCAGCCGGAACTCAATGCCGGCCCGGTGGTGAAGATCAATGCCAACCAGCGCTACGCCACTACGGCGGCCGGTCAGGCTGAGGTTGTCCGAATCGCAGCGGAAACCTCTAAGCGCATTGGCCAGGAAGTGCCGGTGCAGTATTTTGTCTCTGCGAACCACAAGCCATGTGGCTCCACTATCGGCCCGATCACTGCAACGCGACTGGGTATCGACACCATTGATATCGGAGCTGCGATGGTCTCCATGCACTCGGCGCGTGAGATGTGCGGCACGATTGATCCATGGTGGTTGGCCGAACTCACCGTGGATTTCTGGGGTGCCGGACACTAGCAGCTCGCTGGCAGCGCTGAAGTCGCCTCTAGCAGGGGAGATGTCGGGGCGCTGTGGCCGTCGTGAAGCGAAAATGGGTGAGGGAGTTTCCGTAGCTGCTCGTCGTGGAGCCTATTTTCTGTCATGCTATGAACCATGACTGATGCTAACGACACCCTGCCGTCGCACCGCCTTGAAGTACCTATCGAAGAGGCGGTGGCATGGCGTCGCCAACTGCACCAGAATCCGGAGCTGAGCTTCCGGGAGTACAGGACCTCGGACATGATTGAGGATCTGCTCAATCAATGGGACATCCCGACGTACCGGTTAACCCCGACGTCCGTGATTGGCGTCATCGAGGGTACAGCGGGCGACCCCAGCACTGGCCGTGTGATTGGCTACCGCGCGGATATTGACGCCCTGCCGATTCAGGAGGAAACGGGATTGCCGTACGCCTCGCGCACGCCGGGTGTGATGCACGCCTGTGGTCATGATGTGCACACGGCGATGCTGCTGGGCACGGCGAAGGTGCTCTCTGGAATGCGCGATCAACTGCACGGCAAGGTGCTGTGCATCTTCCAGCACGCCGAAGAAATGCTGCCGGGCGGTGCTCGTGAGCTGGTCGACAAGGGTGCCGCCGATGACTTGGATGAGGTCTACGCCTTCCACGTCGCGCCGCATCCGGTAGGGCATGTGGGAATTTGCGCTGGGCGAGTGACAACCATGTCGGGCATCGTCTCCATCGCGATTCGTGGCCGTGGCGGACACTCTTCGAACCCGCAGCTGTCGATTGACCCGGTGCTCATCGCCAGCGAGGTGACTCTCATGCTGAACACGATTGTCTCCCGCGATGTGGATCCAAAGCACATGAACATCGTCAACGTCGGCTCACTGCATTCAGGTGAGGCCGGCAACGTGATCCCGGATACGGCCAACCTGGAAGTGTCCATCCGCTCGGTGGATGAGGCCGACTGGGAGATTGTCTGCCAGCGTATCGAGGCCGTCGTCAACGGCGTCTGCCAAGCTCACGGCGCACAGGCGACTTTTGACTGGCAGATTCCGTACCCGATGGTGGTCAACGCCGACATTGCAGTCAATCGCGCCTGGCATGCGGCGACGAAGGCAGTTGGCAACTCCAAGGTGTTCGCCGCCGATCCGTGGGCTCCTTCGGATGACTTCTCCTATTTTTCCCGTGAAGCGCCGGGCTGTTACATGTTTCTCGGCACCGGTGGCCCGGAAGCGGGTAATCCCTTCTTTCTCCACAATTCCAAGTTTAAAATTGTGGAGAGAGCCATGGTCAATGGCATGCGCACGGAAATCCAAATCGCGCTCGACGCACTGAACCCGTCGAAGAATCATCCGCCGGAGCGCCCTGCCACATCTCCGACCATGCCCGCAGCAGGTTCCGTGCCTCCACGGCCGCGGAAGGCAGGCCTTGGCACGCCACAGTCGCATGCGGGCCAGGCGCGGGCGTCGTCAAGCGAATCGGCGGGGGAGACCTCACCGAGTCCTGAGGCGGCGGCATCAGATAATTCCAATCAGCCTCAGGCACCTAGAGAGGATGCATAGGACAATGTCCACGACCCCCAACGCCCCTAATAAGACGCTCGCTGCCGCACCTGAGTGGTCGAAGTGGGCGATTGGATGGCACGTCTATCCACTGGGGTTTGTGGGAGCGCCCATCCGTGAGAAGGATCGAGGCGCCGCGCCGGGCAATCGAATTCACAAACTGATTGACTGGCTTCCGTACGTCCAGGAGCTCGGGCTCAACGTGCTGCAGCTGGCGCCAGTATTCGAGTCGACTAGCCACGGCTACGATACCGAGGACTACTACCGCATTGACTCGCGCCTGGGTACCGAAGAGGACATGAAGGCTGTCATCGAAGCTGCCCATGAGCGTGGCATCAAAGTGCTTTTCGACGGCGTTTTCAACCACATCGGGGCAGAGGCACCCGCGTTGAAGACCGCGAAGGAAAACCCTGACTCTGAAGAAGCACAGCTCTTTGCGTTTACTCACTCAGATGGCGACATGACCGCGCCGGTGTTTGAGGGCCATGAGAGTTTGGTCGAATTCGATCACACCAGTGACGCGACTGTTGATTTTGTCGTCAACGTGATGAATTACTGGCTGGCGCGGGGGATTGATGGCTGGCGACTGGATGCGGCCTACGCAGTGGACCCACAGTTCTGGCACAAGGTTTTGCCGCGAGTGCGTGCTGAGCACCCGCACGCCTTTATCTACGGCGAGGTCATCCACGGTGACTATGCGGAGATTGTGTCGGTGTCCGGCATGGACTCGGTGACGGAGTACGAGCTGTGGAAAGCGACCTGGTCTGCGCTGAAGGAGGAAAACTTCTTCGAGTTGGACTGGACTCTGAAGCGCCATAACACCTTCGCGGAGTCTTTTGTGCCGGTGACGTTTGTGGGAAACCACGATGTTTCACGCATTGCGACGCAGGTAGGGGCCGACAAGGCCGTGCTGGCGGCGACGGTGCTGTTTACCGTGGCCGGTGTGCCGCTGGTCTACTACGGCGACGAACAGGGCTACACCGGTCTCAAAGAGGAACGCATCGGCGGTGACGACCAGATTCGTCCAGTGTTCCCGGATAGTCCGGAGGAACTCTCTACGCTTGGCGCGGATCTCTACCGCGCTTACCAGCAGCTCGTTGCGGTGCGACGCCGGTTCCCATGGTTGCACTCCGCTCGCGTGGAGACTGATGAATTGCGCAATGGTTTTCTTCGCTACCGCGTGACCGCAACCGACGCGGCGCTCGTGGACGATGCTGCCGAGGCCTTGGGCGAGACTGGAGCTTCCGGCGAGATGCCCTCGCTCGTTGTCGAGCTGAACCTGGAAAACGGCGCAACCAGCGCCGTGATCCGTGATGGTGACCACGTGGAATTTGAGTTTTCCTAGGCTCTCTTGGCGGCTCTAGGCTGCCCTCGGAGAACCAAAACCGCCCGGACACAATGTCCAGGCGGTAATTCTTTCGTGCCCCATCGATGAGTGGGCACAAGGGGTAGTGACTGCGTTTATGTTTGCTGGCTACCCCTGTTTTCGCAGATGCAGTGATTACATCTCTGCGGTCTCAGCAGGGGTCATCTCGTCGGAGGATGCCGGAGTGGTGGCCTTCTGCTCGAAGGTCTCCGACGGGTTGGCCTGGTCGCCGACCTTCACGTCCGAGTCAACCTGATTCGGGGGAGAGCAAGCGACCAGGGCTGCTGCGGCAATGGCGGATGCGGCGATAGCGCCGGCGATGCGGTTACGCATGGATGTGGCTCCTCTGTCGGAAAAACAATAGCTACAAGGGCTAATGAACTTTTCTCACATTATCTTAAAGCAATATCTTAGAGGATTCTTAACGGCTTGCGGGAACCAAGGGGCCAATCGCCCCCGCGCCGATGCATAGCGTTGCCCCCGGAGTCGCCTTTTCCACATCGACATGGAGAGTATTTCCGCCACCGTTGAGGTACGCATAGCGCGGCCGCAGATCGTTGTTCATCTTCACGACCGTGGAACCAGCGCGGGTTTGCTCTTCAGTCTCGAAAGGATTGGGTAGCGACAGGCGTACATCCATGCCCTCAGAGGCGGTGGCCGGGAACTCAAGCACCCAGTCACCGAGCTTGATGATGTTCTCAAGCTTGATGTCCTCCGACGCAGTGCCGTCCTCACCAATTGTGATGCGATGGCCACACTGCTCGACAGGGCCATCGGTGACCCGGGTGATCTCGGAGACCTTGGCGTCGATAAGCGAACCGTCGGTATTGAACATGCGCGGGTGACCGGTGACGCGCTCAAACGAAGGGCGAGCGGAGACCGCATCAAAGACCCGCGAGTACATGTTCATCGGAGCGGCGACGGGCACGAGAATCTCGAAGGGGACGGGCTGGTCAATGAGGTTGTAGTCGATCGCCTTGTCGGGGCCAGCGGCGTCGGCCTCCTCGCGCAGCGCGGACAGCGACGCCTTGGTGTTGTCAATCCACTCCATTGCGATGTCATCAGACCAGGCATTGCGGTAAGTAACCACGGAAATCGAGGAGGTGACAGCCAGCGCGATGCCCAGCGACCAAATCAGAATGTGCGTACGAGCCGGTAGCAGCGCTGGCGCCTCGTCCTTCGGTGGGAGTCCAGCCAGGGAGATCGCGACGCAGATTACGATCACGAGCGCGACATCAGAGTAGTAGTGCAAAGTGTGCGCCAGCACGCCAGAGGTGTTCTCTCCCGAGCGGAACAGGGTGATGGCGAACAAGGTGGTGAACATGTACGACACCGATAGCGTCCACGGAGCCCAGCCACGGTAATCGCGGCCGATGAGGGTGGCAGACAGAATCAACAGGATAATGCCGCCGAGAGTAATCAGCTGAGACGAAGCGGAGGCAAACGGCTGTCCCGGAGCCCAGCGTTCCCAGCTTGTTGGACCGCCGATGATGCCGGCAAAAATCTGGCCGAGGCCGTTGAAGAACAGTTCGGGCTGCAGCTTGTCGGAAATGAAGCCGGTGGTTTCGGCGGGGCCGAAGTAGTACCACAGTGCCCAGGCGCCGGTCAGCAGCATCGATGGGATCCAGATGACGAGGCCACGGCGGAGAACCTGCAGGATATTTCTGCGCTCCATGTAAGCCAAAGTGACGACAACCAGCATGGAGATCGGTGCGATAGCCAGGGACTTCTCAAAGAATCCCAGCGCCACTGCCAGCAGCACGAACAGGCCTACGGCTTCCCACGGGCGGGGGCCGAAGGAACGACGCATAGTGGTGCGAATGGCGACAATCATGAAGATCACGAATGCCAGGTGGAACGGCTGGGAATTGGCCGCGGCCGACCACCAGGTGTCTCCCGGAAGCATCAGCGGAGTCCAGGCGACGACCGTGATGAGGAAGAGAGACACCAGCGTGCGGCCGGTGAGAAGCTCAAAGAGTTTAGCTGTGGCGTATGTCAGCACTACCGACATCACGGCCATGGTGATAGCCGGTAGCCACCAGTTCCACGGTGCGATGAGGTGATAGAGGCCTTGCACCAAGAAAGCCAGTGGCGCAAGGTGCCCGTCGTGATCCTGAAGCAGGTAGTCCTTGCTCAGCAGTGGGGTGTCGTAAAGATGGCCAACAATGATGAAGTCATCCCAGTAAAAACCATGGCTAGTCAGCACCAGAATGCGAGCGACAAGCTGTATCGCAATAACAACTCCGATGAGTGGCCACCACTGCTTCGCAGACAGGTCAAGTCGCTCGCCCCACGTCAATGTGGGCATGTAGTATGGGCGAGAACTTTCCTGCTCAGCGGTGTTGTCAGCACCAGGGGCCTCGGCAGTTTTCACTGCGGAATCCGCGGCTGTCCCCTCATCGCCGACTGGCGGCGTATGAGGGGGTTGGGCAGTTGGGGTATCTCCTGTAGATGACCGCTCGGCTTTAGTCATGGTTCCTTATGTTATCTAGGCCATCTGCTGGGCGCGGTAGGGTAGGCAAAAGTTAGTGCTTAGGGCGTGTCGACACAGGCTTCATACGCCGCTAATGAATACATCAATAATGTTTGAGCAATACCGCTCGAGTTAAAGAAAAATAGGAGCAAGTGGGATGACGCAATCGGCGAGTGCAGCGCGCGCTAACTTCTCGTGGCGCAATATTGACATCATCATTGCAGCTGTTATCGGCGTGGCCGTTGGCCTGATTTTTGTTATCTGGAACATCATCGGCGGTGCGGGCTATGAAGCAGTCAACGCGCTTACTCCTGGTCTTGGCGGTTTGGTCGCTGGTATGTGGTTCCTCGGTGGTCCGCTCGGCGCGTACATCATTCGCAAGCCGGGTGCAGCTATCTTCGTCGAGGTAATCGCGGCGACGGTTTCAGCACTGATCGGTAACCAGTGGGGTATCTCCACCCTGTACTCAGGTTTGGCGCAGGGGCTCGGCGCGGAGCTGGTGTTCCTCATTCTGGCGTATAAGAGCTACAACCTGGCCACCGTGGTTATCTCCGGTCTCATGGCAGGTGTCGGCGCATGGACTTTCGAGCTTTTCACTGGCAACCTGGCCAAGACTTTCGAATTCAACGTCATCTATCTGATCTCCACGGCGCTGTCGGGTGCCGTCCTCGCCGGTCTGCTGGCTTACTTCCTGGCTAAGGCACTGGCGGCAACTGGAGCGCTGGATCGTTTTGCCATCGGGCGAGAGCGACACGACGACGTCTAGGAAAATCGATGACAGATGAGGCGTTGACGCGGGGGCCGTCGTCAAGCGGAAATGTCCCTGCGGTGAGCGCGCGGGGGTTCGGATATCGGCACGCGGGGCGCAAAGCTGCAGTACTGAACGACATCACGCTGGACATCGAGCGCGGTGAAAAGGTGCTGTTGCTCGGCGCGTCGGGGATGGGGAAGTCGACGCTGCTCGCCGCTATTGCTGGCGTGCTTGGCGACGACTCCGATGGCGAAGCCACCGGAAAGCTCCTGATTGAAGGTCGTACTCCTGCTTCCGCACGGGGCGCGGTGGGCTTGGTGCTGCAAGACCCTGACTCGCAGACGATTAGTGCTCGCGTTGGCGACGATGTCGCCTTTGGTGCGGAAAACCTGGGCGTTGCCCCGGCTGAGATTGGCAACCGAGTGCGCGCCAGCCTGGATTTGGTGGGGCTGGATTTGCCGCTGGATCATCCCACGCACAGGCTTTCGGGTGGGCAGAAGCAGCGCCTCGCATTGGCAGGTGTGCTGGCAATGGGCGCACGGGTCATTTGTTTGGACGAGCCGACGGCCAACATCGACCCGGCCGGTGTGCCGGTACTACGCGATGCTGCGATTACCGCGGCGGAGAGGACTGGTGCGGCACTGATTGTGGTCGAGCATCGAGTGGATGCGTGGGTCGATGTGGTCGACCGCATCATCGTGCTGGGCCGCGGAGGTGTGATTGCCGATGGTGCACCGCATCGGGTCTTGGAAGACTACGGGCAGGCTCTGACGGATGCTGGGGTGTGGATTCCGGGTGCTCCGCCCGCGCTGCCGGATGCGCGTTCAGTTGCCTGCGACCAGGACGGGCACCCTAGCGGTGACATCGCGATCGAAACCCGCGAGCTGGACATCGGCTATGGCGCGAAGAAGTCGTGGTTCAGGGGTAGCGAAACTGTTGAGCCTATTGCTCGCGGAATATCCGTTTCTATCCCATCCGAAGCTTCCACCTGCATCGTTGGTCACAACGGCAGCGGGAAGTCCACGTTAGCGCTGACGCTCGGCGGCCTGCTTGAGCCGATGGCGGGCACGGTCCAAGTGGCCGGCAGCGGTAGTGCGCCGTGGAAATGGCCGTCGAAGAAGTTGGCTACTCGGATTGGCACGGTCTTCCAAGACCCCGAGCACCAATTCGTCACCGGCACAGTGCTGGAAGAGTTGCAGCTTGGCCCGAAGCTTGTCGGTGTCAACGCTGATAAGCGCATCGAGGAATTACTTGAGCGGCTGCGGCTAACGGCCCTGACCAAGGCGAATCCGTTCTCACTCTCGGGCGGTGAGAAGCGACGTCTGTCGGTGGCGACCATGCTGGCGACAGCGCCGGATATTGTGCTTCTCGACGAACCGACGTTCGGCCAAGACCGCCGGACATTCACCGAGCTGCTCACTTTGCTTCGCCAGCTTGCTGACGACGGCCGAACTGTTATCTCGATTACCCACGATCCATTGGTGGTACAAGCGATGGGGGACTACGTCATCGACATGGATTCGTTTCATCCGGAGCGGTCAGGCCGTGCGGCGCCGGGACAGCGTGGTTCAGGGGAGCAGGCCGGTCCGAGCCGCACTAGCGGTGCGCGCGGCCAGGGCGAAGCGGGAGGGAAATCGTGACTGAAGTCGGTTCCGCCGGTACGGCTGAAGGTACGCAGAGCGCCATTTCGAGTAAGCAGCCTTTCCTCGCGACGGTTAACCCGGTGGCGAGAGTACTGGGCCTATTCTTGCTCACCACGCCGCTGCTGATTTCCATCGACTGGGTCTCCGCAGTGGTCGCGCTTGTCTGCACGCTTTTCTTGGTGCCGCTGTCGGGTTTGGGTTTTCGTCGTTTTCTAGGACGCAGCCTGCCACTTCTTATCGCCGCGCCCATCTCGGGCATCTCGATGGCGCTCTACGGCAACCCGGAGGGCAAAGAGTATTTCTCCTTTCTGCTTGCGCATGTGACGGATAATTCCATTTCCCTGGCCATCGCGATCATGTTGCGTGTGCTGGCTATCGGTACTCCAGTTATCGTGCTGACAGCCAATATCGACCCCACCGATCTGGGCAATGGGCTGGCGCAGATTCTCAAGCTGCCCAGCCGGTTTGTGCTGGCAACGGTGGCGAGTCTGCGACTCGTCGGCCTATTCATCAGCGATTGGCAGGCGCTGACCCGAGCCCGTCGCGCACGCGGTTTGGGTGACCACGGCGCAATCCGCCGCACTATTTCTCAGGTGTTCGCTCTGCTGGTGTTTGCGCTGCGCCGCGGCACCAAACTGGCTACGGCCATGGAAGCCCGCGGCTTTGGCACACCGATTAAGCGTACGTGGTGGCACACCTCGACATTGGCCACGCGTGACTATGCCACCATGGCCGCCTGCCTTGCCATCGCCGTCGCAGCAATCAGTATTTCCGTGTGGGCCGGGGAGTTCCGCTTCCTGGGCGTAGCGTAGCAAAGGCGTTTCAATCACGATGATTCTGCTTATCGACGGCCGTTCCGGCAGTGGCAAAACCACCTTTTCGGCAAAGTTGCACAGTATCCTCGGTTGGCCAGTTATCCACTTGGAGGATGTATATCCGGGCTGGTCCGGTCTGCAGAAAGCATCGGCCGCAGTTGCGGAGACCATTTTGAACCCCGCGCTACCGGCCGATGAGCGCGGGTATCGCCGGTGGGACTGGTACGCCAGTGAATTCGCCGAGTGGGTCCCCACGCCACCGGACTCCTCGCTCATCGTCGAAGGCTGCGGCGCTGTCACTGAAGCTAACCTTGCCGCTGCCCGCGCCATCGGCGACGGCAACGCCTGGGGAGTCTGGGTAAAGCTGGACACGCAGACTCGATTTGCCCGTGCCATGGCTCGCGACGACCACTTCGAGGAACACTGGGACATGTGGGCTGAGCAGGAATCCCAGCATATGGCGAAGCACAATCCGCAACAGCTCGTCGACTGGACCATCAACGTCCCAGAACAGTTAACGTGGAAGCTCTGATGAGAAAAACACTCGCGTGCCTCGGTGCAGGCTTCGGTTCCATGCTCTTCGTCGGCGGACTACGCGTCGCCGCTAGTTCGGAGCTACGCCCACCACGCCTGCCCAATCGCAGACCTCCGCGGTGGGGTCTTCCCACAGTAGGTGCCGCGTGGATACTGGCCAGCTGCCGCGCCTACTACGCTCGCGCATCGCATCGCTTGACGACGCCCCTGCTCGCCGGCCTCGCAGTACCAGGAGCCGCAGCGATCGTTTTCGAGGCCGTTCGTCTTCGATGTGCAGCCAAAAAACCAACTCTGCCGCCACACACCGTGGTTGTACTGGGATGCGGATTGAAGAACAATCGGCCCTCGGCCCTGCTGGCCAGAAGATTACAGCGAGCAGTCTCAGCGTGTGATGAGCGTACCGAGCGAATCATCTGCTCCGGTGGGGTCGGCAGTGAAGCGGTGACAGATGCCACCTGCTCCGAAGCGGACGCCATGGTGGAGTGGTTGGAGGCGAACGCTGGGGACGTCGTAAAGCGTGGCGACATCGAGTTGATCCCCGAGGACCAATCGACGAATACGTCGGAAAACATTGACTATGCGTGCGAATTGATGCGCGGCATGGACGGTGCGTTGAGCGCTGGAACGGTTGTTGTGACCAGTGATTTTCATGCGCCACGGGTAGCGAAGCTCATGCGCGAACGGGGGCTGGAACCCTGGTGTGTCGTCGGCGCCTATACGCCGTTGAGGTACTGGGCGACATCGCTGCTGCGGGAATTCCTCGCGCAGTTTATTCTGTGGGCGCCGAGCGGCAACGCGAGAATTTTACGAATTTCGCGGGTAGAGCGAAGCGTTAGCCACTAGTATCGAACGAAGATAAATACGTCGTGCGGTGATAGTGCTGCGTAGAAATGCGTAGAGCGCGATATCGAACACGACATCGGAATCATTAAATCGGGAGGAACACCCACATGGCTTTGACCCCAGGATTCGACCTGTTCCAGCTGCCAGAGGAGCACCAGGAGCTCCGCGCCGTTATCCGTGATCTGGCGGAGAAGCAGATTGCTCCGTACGCAGCGGACGTCGATGAGAACGAGCGTTTCCCGGAGGAGGCCCTGAAGGCTCTTAACGAGGCTGGCTTCAACGCCGTCCACGTGCCGGAGCAGTTCGGTGGCCAGGGTGCGGACTCGGTTGCGGCCTGCATTGTCATTGAGGAAGTTGCTCGTGTCTGTGGCTCGGCTTCTCTTATCCCGGCTGTGAACAAGCTGGGCACCATGGGCTTGATCCTCAAGGGCTCCGACGAGCTGAAGAGCAAGGTTCTGCCGGACATCGCCAACGGTGAAATGGCTTCCTACGCACTGACTGAACGTGAGGCTGGTTCGGATGCCGGTTCCATGAAGACCCGCGCGGTCCGTGAGGGCGATGAGTGGGTCCTCAACGGCTCCAAGTGCTTCATCACGAACGGTGGCCGCTCCACCTGGTACACCGTCATGGCTGTCACCGACCCGGAGAAGGGTGCCAACGGCATCTCTGCATTCATGGTCCACAAGGACGACGAGGGGTTCCGCGTCGGTGGCCTGGAGCACAAGCTGGGTATCAAGGGTTCCCCGACCGCGGAGCTGTACTTCGAAAACTGCCGCATCCCGGCTGACCGCATCATCGGCGAAGAGGGCACCGGTTTCAAGACTGCCCTGGAGACCCTGGACCACACTCGCCCGACTATTGGTGCACAGGCACTGGGCATCGCGCAGGGTGCGTACGACTACGCCGTTGGTTACGTGCAGGAGCGTCAGCAGTTCGGCAAGCCGATCGCTGCTTTCCAGAACACCCAGTTCATGCTGGCTGACATGCGTATGAAGATTGACGCTGCTCGTCTCATGGTCTACACCGCAGCCGCTAACGCTGAGCGTGGCACTGCTGAGGGCGGCGCTCGCCTGGGTCTGATGGCCGCAAACGCCAAGACCTTCGCCTCTGACGTTGCTATGCAGGTCACCACTGATGCCGTGCAGCTGCTCGGTGGTTACGGCTTCACCCGTGACTTCCCGGTTGAGCGCATGATGCGTGACGCCAAGATCACCCAGATCTACGAGGGCACCAACCAGATTTGCCGCATGGTCGCAGGTCGCCAGATCCTCGCAGACGCACAGAAGCGCTAATCACCAGCGCAAACTCTAAGCCCTCGCTACCAAGTACCAAGGCGGGGGCTTTTTCATGCCGCCGCGTCACTCAGAATTCGTCTATTAACCCCAACGCGCGCTAGTGACTGCGTTTATGGTCGGCGGCGGTGGGGCGATGCGAGTTACTGACTGCGTTTATGACAGAAATGGCCCGAAAAACGGCTTCAAAGTGTCATAAACTCACACAGTTTCACATTTGCAGCCCGTAAATTTTGCGTTAAGTAGCAAGAAGCGTGTCCAATCGGCGTGCACCGGGGTCTACTTTTCTCTTAACCCCCGGTTTTTCGGCCGTCCCGCACGAGCACCGCACGAGTCCCGCACGAGCCCCGTACGAGTCCGGCACTACACCATCCACCAGCTCGCCAGCAGCCGCACGCATCAGCCTCGCTGATCACACCCTCATTTCGCCAACCAAGCACAGGCCGCTACAACGATTGCCTCTGCTCCCCGGTCAAGAGTGGGTTGGAGGTCAGGGGCGAAAGCTGGGTTGTGGTTGCCAACAGCGCTGCTCTCATCCGCGAAACCGCCGAGCCCCCAGTACGTATATGGCACGCCAAGCGCATCGGGGATGATTGAGAAATCTTCAGAGGCGGGCACTGCGTCCAAGTCGGAGACTTCTTCACCGAAGTACGCGTCGAATGCCTCACGCACAGTATTCGTGGCATCCCCGTCATTATTCGTGAGGGGATAGCGGTCGTAGTAAGTGAACTGCGGGTCTTGAGGGCTGCGGGCAGCAACGCACTCTGCTCGTACAATGCGCTCGATTGCCTCTTTGAGGTGTTCGGTCACGGCGCTGTTGTAGGCACGAGTGTTGATGAGCAGCTCTGCGGAGTCAGGAATGATGTTGGACTTAGTTCCCGCTTGAATCGCACCAACGGTCACCACTGCGGTCTCGGTGGCCGCTACCTCACGCGAGACAATCGTCTGAAGACGCATCACAATGGTGGATGCCAAGACAACGGGATCGACACTGAGCTCCGGCATGGATCCATGGGAGCCATTACCGTACACAGTGACTTTGACCGAGAATGCAGAGGAGAGAACTGGCCCCCGGCGAGTGCCCACATAGCCGCCGGGCAAGCTAGCTAGTACGTGTTGACCGAGATAAACATCGGGACGCGGAATAGCCTTCTCCAGGTCTGCCGCCAGCATTGCGCGTGCACCTTCGGCGGTTTCTTCAGCGGGTTGGAAAATACCGATGAATGTGCCAGACCACTGATCAAGGTTTTCGTTGAAAGCCTGCAGCGCTGTGAGCAAAGACATCAGGTGGAAGTCGTGGCCACAGGCGTGGGCGACGGGGACCTCTGTGCCGGTCTTTTCATCAATCTGCGTTGCTGTGGAGGCGTAGTCTTTGCCGGAAGTCTCCTTCACCGGTAGCGCATCAATGTCTGCGCGCATAGCCACAATCGGCCCGGCACCGTTCTCAATAATGGCAACGACGCCGGTGCCTCCGACGCGATGTGTGGAAATACCCGAAGATTCGAGCTCCTGAATAATCCGGTCCGCAGTGCTGTGCTCCTGCATGGAAAGCTCAGGGTGCTGGTGGAAATACTTGTACAGTTCCTCGCGCTGGGACTGGGTGGACGCGAGACCATTCAGAATCTTTCTGGCGCTCTCAGTATTAGTGGGCATACCTAAAATGTACGCCGACCTAAAGCGGACGGTGGAGGCCCTGGAAGGCATCCCCGTCCCGCCCCAAACCTCTAAGAGCTGCCTACGTCGTCACAAAGAACTTCTGGTTACGCTCGCCGCGGTAGGACTGGGCGGTTGCAGTTGCGGCGATGATAGAGGCAACAATCAGCAGGCCAGCTGTAATCAAACCGAGCGCCGACGAGTCTCCGGAGCGTACCTGGGAAATCGTTCCGACCAGCGTCATTGATGCATTAATGACAAAAACTGCCGCCGCCACGGACAGCACCGTGCGCGCTGCAGTCGATCCTTCAAGGAGTTTGCCAGCAAGCCACCAGCACGCAATCGCCGTTGCCGTCTGCGCGAGAATCGCAAACGCGAAGCTCACGGCCAAGCTGGTCTGTGCAGCAGAAACCTCGATGTTGTTGGCCTTTGCCGCTTCCGTAACAGTCGCATCCCATTTCAATAGGGAACTGACCACGGTGAGGATTAGCGCTGGGACGTAAACATATACCGCCAGCCGCCACCACCGAAAGGACTGCGCCGCATGGAAAGGAACGTCTTTAGCCGAATTGACTGCCATAATTCCATACTCTAAACCACGCTGTCGCGGCGCGAAACGTCACTGCTAGGTTGCACTTATCGCTTGCCGACGAGCAGATAACCGGCAACCACCACAAAAGCTAACTTCTATACAGCGCTGGTGCGGTGCGGGTCGGTGAAGTCGACACCTTGGGTTTCCCACACGCGACGCAGTTCGTCAACGCCCTTAGCGCGAGCAAGGGCAAATTCGTTGGTCGTGGCCGGGACCGGCTGGAAGATTGTGACTTCGGTTTCCTCCACCGCGACCGGCGGGATTTCTGCCTTGAACAGCACAAAACCGGTGAAGCGCGACTGATCCCACAGTGGCTGGCCGAAGTCAATAAGTGCCCCCTCGGTCAGGACGAGGCCTTCGATGCTTGGGGAAGCGGCAAGAATACCCAGCGGGCGGATGACTTCGTCCAGTCCACCACGAATAGGCAAGATGAGTTCGGCACGCGGGCCAGAGTTGGTGTCCACCACCATTGCGGACGGATCTTGCATCGCCTCGGCACTGCAACCCAGTGTTGCATAGGTGACAATCCGGTCTGTGTCAGGTCCGAAGCGCAGCATCTTCAGTGGCGCAGAGCCAAGGAAGGTCAGCTGGGCTTCGCCGGGGTTGGACTCTTCAAAGTAGGAGGAAAATGCTGCTCGGACGGCTTTGATAATCGCATTGCTATCAGGGCCGGTGGGAGGAATGGGGCCGGTTAAGTTATCGAACACGGGCGGTACTCCTTTGTTGAGGTGGTCGGTCTAGGCCGCAGGCGAAAGCTCAACGGCATCAGCCCACGTCGCATCGAGGTGCAAAGTCTGCATCCACGCATCAATGTTGTCACCGTGTGCAGCGATTGCGGCGCGTGCAGTCAGTGTGGTCTCGATAGCGAACTCGGTGAGTTCATCGCTAATCAGTCCCTGAGTATGAGCCGCGACGAGCTCGTCGACATCTTCAACTCGAATCTGTGTGGCCGCATCGACGGGTAGGGGAGCTATGGCCTCAGAGTCGGTCGGTGCCTGCAGGATGTCGAGGTACAAATCGGTCATACGCCAGCACTGCGGATCAGTCCGGTCGATGCTGACAATATCGACGTAGCGTTGGTGTTCTACCTTCACGCCCGGGCGGAAGTGATAAATGCTGATGCGCAACCCTTCGTCGGCAAGCAGGAATGACTCTAGATATCCAAACTTTGGATGATCCATCCCACGGCGCATATAAAGGCGGCTGGGTGTGAGAGTTCGGAACTCATCGACATTGCGCTGAAAGCCCTTGGGGTCGGTGTTGACCATTTCACGTAGGTCAAAGGTCTCGACTTTCGGAGGATGTGTGTCCTGACTCGAGCGAATTGGGGAGAGTGCAGGAGCTGCCGCGGTCGAAGCCGAAGTGGCCGGTGAAGTGGACATGCGAATACCTTAACGTGTGGGGGCTGCCTTTTTGGGCATAGAAAAGCCCTTTCTGCATACGTGATGCAAAAAGGGCTAGGGGGAGAACTAGAAAAACTTAGTTCAGGCCGACCGGGAAGACACCGGCGGTCGGAGTGTAGCTGCAGTTGGTCGGACCAGGCTCTTCCTGAGTGGTGATACCGCCCTGCATGACAGCGATGACCACGCCCTTGCCCGTGTCAGCGGTGCCGTTGACAGCGCCCGGGCCCTCCTCGGCGTTGATGCCGTTGTTCTCCAGGGTGGTCTTGCCGTACTTGCCGTTAGCAACGTTGACCCAGTAGACATTCATCTCTGTGTCCTGCTGCTTAGCCAGCTGCTTGGTGCCCAGGCCAGTGAAAATGAAGCCAAGCTGGTTTTCTGGAACACCTGGCAGAGGCAGGTCTGCCGGGCCCGGAACGGTAGTGGCCAGGCCGAAGGAACGACCTTCGCCGCCGATGCACTTGTCGGCAACAGTAGGCAGCAGGAACTGGTTGGTCTTCGGGGCACCTTCCGGAACCTTGAAGCCCGGCTCGCCCTCGCCCTCACCAGTCAGGAAGTCAATTCCCTTGTTCAGTGCGCTGGAAATTTCCTCAGGAACGCCTGGGGAGTTAATGATGTCGCGCGCGTTGCCGTAGAGATTCGGCGAAGCGATGTTCAGGGAGTCCAGCGACGGGGAAGCAGAAGCGGCGGGAGTCATGCCCGCAGTGAGAATTGCAGCTGCACCCAAGGTCGCTGCGGCACGGCGCAGGAAGGAGCGTCCAGTCGAAACCACGGTGAAGAACCTCTCATTCGTGGGCTATTGGAGTCGGAATCAAAATTTCGGAATCGTTGCTCATCTTAGAACGACTCCAACGTGAAATGGAAAGATTTGAAAAAGAAATGTTCAGAATCTTCTCAGGAGATTAACGCACGGATTCCCGTGTGTCGCAAGTTAATTAGAGTGATTTTTGATGTAGAACGAGATGATTGTGAAAATTGAGGCGAAATGTGTATGTATGGGGTTAATGGTGTTTCGCAGTGTGTAAGCGGGTGAAGTCAAGTCTCATCCCGTGGGGTTACAACTATGGCATTTGGTCACATCTATCACATGGTGGGCTGAGAGATTGCCGTCGTGAAGCGTTGTGGCGCTGGCGGATATGCCGTTATGGCTGTCGGTAAAGCGGGGGTGCAGTAAGGGGGTAATTTATCCCTAAGGGTGGCGCGGCAGTGCCACTTTGCATGACGGATAGGTGCTCGGGGTTGCGAGAATCTCTGCCAGATGTGCAGGGGCATTAAGAAGGAGTACACTGTAGAACGCTTTATTACGCGTTGATGCGGGGCGTTAAAGGCAGTCGTAAAGACAGTCCTTTAGAGCAAGGCCGTATCTTTTTCTTTTAGTCCTCTTAGCTTGTTAGGAGCTATCCGCCTGTGAGCGATACCGAGTTCCGTAATGTCGCCATTGTCGCACACGTCGACCATGGCAAGACCACTCTCGTGAACGCCATGCTGGAGCAGTCCGGCGTTTTCAGCGACCACGAAGAAGTTGCAGACCGAGTGATGGACTCTGGTGACCTTGAAAAGGAAAAGGGCATCACCATCTTGGCGAAGAACACCGCTATTCGCCGAAAAGGTGAGGGCAAGAACGGCGAAGACCTCATCATCAACGTCATTGACACCCCTGGTCACGCCGACTTTGGTGGCGAGGTGGAGCGCGCACTGTCCATGGTTGACGGCGTCGTGCTGTTGATCGACTCCTCTGAAGGTCCGCTGCCGCAGACCCGCTTCGTCCTGGGCAAGGCGCTTGCTGCCTGCATGCCGGTGATTATCGTGGTCAATAAGACTGACCGCCCAGATGCACGTATCGACGAGGTTGTCGAGGAAGCACAGGATCTGCTGCTCGAGCTAGCCTCCACCCTGGAAGACCCGGAAGCTGCTGAGGTCGCTGAGCGCAACCTTGAGCTGCCGGTTCTCTATGCCTCTGGTCGTGCCGGTAAGGCTTCTACCGAGAACCCGGGTAACGGCAACTTGCCGGAGTCTGAGAACCTGCAGCCGCTGTTCGACGTCATCACCGAGGTGCTCCCGGAGCCGTCCGCTGAGATTGATGCCCCGCTGCAGGCGCAGGTTACCAACCTGGACTCCAGCTCCTTCCTCGGTCGAATTGGTCTGATTCGTATCCATAAGGGCCGTATCCGCAAGGGACAGCAGATTTCGTGGATTCATTACGACTCCGAGGGCAATGAGCATGTCAAGAATGCGAAGGTCGCGGAGCTGCTGCGTACCGTCGGCGTGACCCGCGTACCTGCTGAAGAGGCCATTGCTGGTGACATCGCCGCTATCTCCGGTATCGACGAGGTCATGATCGGTGACTCTCTCTGTGATGCCGAGCATCCGGACCCGCTGCCGCGCATCCTGGTCGATGAGCCGGCTATTTCTATGACGATCGGCGTGAACACCTCGCCACTGGCAGGCCAGGGTGGTGGCGATAAGCTGACCGCTCGTATGGTCAAGGCCCGCCTGGACCAGGAGTTGATTGGTAACGTCTCGCTGCGCGTGCTGCCGACCGAGCGCCCGGATGCCTGGGAGGTGCAGGGCCGTGGTGAAATGGCGCTGTCCGTTCTGGTTGAAACTATGCGTCGTGAGGGCTTTGAGCTGACCGTCGGTAAGCCGCAGGTTGTTACCAAGACCGTCGACGGCAAGGTTCAGGAGCCGTACGAGCACCTGACCATCGATGTTCCAGAAGAGCACCTGGGTGCTGTCACTCAGCTGATGGCGGCTCGTAAGGGGCGCATGGAGCAGATGGGTAACCAGGGCACCGGTTGGGTGCGCATGGAGTTCCTCATTCCGTCCCGCGGTCTGATTGGCTTCCGCACTACTTTCATGACGGAGACCAAGGGCACCGGTATCGCCAATCACTACTCGGCCGGCTACGGCGAGTGGGCTGGTGAGATTAAGGACCGTCCGACAGGATCGTTGGTGGCTGACCGTACCGGCCAGATCACCGCTTACGCACTGATTCAGCTTTCTGACCGCGGCACCTTCTTCGTCGAGCCGGGTGACCAGGCTTACGAGGGCATGGTCGTTGGCCAGAATCCGCGTGATGAGGACATGGACATCAACATCACCAAGGAAAAGAAGCTGACCAATATGCGCGCAGCCTCGGCTGATGCGACCGTGACTCTGGAGAAGGCGCACAAGCTTTCCCTCGATGAGGCTATGGAGTTCTGTGGCGCTGACGAATGTGTTGAGGTCACCCCGGAGGGCATTCGCGTACGCAAGCAGATCCTCAGCGCCACCGATCGCGCTCGCGCTCGTTCCCGCGCGAAGGCCATGAATAAGAAGTAATTCGGGTTGCTAGGGGACTGGGCCACCTGAAAACCAGTCTCGGGGTAACTGACTCGGCCAGGTGTCGAGTAATCTCGTGGATATGTTTATTCGCAGCCGTCGTCACGCAGCTTCTCGTCGATTTTTCGTAGCATCGACACTCTGCGTGACGGCGGCTTTGGCGTCTTCGTGCATGGCTCGCCCGTCGGACGCTCCGACTGTGCCCGGGCAGCAGGAAGTGCCGGTGCAGCAGGAAGACACCGCTGACCAGGCTAAAAAGATGCGTGAAGTCACGGTCGGTGTCGACGAGTTTGTCGAAGGCTTCAATCCGCATTTGCTTGCCGACGTCTCCCCGGTGACCAGCCTGGTAGCGCGACTGACACTGCCTAGTGTTTTCACCCCTGCGCCGGTAGAGGGCGAGGCTGGTGACGCTAGTGCCTCCGCGCAAGCTCCCGGAGTGGTGGATAACGCTGCCAACGCTCGCTCGGCAGGAGCTCCCCAGTGGCTGCTCAACTCCGACTTGCTGGATTCCGTGCAGGTCATCGAGAGTGATGACAGCAAAGACGGTGACGCCAGAAACGGAGCTGGAAACGGAAAAGCGGCCGATGTTGACATCACGGATCCGACGGTAGCGGCAGAGCATGTCCGCTACCGCATTCGAAAAGGGGCGCAGTGGAGCGATGGCACGCCAATCAGTGGCGAGGACTTCCGCTACCTATTTTCCCAAGTCACGTCCACGCCAGGATCGCTGGATACGGCGACTTATGAGCTGATTAAATCCATTGATGTCTCCGATGGTGGCCGTCAGATTGACGTGACGTTCACTCAGCCGATTACGCATTGGCAGCGCCTGTTTGCACATCTCTTGCCAGCGCATTTGATGCGGTCGAACACTGATGGTTTTTCCGAAGGGCTGGCCAGCCGTTTCCCGGCCTCCGGTGGGCAGTACACCGTCGAGTCGATGGATGTCGGCCGCAACATCATTCGACTGGTTCGAAATGACCGCTACTGGGGTGAGCAGCCAGCAGCCTCGGAGGTTATTACGCTGCGTGCCATGCGTAGTGCCATCGATGGTGCGGAGCAACTGCGTTCGAAGCAGATCCATGCCGTGCAGGTCCGTCCGACGGAGACCTCTGAGCTGACGTACGGTCTGGTCCCCGGTGTTGCTGAGTTCTTCCATGAGCCGAACCGGGAACTGGTTTTCAGTACCAATCTCGCGTCGAGCAGGCTTGCCGACGAATCCGTCCGCCGGGCCATTCTGAGCACCATCAACGTTGCAGAGGTCTCAGAGGTGGCCACCGGGCGCCGAATTGCGGGTGGTTCTGGTGACGGTGGTGACCAGGAGCGATTCGAGACACCACAGGCTGGTTTTACTGAGGACAATCCGCTACGAATTGGCATCATCAGCGACGGTATAGCGGCACGCGCTGCGGCTTTTGCGGTCGCTGACCAGTTGACTGCAGCTGGTATCCCCGCCACCGTTGTTTCGTATTCTCCGGCGGACATGCTGCGGTCTTCGTTGCCCTACGGAACTGTCGATGCCGTGGTGGCATGGGCAGAGCAGCCCAGTTCTGTCCAGGCGGCCCGGGAACGCTATGTGTGTACGGAAGGCTCGGTCAGTTCGCTGCCGCCGAAGGACCTGGACGAAGCGGGCGCAGAGTCGGCTGCTGAGTCTGAGTCCGAGTCTGATTCTGAGCTCGTCGATAGTTCGACAAGGCCTGCGCCAAGTGGAGATCGGGAAAAGAGTGCTGAAGAGCAGGGCTCGTTGGACGGGACAACACCATCTGAACAGTCCAAATCTTCTACCTCAGCGGAGCCGGCTGACCTAAATGGAGTACCAGTTGCTCCGAAATCGGCTGCTCGGAGCGAGAATCTCTCCGGTCTTTGTGACCCACAGATTGATGAGCTGCTCGCTCCCGACAGTTCTGCGTTGCCCGCTGAACTCGCCGATATCATTGCTGGCCACAGTATCGAGCTGACCTTGGTGAAAGACGGCTTGCTGACGGTGGTCAGCCCGGAAATTACAATTACCGGGAGGAGGGACTCTTCGCAGTGGACCGATGACCCAGTGTTGGGCCGCCTCGGTGTTCTGGGCGAGGTTCGCCGTGTCTCGACACAGAGTGGGGCTCGAGAATCGTCTGAGAATTCTCAGACGAGAGATAATCCGCGCGAAGATACAGAGCAGGACGGTTCGGGTCAGAACCAAGATGGCCGCGATAACATCGACCAGGAGAACAAGGGGAAGTAAGAAAGTCCGTGAAGTTACTTTTTGTTCACGCACATCCAGATGACGAGTCCATTTGGACAGGTGGTTTGATTGCGGCTGCCGCGCGTTCCGGAGCGTCGGTAAGCGTAGTGACCTGCACGATGGGCGAGCTGGGAGAGGTCATCGGTGCGCCGTACCAGGGGCTAGTTGCTGATGAAGCCGACCAGTTGGGCGGTTTCCGCGTCGCCGAGTTGCGCTCGGCGCTGCGTGCGTTAGGCGCCAACGGTCCTGATAACGCGCCGCGGTTCCTCGGCGGCGCTGGACGTTGGCGTGACTCCGGGATGGCCGGTGACAAGGGCAATGAGCATCCGCGTGCCTTCGTGAACTCAGGTGATGAGGCGGTCGCCCAGCTTCGCACCATCCTCGATGAGCTGCAGCCAGACCTGGTCATTACCTACGACGCCGATGGTGGCTATGGGCATCCGGACCACATTCGTGCGCACGATATCACTGTCGCGGCGTGCGGAAATCGCTTTCCGACGCTGTGGGCGGTCACCGATCGTGAGGCAATGGCGGCGGGGCTGGATGCCATTACCGTGGTACCGGAGAGCTGGCAGTCGTGCGATGTCGACGACTTCGCCACCGTGACTGGCCATTTCGAGGTTCAGCTGGATGACGCCGCTGTGGCTGCCAAGGTTGAGGCCATGCGCGCGCATGCGACGCAGGTGTGGTTCGCCGATGGTTCCGTCAGCGAGGTTAATCCGGATGCTGTCTATGGGCAGACCGATGGCTCTGGTCGTGCGCGAGCCGTCTGGGCGTTTTCCAATTTGCTGTGTCAGCCGGTGGCACCGACTGAGGCATACCGTTTTGGTACGGCGACCGCTGCGTCCCTGGAAGAGCTGGGGGAGCTGGTGAATATCCAATTACCGCCAGAGCCGGTAGCGAGCGTCGACTCTGTACCGAGCGTGGATCTGGAAGCGGAGGGGAGTGCGGACGATGAGTAACCCTCAGCCTCACGAAAGCGAAGACTTGATTAACGCTGCTGGCGGAAAGTTGAAGAACGAGCGCTTGAGTATTGAAAAGCGCACATTCGGGGATGAGCGCTATTGGGGTGACCCGGAACGTTCGCAGCCACGCGAGAACTTCCATCAGGGGGAGGTCACAGTAGCGCTAGTCTGGCTGTCGCTGGCTGCGTTGGCAGCGTTGGTGATTGAAGTAGTTTTCCTCGGAGTGTGGATTACCATCGGCTCGGTTGCTATTCCGTTGCCGTGGACCATTCCGCTGGCCTATATTGCCAATCTGATTATCACCAACACAGCGTTGCTGTGGACACGCGATCGCTCCAAAGCTGCAATTCCGACTGTCATCTGGGTGCTGGGCTTTGCAGGCATTCTGCTGTGGGCAGTGCTGCCCTTCGGTGGGGACTTGGCAATGGGGCAGTGGTTGCGAACAGTGCTGCTGCTTGTTTGCGGTGTGCTGGGCGGTGCCTGGCCACTGCGCCATCTGCGGGCACTCTAGCGAAAACCGCAGCGGATACTGCAGGAGACGGTGAGGAATTGATACAGGGCAGGCCCGCATCAATGTGGCTCTTTCTGGAGCCAGTTGAAAACAACACCCACGTTGGGTGTAGACTCCAATCTGAATATACCGCTCTGTCTATTTTGCTCTGTTTCTCGTCGGAACGGCATAATCGACAGATAGCGAAAGCCTCATCCCATATCTTGTGAGAAAGGTTCTTAAACCTAAAACCATGACTTACATCATTGCCCAGCCATGTGTTGACGTCCTCGACCGTGCCTGTGTTGAAGAGTGCCCGGTTGACTGCATTTACGAGGGCAAGCGCATGCTCTACATTCATCCTGATGAGTGCGTGGACTGTGGCGCTTGTGAACCGGTCTGCCCAGTCGAGGCCATCTTCTACGAGGACGATGTTCCGGATGAGTGGGTTGAATTCATCGATGCGAATGTCGACTGGTTCGATGAGTTGGGTTCCCCGGGTGGTGCCGCCAAGCTCGGCCCCCAGGACTTCGATGTGCCATTCGTGGCAGCTCTGCCGCCGCAGGCAGAAGAATAAAACCACAGATGATTAAACCTATTTCTTTTCCCGGGAAGGACTTCATCACCGCCCATGTCAGCTGCCCGTAAGCGCGTAACTCCCGGTTCTCTTTTGCCTCAGTTTCCGTGGGATTCTCTCACGCAGGCGAAAGCCACTGCGGCTGCGCATGAAGAGGGCATGGTCAATCTCTCGGTCGGCACACCGGTCGATGAAGTCGCTCCGATAATTCGGAAGGGCCTTACCGAAGGTGCTGCCGCACCGGGTTACCCTCAGACCGTCGGCACGCCTGAGCTACGTGCTGCGATTGTTGCAGCGATGGCGCGGCGCTACGGCGTGACGGGACTGGAGTCAGCGGTCAATGGCGGCAATGTGCTTCCGGTCATCGGCACCAAGGAAGCGATTGGCTGGCTTCCCTTCCTCCTCGGCGTAGGCGCGGGGCACACCGTCGTCATCCCCGAGCTGGCATATCCCACCTACGAGGTCGGCGTTCGCATCGCAGGCGCTGAGCTGCTGCGTGCGGACTCGCTGACGCAAATCGGCCCCGCCTCGCCGACGCTGATGTTCATCAATTCCCCGGGCAACCCCAACGGCAAGGTCCTCGGTGTTGAACACCTGCGCAAGGTGGTTGAGTGGGCGCGTGCTCGGGACGTCGTTGTCGCCTCTGACGAGTGCTACCTGGGGCTCGGTTGGACTGAACAGCCAGTCAGTATTCTCGACCCGCGAGTGTGCGACGGTGATTTCACCAACCTGCTGGCTATTCACTCGCTGTCCAAGACGTCGAACATGGCGTCGTACCGCACCGGCTGGTTCGCTGGCGACGCGGACCTCATCGCCGAGCTGGTTTCCGTGCGCCGTCACATGGGGCTGATGATGCCGGGACCCATCCAGCACGCCACGATCGCCGCGCTTAACGACGACTCCCACGAGGCCGAACAAAAGCAGCGATACTGTGACCGCCGTGAGATTCTGCATGATGCACTGGTAGCCGCAGGTTTTCGTATCGATGACTCCGAGGGCGGGCTCTATCTGTGGGCTACGCGCGGGGAAGACTGCTGGCAGACCGTTGATTGGCTGGCCGAACGCGGCATTTTGGTCGCGCCGGGTAGCTTCTACGGCCCCAAGGGTGCGCAGCACGTGCGGGTGGGGCTCACAGCAACGCTCAACGACATCGAAGTGGCGGCGGCGCGTATTCGCGGCTAGCCCCGGCCAGATGTGCTGGCCCGCGTAGGCCGAATGCTGCAAACGGTGCCGACATCGGCATAGACCAAATCATGAAAAAGGGAGTGTGCCGTGGGACGTGCCGCAGGCAATCGAGATGCGTGGTGGGGCCTTGAGAAGAACCGTCAGGCAGCGCAAGTCGATGCCGCCGCTCACGAGCGCGAGGAGTACATCCCCTTTGAGCCGGCAATCGTGGCCGACACCGATGAGTTTCTGGTCGTAGACAAGCCACCTTTTCTGCCGGCGACTCCCAATGGCCGCATCGTGGCCAATACCGTGCAGGAGCGACTGCGACGTAGTCTCGGGGAACCGGAGATAGTGGCCGTTCACCGCCTGGATCTTCTGACCAGTGGGCTGCTGTTGCTTTCCCGGAATCCGGCTACCCGTGCGCGCTACCAGCAGCTTTTCCAAAACCAGGAAATCACCAAAGAATACGAATGCCTCACCGTGATGCCCGATGATTGGCATGTGGGGGAAACCAGGGATGTCACGCTTCTGCTCGATCCCAACCCGGCGGGGCGCGGAGTAAAAGTCGTGGAGACCGACGATTTCGCTCGCGCTGCCGCGAAGAATCCCAAGTTCAAGCTCGCACGCACAACCGTGACCTTCCTCGGCCGAGTAGCCGCGGACATCGGCGATGTGCTGGCGAACAGCCATGGCGGTGGTGCGACCAGCACCAGCATTCCGCTGCACGCAGTCGGCTGTGGTTGTGGGCATTGCGGCAGCCGCATGCAGGTGGGGCACTGGCGGCTACAGCCCCATACGGGCCGCACGCATCAGCTGCGGGCGACGATGGACTGGCTAGGCTATCCCATCCTCGGTGAGGATACCTATGGCCGGGAAGCGGGGGCGCAGGGGCCGTCGGCAAGCGCGAGTGGAGTGCCAAAGTACACGCCGCAGTTGCGATTGACGGCGACCGCGCTGGCCTTTGTCGACCCCGTCACTGGTGAGCGACGTGCCTACCGGAGCGCGCGGACTATCGCGGCCCCGGCAGACGTGCCGACGACCCCTTAGTTAGCGTGCAGCTCCGCGCTGAGCTTCACCTTTTCGGCAGCCCACGGCACAACCTCGACTGCACCAGAGAGCGAGTTGCGGCGGAAGAGCATATTCGATCCGCCCGAGAGCTCGCGGGCCTTGAGCGTCTTCTTCACACCGTCTAGGGCAACGTGGCACTTGGTGCCGGCAGTGATGTAGAGCCCGGCTTCGAGTACGCAGTCATCGCCGAGCGAGATGCCGAGTCCAGCGTTCGCACCGAGTAGGCATCGCTTGCCGACGGACACAACTTCCTTACCTCCACCGGATAGTGTGCCCATGATGGACGCACCACCGCCGATATCGGAGCCGTCGTCGACGACGACCCCCTGAGAGATACGGCCTTCCACCATGGAGTGTCCAAGCGTGCCTGCGTTGAAGTTGACGAAGCCCTCGTGCATGACTGTGGTGCCCTCTGCGAGGTGGGCGCCTAGGCGTACGCGGTCAGCGTCACCGATGCGGACTCCGGTGGGAGTGACGTAGTCGACCATGCGGGGGAATTTATCGATGGAGTAGACGGTGACAGGCCCGCGGCGCGACAGCTTGGCTCGGGTTACCTCGAAGCCTTCGACAGCACAGGGGCCAAAATTCGTCCACACCACATTGTTGAGCTTGCCGAAGATGCCGTCCAGGTTGATGCTGTTGGGGGTGGCCAGGCGGTGGGACAGCAAATGGAGGCGCAGGTAGGCATCGATGGTGTCAACTGGTGCGTCATCGAGTGAAGCGATGGTAGCTGTGACCAGATGGCGGGTGGTGCCGCGGTCCGCATCGGCTACGGCCAGATCTGTGAGGTAGGTGAAATCTTCAGGCAGTGCGTCGGCGTCGATGGTTCCGGTCGTGGTGGAGGTTGCCACGCCCTCTTCGATGAGCTTGGGGGCGGGGAACCAGACGTCGAGAACAGTATCGTTGTTAAAAGTGGCAATGCCGGTAGCTTGTGCTCCAAATTTCATGGAAAACAGGCTACCGGCATATCCCTATCTATGAAAAGTGTTCCGCAAATGTGTAGCAAGGAAATGTTCGGATAGGGGTAGCAGGGTGGTTAGGCCCTGCAGCCAGTTGCTAACGGCTAGTTGCTATCGCTGGACTCGAGAGCCTCGCGGGCCGCGGTGCGGCTCTTCTTAGTCAGTGCAGCGAGCACCGCGAGGAACGCAGTGACACACACAACGGCGATAACCTGCTGGCGAGCACCAGAATCGGTGAGCATGCCAACAGCGAGGCCCAGAATCAGGATGACCGCTACCCAGGACAGTGCCGGGTAGGCCCACATGCGAACGGAAAGCTCGTTGTTGGCCTCCATCTGCGGGCGCAGCTTAATCTCAGACAGGGCGATGACCAGCCAGATCACCAGCAAGCAGCCGCCGACAGCGTTCAGTAGGAAGACCAGGACACTCGAGCCGTCGAAGACAACCTGCAGGCCCACGGAGACGAAGGCGAAGACCATCGACATGATGACCGCACGGTTCGGAACTGCGCCTTCATTGGTGTGGGCGAAGAAGCGCGGTGCCTCACCGCGGGTGGACATCGAGTAGACCAGGCGAGAGGTTGCGTAAATCTGAGCGTTGAACGCGGACAGCAGCGCCAGAACGATAATGGCCTCCATGAAGCCAACCGCACCTGGAATGTTCGCCTGCTTTAGAACCTGGGTGAACGGCGACTCAGCTGCGGAGTCAGCGCCGTCGATCTGGGAGTACGGCAACAGCAGGATGATGACGGTCACGCAGCCCAGGTAGAACACAGAGATGCGGAAGATTACCGAGCGGACAGCAGCAGCGATGGAGCGCTGCGGATCCTCGGCCTCAGCAGCGGCAATCGTGACAATCTCGATACCGCCGAAGGCGAAGGCCACGGCCAACAGACCAGCGGCAATGCCGGAAACGCCATTCGGGAGGAATCCGGATTCGGCAATATGCGTCGTACCGACGAAGCTGGTGCCTGGCAGCAGACCGAAGAAAAGAAGAACGCCAATGACCAGGAACGCGATAATCACCGCGACCTTGATGAACGCGAACCAGAACTCAAACTCGCCGAAACCGCGCACATTCGCCAAATTCACTACAGCGAAGAAGACAACACAGATCAGGCCTGGAATCCAGCCCGGAATACCGAACCACGCACCCATGATGGCACCGGCACCGGTAATTTCAGCGCCGAGCACCATGATGAGCATGAACCAGTAGAGCCAGCCGAGGACAAAGCCAGCCGAGGAACCAAAGGCCATCTCGGCATAGGTGGAGAAGCTACCCGGTGTCGGGCGGGCAGCGGCCATCTCGCCGAGCATCTGCATGACGAGGACGACAATGAAGCCAGCGATGACATAGGAAATGAGAACACCCGGGCCAGCTGCCTTAATGCCGACGCCCGTACCAAGGAAAAGACCGGCACCGATTGCGGAGCCAAGACCCATCATGGTCAGGTGTCGAACCTGCAGCCCCTTGCCCAGCTGAGATGTCTCGCCGGAGGTGGAGGTAATTTGCGATTCGGTCATGTCGCAAACATTACCTCGCTGATAACAGGGGCAATAACCGTATTACGGGTTTACCCCCATTCACCGTTTCGGGGCCCATTAATGTGCCTTCAAGACACCTAAAGTAGGTTATCCGGCCAGCTCATCCGGCACGTCGGCAAGCTGAGTGAAAGTAGCGGCACCTTCGTCATTGCCCGGGCGTTCCGTGCGGCGGACGCACACTGCCGAGTGGTCCGGGTGATGGTAGAAGTGCATATTGTTGCGGCCGGAGATTTCCCATGCCTGAATACGGCGGTTCTCCGCGGGGACATCGATGGGCGTATCGGGGGCAATGAGGATGCTTCGGTCAATAATGCAGTCATTACCGAGGCTGACGCCGACGGTGCCGGCCGCGATATCGATGTGGCAGCGCTCGCCAACCGTGAGCGGCTTACGCTGACCGGAATCGTCGTGAGCGGCAATGATGGAGGCCGACAGTCCCACCTTCGTGTGCGCGCCAATGACGACACCGGAGGATAGACGTCCCTCAATCTTGCATGGGCCCAGAGTGCCCGAGTTCAGCGAGACAAATCCCTCGCGCAGTACTGACGTACCCGGTGCCAGATAAGCGCCCAACCGCACGCGCTCGGCCTCTGCAATGCGGACACCTGCGGGCAGCACATAGTCGACCATGCGCGGCATGCGGTCGATGGCGTAGACGTGAATCAGGCCGCGGACGCGCAAGTGGGTACGCAGTTGCTCGAAGTTGTCCGGCAGGCATGGCCCCTTGTTGGTCCACGCCACGACATGGAGCAGCTCGTAGAGCCCCTTGGTGTTGAGCTGGTGCGGCTTGACCAAGCGGTGGGAGAGCAGATGCAGGCGCAGGTAGGCATCGTGCGGGTCGACAGCCGGCTTGGACAAATCCTCAATGGACGTGCGCACTGCCACCTGCTCCACGCGGCGATCCTCGTCCAAAATCACCTGACGAAGCAACTGTGGGGTCAGATCAGCGGCGCCGAGCCGGTGAGTGCTCGATTCTACGACCTCATCGCTTAACTGAGGTGCGGGAAACCAAGTATCGAGAACTGTACCGTCCATTGCGATGTTGGCGATTCCCGTAGCGACAGCACCAGATGTAATCATGATTCTTAATATTAGTATCCCTTTAAGGAATCTTCGCGGAAGGATGAACTATGCCCCTAGCTGGCCTTGAAAGCACACAGAAAATGAAGCAGTGGTTCTTAGTTAGCCTCATCATTGCTGTCAGTGTGCTCGGACTCGGCTTCGTCCTGGCCCTGCCGGTGGTCTTCTATGTCGGATTCGCACTGTTGAGTGCTTGGATTCTTGCCGTAGCCAGCTTCTTTGGTTTCGTTTTGCCGCCGCGAGCAATGCCAATTGGCGCAGTCGGTGTGGTGATTGCCGCAGTGGTTGCGCTCATCGCGCCGAACCGTCTGGTGCTGGTTATCGCAGTTGCCATCGCAGTGGGGCTCGGTGGTGGCATGATCGCCCGTCTTCTGCTGGAGCGCAAGAACCGCGATCAGCAGGCACGCATCGATGCCCTGCCGATGTGGGAGCGCGATGAGCTGGGCGATGTCGCCGAAACGCTTCGTCCTGCTTATCGACGAGACATCGATCCCACTCCAGTGCAGCTGCCACATGCAACGGCCAAGATTGTCGCGGCCGTCTGCAAGCCGTTGGCCGGTTCTACGGTGATTGTCAGCACGAATGAGCTGCGTCCGGTGATTGCGGTCTATGGCTCCCGTGTGGCTGTGGTCTATGGACCCGGCGCGGGGGTTGTCGAGGAAGAAAGCGGCAACGGAGAGGCGACCGATTCTGCGGGGGAGGAGCGGGCGCCGGGGTCGTCGACAAGCGAAACTCCGGAGGCAATCATTGCCCAAACTCTCCCGGAAGGAGCGAAAACCCTGGTCTTTGAGGTGGCTGATGGGCTTAAGCGCTCGGCGGAGGGGAGAATTGGTGTGACCTCCGCCGAACCGCATGAGCTGGCGTTGTTCCTCGGTGGTGGCGCGCCCGCCAATGGGGATGCGATCAATGGTCGTGCGGCGCATATTCATCACAAAATTCTGGTTTCGCTGGCGCACAATGGTTTGTACGCTTAATTGATGTGAAATCGAAGTTAAATCTGCTCCAAGATCCTGTAGACCTCACGGCGGCACTGGTGGACATCGAATCGGTGTCCCACAATGAGACCGCGATTGCGGATGCCGTCGAGGCGGCATTGCGTGAGGTCGCGCAGGCAAATGAGTCGATTGAGGTCCTGCGCATTGACAACAACGTGATTGCGCGGACCCATCGGGGGTTGCCGCAGCGCGTGATTTTGGCAGGACACCTGGATACGGTGCCGACTGCGGACAATGTGCCCTCGACGCGTGGGGTAGACGCGCAGGGGCGAGACACACTGTTTGGGTGTGGAACTGTGGATATGAAAAGCGGTGACGCAGTCTACCTGCATGCTTTTGCGACGCTGGCGGCAAGCCAGGAGTTGCAGCGCGACCTGACACTCATCATGTACGAATGCGAAGAAATCGCCGCGGAGTTCAACGGGTTGCGGCACTTGAGTGAGTCGCATCCGGAGCTCCTGGCTGGCGATGTCGCTTTGCTGGGCGAGCCCAGCGGCAATGTCATCGAAGCCGGCTGCCAGGGCTCTATTCGCCTGCGTCTGACCGCTCACGGCACACGTGCACACTCGGCTCGGGCGTGGCTCGGCGACAACGCCGTGCACAAGTTAGCACCGGTGCTGTCACGCATTGCCGCCTATGAACCGCAGACCGTGGATATCGACGGCTTGGCCTACCGCGAAGGGCTCAACGTCGTCTGGCTGGAGGCCGGGGTTGCTACCAATACGCTTCCCGACGAGGCGGTGCTGCGAGTCAACTTCCGATTCGCGCCCAACCGCAGCGCCGATGAGGCCATGGCGCACTTCCGAGAGGTGCTTGGACTCGACGAGTTCGCGCCCGAGGACCTCACCGTCGATGTCGAGGATGTGAGCCCTGGGGCGCTGCCTGGACTGCATGCGGCGGCTGCGAAGGAGTTGGTTGCGGTCGCAGGCGACGTCGTAAAGCCCAAGTTTGGGTGGACCGATGTGGCGCGTTTTTCGGCGCTCGGCATTCCTGCGGTGAACTTTGGCCCGGGTGACCCGGCGTACTGCCACAAGAAGGATGAGCAGATTCCGGTCGAGTGCATAACGGCACTGTGGGAGGATGTGCGGCGGTACTTGACCACCGCGCCGGTGGCTGAGTGAGCCTAGAATCACACCCCACCCTCGCCGAGCGGGTGCGCGTATGTCATTGCTGGCATACATTGTGAGGTTATGAAACCTGTACGTACTCCGTCCCCAGCTAAGCGCCGTGCACTCCGCGGCCCAATCGCGATCCGACAGGCGGGCGAACCGCAGGCGTCTACGACCGACCGCAGGCTGTTGTCACACAATCCGAACACGGACTGGCTGCACAACGATACCTGGCGTGTGCTGCGCATTCAGTCGGAGTTCGTTGACGGCTTTGGTGCGTTGGCGGAAATCCCGCCGGCGGTGACGGTATATGGTTCGGCACGTCTGCCAGAGGACAGCCCTTACTACCAGTGGGGCTTCGACCTGGGCAAGGTGCTGGCGGAGGCGGGTTACGCGACCATCACTGGTGGCGGCCCGGGCATCATGGAAGCCGCCAACCGCGGCTGCTACGACGCCGACGGCCTGTCCATTGGGTTGGGCATTGAGCTGCCGCACGAGCAGCACTTGAATGACTGGGTCGACCTGGGCATGAACTTCCGCTACTTCTTCGTGCGGAAGACCATGTTCCTGAAGTATTCGCAGGCGTTTATTTGCCTGCCGGGTGGTTTCGGCACGCTCGATGAACTTTTTGAGTCACTGGTGATGGTGCAGACCGAGAAGGTGGAAAATCACCCAATCGTGCTGCTCGGCACTGAGTTCTGGTCGGGGCTGGTTGATTGGATGCGTGAGAAACTAGTGGCCATGGAGCTGATTTCTCCGACTGATATGGACCTTTTCCTGGTCACCGACTCCATTGACGAAGCGGTCGAGTACATCGAGGCCGCGCACGAAAAGCTGTTGGAAGAGTGTGAGCCGACCTCTGACGTTTCCGAAAAGCTCCGCCGAGTCCGTCGCTTCAGCGAAAGGTAGGACGCTGTGCGGAGTTTTTATCAGGACTCCGCGGTGCCGACGGTGATGGCCATCGTCAATCGCACCCCGGATTCCTTCTATGACCGTGGCGCGACGGCTGCGGAGGAGGCTGCGCTTGCTCGCGTCGACGAAGTTGTTGCGGCAGGCGCGGGCATTGTCGACATCGGCGGCGTCAAGGCCGGTATCGGTGCAGAAGTAACTGTTGCCGAGGAAATCGAGCGCGTGGTGCCGACCATCGCGAAGGTCCGCGAGCGCTATCCTGACCTGCACATTAGCGTCGACACCTGGCGCGCCGAAGTCGGAGAGGCCGCCATTAACGCTGGCGCCAACCTCATTAATGACACTTGGGCGGGCCATGACCCGGAGCTGCTGGAAGTCGCGGGTTCCCACGGGATGGGTTACGTCTGCTCGCACACAGGTGGGGCACTGCCACGCACCAATCCGATTCGCGTGCGTTACGACGACGTCGTGGACGATGTCATCTCAGAAACCGGCAAACTCGCCCAGAGGGCAGTGGACGCTGGCGTGCCGGAGGACCGCATCCTCATCGATCCCACCCACGACTTTGGCAAGAACACCTACCACGGCCTCGAACTTCTGCGGCGCTGCAATGAGCTCGTGGCTACAGGCTGGCCGGTGCTTATGGCGCTGTCGAATAAGGACTTCGTCGGTGAGACTCTGGACCGCCCGGTCGAGCAACGTGTGCCCGGCACCTTGGCCGCGACTGCCCATGCGGCAGCTGCCGGCGTTGCGGTGTTTCGTTCGCATCAGGTGTCCGAAACCCTTGATGTCTGTCGCATGACTCTGGCTATTTCTGGTGATTTTGCACCACTGCATCCGGTGCGTGGGCTGGTGTAAGGGGCGTAGTTTGAGGCGCTTCACCCATGCCGCTGCGTGAAACAAAAGACTATGATGAAGAGAAGTAGTCGAAATGCCGACCGGGATTCTAAACCGGGATTTTAAACCGGGGTCTTAGACCGAGGTCTTGAACCGGGATTGTCAATCTCCCAGCTACCACAGCTGAGCTGGGGTAGCTGGTCGTCTCCTGCATCGACATTGTCTTAGAACGAAGGAGTTCACATGGCAGCAATGAAGCCGCGTACCGGTGATGGTCCGCTGGAGGCAGTTAAAGAGGGCAAGAAGATTGTGATGCGCGTCCCCGCAGATGGTGGTGGGCGCCTGGTGGTGGAACTGTCCCCGGAGGAAGCCAAGGAGCTCGGTGCAGAGCTTGTAGCAGTAGTGGAGTAGCAGAGTAGTGGGGTATCGGGTAGAGGCCGGGTAGTGGCCGGGCCTGTCCGGTTTTGACCCAGCGGCGACCTACACCAGTGGTGTAGGTCGCCTTTTCTTTTTCAGGTGATAACGGCTCGAATGAGGGTTTATGAACAAAAAATACGGGCTGCAAATGTGAAACTGTGCGAGTTTATGACACTTTCAAGCCAGTTTTCGGGCAATTTTTGTCATAAACGTAGTCAGTAACTCGCATTGGAGTTACTTGGCTGAGCTCGTCACGGGCTAAGATAGTGAAAATTATTTTTCTAGCTCAGTTTGAGGAGTGACCGACGTGCTAGCTGACATCATTGATGTGCTTGCTGACCCCATCGATGGCACTGATTTGAAGTTTGGTGATGCCGAACGAATGACTCTGAAGTCCGAATCCGGACATAGCTATGATGTCGCCCGCCAGGGTTACGTTACGCTCGCCGGTGGGGCTGGTCTGCGCTACACCGGCGATGACGCCAAGATGATTACCGCCCGCGAGGAGTTCCTCTCTGGTGGCCACTATGCTCCATTCGTTGAGGCAGTTACAGGCAACGTCCAGGACGTGCTTGACGACGCCAACGTGTCCGAGGCCGCCAGCCCAGTCATCTGCGAAGTCGGTGCGGGCACTGGTTACTACCTCGCACACACGCTGGACAGCATTCGCAATTCCCGTGGCGTAGGCATTGATGTGTCTGTGCCGGCCGCCAAGCACCTGGCCAAGAGCCACCCGCGCCTCGGCGCCGTTGTAGCCGATGCGTGGGCGCGTCTGCCGCTGCGTGATGGCTCCATCGATGCGCTTACAGTCGTCTTCGCACCTCGCAACGCGGAGGAGTTCGCTCGCGTGCTCAAGCCGGGCGGCCAGGTTGTGGTTCTGACTGCCACCACTGGTCACTTGGGTGAGCTTCGTGAGCCACTGGGCATCATTGATGTCGAGCGCGGCAAGGTCGAGCGCATGATTTCCCAGGCAGAGGGGCACCTCGTGCCTGTTGGCGACCCGGAGCTGGTGGAGTTCGGTATGAACCTCAACCAGGGTGCAATCGCCGCGCAGATCGGTATGAGCCCGTCGGCACGCCATATTCACCCGGAGGTGCTGCAGGAACGCATTGCGGCGCTACCTGCAGAGATGCACGTCACCGCCCGTGCCTACGTCACTCGTCTTGGCCGCCCGGGAGACTAGCGTTTACTCCTTGACCTCGGTTTTGTGAATCTGCTCATCCAGGTCTTCCGGATCCAGGTCAGCATCCGAGAATTCCGCCGTTAGCGGAAGGCGAAGCTGCAGGTCAGTGCCCGGGCACAGTTCGATAGTGCCCGAGCGCAGCTTAAAGTCCAGCACATGCCCGCCGCCGGTGCCGCCTTCCGCGAGGAAGTGCACGTGACAGCCGGGCACCGAAATTCCCTTCTCATAGACCGGCGTGCGGAAGCCCGCAATCGTGCCCTGCAGGTTCTCAAAATCAACCGAGGCGTCTTCTTCCGTCGCATCAACCATCTTCTGGTACGGCTTTTCCTGCTTTACGACGGTTCGAGTCTTCACCCACTCAAATTCGCCGGTAATCCGCAGTGCGTACATAAAGTTTTGGCTCGGCACCAGGGAATCGATGATGGGGCTAATTTCCTTGCGAGTCAGGTTTTCCGGCGCATCCATCACCGTGTGCGGGACGAAGTTGGTCACCACCGTGTAGGGGCTGCGCTGATCCATGGTGGCCCGGGTTGCGGAGCCGTCGTGACGCACCTGCCAGCAGACCCCGTCGAGGATTACCATTTCGCCATCGAGGCCGTCGAAGGTACCGATGCCGAAGTTTCCATGACCAAGGATTTCGCCAATGGTCATCTCGCCGTCGTAGATGCCATCGAGCAGTGCGGACATCAGTGAGTTTTGGAAAATTGTGTGTCGGACCGTTGGAAAATTCTCGTGAGTGGTCATGGAAGCCATTATATTCGCGATATTTGTAGCCCAAGCTGGGGCGGGTCGTCTGTTAGATGTCCGATCGGCTTGTGGGTAAGGAAATCGTGGCAAGAAAAACGCCCTGCGGAAAAATCCACAGGGCGCGATTTGGTGAATCGAGCGGTTGGTTCTACTTCGGCTGGATGGTGACTGTCACTTGGTCAGCAGTGGAGACGATATGAACGGTCTGGCCATCGGCAGCGACAGTGGCGTGACCGCCTTCGACATTCACTGTGAACCCATTCGGGAAGTTGATCGAGGGCACAACGAGCTCGCTGGTGGAACCAGGTGCGAAAACTCCGGTGCCGTCGACGCGGTTATTGTTCCAGCTGGCCTGGTAGACACGGGTGTCGCGGTTCCAGTCGGTAGCTTGCGGGGTGCCTGCGACCGCTCGCAGGTGTGGAGCGGCGAGGATGGTCATCTTGTCGCGGTTGAAGGCATCGGCACCTACAGGTCCTGGAACAGTAGGGTCGAAGACCATGCCCTGTTCCTTCTGGTTCTGCGTCGTCGGGTCGTTGCATCCGCAGTAGGACCAGTACTGCCAGCCGACCATGTGGCGGCGGGCAAGCGAAATTACGCCATTGAGGGTATCGGCATCGTCGGTCGCACCGAACTCGGACAGCAGTGTGGCCGAGCCGTTACCGGATGAGACGATTTCCGCATTGTCGAAGGTACGACCATCGAAGAAGTCACAGCCCGTGTAGGTGTTGAACAGGGCATTCGTGGTGCAGTAGACATGCCAGCTGAGGGCCGTACCAGCGGTTTCAGGAACCTCCGGGGCTGCCGGATTCGTGTTCAATCCGGTGTTCCACATGGAGTAGGGCTCGTAGTGGACAATAGCGTCCGGGTCCTTGTCGACAATCTGATTGGCAGCCTTCTGGTGCAGTTCATCGAGCTTTTCCTTAGCCGGGCCGCAGTCGCCGAGAGCCAGATAGCACAGTGGGTATGCGGAGCCTGGCCACGGTTCATTTATGATGTCGTAGCCCATCAGTCCCGGCATGTCGCCAAGGCGTTTGGCGACATGGCCCCACATGGCTGCGTAACGCTCCTGCAACCCAACGCCGCCTGGCCCTTCGCGGTTATTCAGGAAGTTGTCGTATGCCCTAATGAGTCCGATATTGAGAGCCTGGTTAGCGGGGAAGCCAACCTTTAAGAGGCTGGGAACCCCGTCGTCAATGACAGCCCAATCCGGGGCAAATTCGCCTTCGAACTTCTCGTTGTACATGTCCTGGTGGGCATCGACCAAGACCGCGATTCCACGCTCAGTGAGCATGGAGATAGTGCGGGCAATGGAATCCAGGTATTCGTCGTTGTACTCGCCGGGCTTTGGCTCTACTGCTTTCCAGATAATGCCGACTCGCATGGAGTCGAAGCCCTGCTGCACGAGCCAGTCAGCATCGTCCTCGTTAAAGCCTCCGGCCTCTGGGGTGTAAGGATCGTGCTTGTAGACGATGTTCGATCCCTGAGTGAGGAAAGCACGGCCGTCACCGTCGGTAAACCAGCGACCGGACTGTCCAAGGGGACCACGCTCGGTGATGGTAGCGGTACTAGGGGATGGGGCTACTTCTGTAGCGAGCGCCTGATGCGGTACTGCACCCGCTAGCGCTATGGCAATGGCGGCACCAACTGCTGCCACCTTCTTAGTGAATCTCATACTCAGTATGCTATTGACCAGGAATGATAAATTCAGCCAAAACTTAAATTAGGTTTAGGAAAGTGGGCAAAGGCATAAGTAAATGTCCTGAACGGGGTTAGTAAAAAGGCTAAAAAAGGCCCACCGCTTCCTTCTCGGAAGCGATGGGCCTTATGAGGAGACTCCGTCCACCGCGCATCCGTGGCGTCTCGCAGACAGCCAGCTACATCAAAGACTTATAGACCTCGACGGTCTGCTGAGCGATGTTCTCCCAGCTAAACACATCTTCAGCGCGCTTCTTACCCGCCTGGCCAACCTTGGCAGCGCGGTCGCGGTCGGCGACCATGTTGTTGACAGCGGCAGCGATGCCTCGTTCGAAGCCCTCCGGATCGGACTCGTCGTAGTGAACCAGAGTGCCGGTTTCACCATCGACGACAACCTCCGGAATACCGCCGACATCAGAGGCGACAACGGCGGTGCCACAGGCCATAGCCTCGAGGTTAACGATGCCCAGCGGCTCGTAGATGGACGGGCAGACGAAGGAATCCGCGGCCGTCAGAATCTCCTGGATCTTCTCCTTCGGCAGCATGTCCTGCACCCAGAAAATGCCATCGCGCTTCTCCTGGAGGTCATGGACGAGCTGCTCAGTCTCCTTCGCGATTTCCGGGGTGTCCGGAGCGCCGGCGCACAGAACGAGCTGCACACCGTCGTCGAAAAGCGATGCGGCCTTGACCAAATGAGCGACACCCTTCTGACGGGTGATGCGGCCGACGAACGCGACCATCGGGCGAGACGGGTCAACGCCGAGCTCCTCCAGGACAGACCAGCCGTTCTGTTCCTTGGACTCTTCCCACGTCGGGCGCGGGTACCACAGCTCGGTGTCGATACCGTTCAGGACAACGTGGACCTTGTCGGGGGAGATACGCGGGTAGGCATCCAGGATGGCGTCCTTCATGCGCGCGGAAACAGCAATGACAGCGTCTGCGTACTCCATAGCATTGCGCTCGGACCAGCTGGAAACGTCGTAACCGCCGCCAAGCTGCTCGCGCTTCCATGGGCGGTGCGGCTCCAGTGAGTGCGCGGTTGCCACATGCGGAATGCCCTTGAGCAGACCAGTGAGGTGACCGCCCAGGCCCGAGTACCACGTGTGAGAGTGGACGACATCAATGTCGGTTGCCGCGGCGGCATTTGCCATGCGCAACCCCGTGGACAGCGTCTTAATCGAGGCGTTGGCATCCTTCAACTCCGGGTCAACGCCGTGGACATATACATCCGCCTCATCGCGAGGAGCACCCATGCAGTGCACATCGACGTCAACGCCGTCGAGGCCGCGCATGAAACGAGTCAGTTCAGTTACGTGAACACCTGCTCCGCCGTAAATCTCCGGAGGGTATTCCTTGGTCATCATGGCAACACGCATAGTTCCAGCGTAACCAGATTTGACAATTTCCGTCGCTTGATATGCCTGGGTGTGGGTAGCGGGGAGGGGAGACTGGCAGCGAGGAACGTAAATCGCATATAGGTTGGTTGGTGTGAGGAGTCAACCACATGTTTTGTCCATTGTCCTTGCCGGTGGCGAAGGCAAGCGTCTCTTCCCGCTGACGGAAGACCGCGCTAAGCCCGCCGTGCCTTTCGGCGGTAGCTATCGGCTTATCGACTTCGTGCTGTCGAACCTGGTCAACGCAGGTTTCTTGAAGATCTGTGTGCTGACCCAGTACAAGTCCCACTCGCTCGACCGTCACATTTCGCAGGCGTGGCAGCTGTCTGGCATCACCGGCCAGTACGTCACCCCGGTGCCGGCTCAGCAGCGTCTGGGTAAGCGCTGGTTCACCGGTTCGGCGGACGCGATTCTGCAGTCGCTGAACTTGGTTTACGACGAGGATCCGGAGTACGTCATCGTCTTCGGTGCCGACCACGTCTATCGCATGGATCCGCAGCAGATGCTGGAGGCCCACATCGAGTCTGGCGCTGGCGTGACGGTCGCTGGTATCCGCGTCCCGCGTTCTGAGGCCAGCGCATTCGGTGTCATCGATGCCGATGACAACAACCGAATCACCGAGTTCCTGGAGAAGCCGGCTGATCCGCCCGGCACCCCGGATGACCCGAACTCGACGTTCGCGTCGATGGGTAACTACATCTTCACTACCTCCGCGCTTATCGACGCTATTAAGCGTGACTCGGAAGATGAAAACTCCGACCATGATATGGGCGGAAACATTATTCCGATGCTGGTAGAGGAGGGCGAAGCTTTCGTCTGGGACTTCAAGGACAGCTACGTTCCGGGTGAGACCGAACGTGACAAGGGCTACTGGCGTGATGTCGGTACCATCGATGCCTTCTACGAGGCCAACATGGACCTGATTTCCGTCCACCCGGTGTTTAACCTCTACAACAAGAAGTGGCCAATCCACACCTTCTCAGAGGAGAACCTGCCTCCGGCCAAGTTTGTCCAGGGCGGTATTGCTCAGGCTTCGATGGTCGGTGCTGGTTCGATTGTCTCCGGTGGTACGGTCCGCAACTCGGTGATTAGCACCAACGTTGTGGTCGAGGATGGCGCGACGGTGGAGGGCTCGGTTCTCTTCCCAGGCGTTCGCGTCGGCCGCGGAGCAGTGGTTCGCCATGCGATTTTGGACAAGAACGTTGTAGTTTCCGACGGCGCCATTATCGGTGTCGATCCGGAGAAGGACGCAGAGCGCTTCAAGGTCAGCGCTGGTGGCGTTGTGGCCGTTGGTAAGAACCAGGTTATCTAGACTGTCTGAGTCCGACCGGCTGAAAAGGCACGTACCGTGGGGTACGTGCCTTTTGCCTTTAACCCTTTTTGCTACCTAGTTGCTACCTAGCCCCAAAACTGGCAGCCCTAAAAGTTGCGGGCTGCACCTGTGAATATGGGGTGCGCATGTGAATACGGGCATGGGCTGCAAATGTGAAACTGTGTGAGTTTATG